>NZ_SMLM01000004.1:0-300000 GCF_004682015.1 Ramlibacter henchirensis | reverse complement strand
CGGCCGTGATGTGGAGCCATGCCCGCTTCACGTACACGGAGGTGGCGGCGATCCTGGCCAACACCCGCGGCCCCGAGGCCCAGCGCCGCAAGGAACGGGTGGGCGACCTGCTCAACCTGCACGACGTCTACCGCGCGCTGCTCAAGTCGCGCCAGGCGCGCGGCGCCGTCGATTTCGAGACGACGGAGACGCAGATCATCTGCGACGAGAACGGCCGCATCGAGAAGATCGTGCCGCGCACGCGCAACGACGCGCACCGCCTGATCGAGGAGGCCATGCTGGCCGCCAACGTCTGCGCCGCCGACTACATCCAGGAAAGCAAGCACCCGGGCCTGTACCGGGTGCACGAAGGCCCGACCCCGGAGAAGAAGGAGATCCTGCGCAACTACCTCAAGGCCATGGGCGTGGGGCTCACGATCAGCGACGAGCCTATGCCCGGCGAGTTCCAGAGGATCGCCGAGGCCACCAAGGAGCGGCCCGACGCGCAGCAGATCCACACCATGCTGCTGCGCTCGATGCAGCAGGCGATCTACACACCGATCAACAGCGGCCACTTCGGGCTTGCCTACGACGCCTACACGCACTTCACCAGCCCGATCCGCCGCTACCCGGACCTGCTGGTGCACCGCGTGATCAAGGCAATCCTCGCCAAGACCCACTACACGCTGCCCGCGCTGCCGACGCCGGGCGAAGCGCACGAGAAGCTGGCGCGCCGCCTGGCCACCCGCGTGGCGCCGCCCCACCAGAAGCTGAAGAAGGCGCCGCCCACGCGGGAGGTGCAGGCCTGGGAAGCCGCCGGCCTGCACTGCAGTGCCAACGAACGCCGCGCCGACGAGGCCAGCCGCGACGTGGAGGCCTGGCTCAAGTGCAAGTACATGCGCGAGCACCTCGGCGAGGAGTACAGCGGCGTGGTCAGCGCGGCCACCACCTTCGGCATCTTCGTCACGCTGGACGCGCTGTACGTCGAAGGCCTGGTGCACATCACCGAGCTGGGCGGCGAGTACTTCAAGTTCGACGAGGCGCGGCAGGAGTTGCGCGGCGAGCGAACCGGCATCCGCTACGCCATCGGCACGCGCGTGCGGGTGCAGGTCAGCCGGGTCGACCTCGACGGCCGCAAGATCGACTTCCGCCTGGTGCGCGAAGGCGAGGAGCTGGAACTGCGGGCGATGCGCGAGAAGGGCGTTTCGCCGGGGCCGTCCGGCAAGACCTCCGGCAAGCGGGCGTCCGCGCGCAAGACGGCGAAGGCGGCCGAGCGCTCGCCGATCCAGAACCTGAAGGCGGCCGTGAAGAAGGCCGCCGCAAGCGCCAAGAGCAAGGGCCGCAAAGGGCGGCGCTGAGGAGAGACCGACATGGACAGGAACAGATCCCCACGCGTAGCCATCGTCACCGGTGGCGGCAGCGGCATCGGCAAGGCGGCGGCGCTCGCGCTGCTGGCCGACGGCTGGAAAGTCGCTGTGGCAGGCCGGCGCGCGGACGCGCTGGAAGGTACGTTGAAGGAGGCCGCGGCGGGCGACCGCGCACTGGCGGTCCCGGCCGACGTCACCGACCCTGCTTCAGTCGAGGCGCTGTTCCGGCGCACCGCCGAGGCCTTCGGCCGCGTGGACCTGCTGTTCAACAACGCGGGCATCGGCCTGGGCGGGGCGGCGCTGGAGGACATCTCGGTCGAAGACTGGAAGCGCGTGGTCGACACCAACCTCAACGGCATGTTCTATTGCATCCGCGAGGCGTTCCGCGTGATGAAGGCGCAGGACCCGCGCGGCGGCCGCATCATCAACAACGGCTCGATTTCCGCGCATGCTCCGCGCCCCGGTTCCATCGCCTACACCGCCACCAAGCATGCGGTGACGGGCCTCACGAAGTCGGCTTCGCTCGACGGCCGCAAGTACGACATCGCCGTCGGCCAGATCGACGTCGGCAATGCGCTCACCGAGCTGGCTGCGCGAATGACCAAGGGCGTGCCGCAGGCCAATGGCGATATCGCGGTGGAGGCGGTGATGGACGTGTCCATCGTCGGCCAGTCGGTGCTCTACATGGCCAACCTGCCGCCGGAAGCCAACGTGCTGTTCCACACGGTGATGGCCACCAAGATGCCCTTCGTGGGGCGCGGCTGATCAGAGCGCGCGGGCGAGCGCGCCGGCGGTGAGGGCGCTGCCCTCGGGCCAGTGATCGGCGGCCGATCCGTGGCGGTAGGCGGCGGCAGCGGCCGCCGACATCGGGTCGGCGCCGGCCGCGAGCAGCGCCGCGACGAGACCCGCCAGCACATCGCCCGTTCCCCCGGTGGCCAGCCGGGCATTGCCGGTGGGATTGATCCTCGGCAGCTGCCCGGGCGCGGCGATCACGGAGCCGGAGCCTTTGAGCAGCACCACGCAGCCGAAGCGTTCGCCCAGTGACGTGGCACTGCGCAGGCGATCGGCCTGCACTTCGGCCGTCGTGCATCCGAGCAGCCGGGCGGCTTCGAGCGGATGCGGCGTGAGCACGGTGGGCGGTCCACGCTCGCTTCTCCTGCGCAGGCCGTGCTGCAAGGCCGGCTCCGCGGCAATCGCATTGAGCGCATCGGCATCGAGCACCAGCGACTTCGCTCGCCGCAGGATCTCCGGCAGCACTCCCCGGACTTCAGAGCCGCCGCCGCAGCCGCAGGCGATGTTCAGCGTCTCGAGCGGCAGACCGGCGACATCGCGCACCATCAGTTCCGGCAGACCTGCAATCGGCGCAGCGCCGATCGGCGCCAGCGGGCACAGGTACACCCGACCGGCGCCGGCGTGCAGCGCCGCCGAAGCCGCGAGGACCGCCGCTCCCGACATCCCTGCAGCGCCGCCGACCGCCGCGACGTCGCCATAGCTGCCCTTGTGGCTCGCATGCAGCCGCTCCGCGACCGGCGGCGGCCCGGCCAACCACGCGGACGCCCGCTCGTCCTGCGAAGGGACGCCGAGATCGTCGAACCACACGCGGCCGGAACGATCGCGGCCGGACGCGGTGAACAGTCCCGGCTTCAGCGTGAGCAGGCTGAGCGTGTGCGTCGCGCGGGCCGACTCGCCCGTCCCGGAGTCGGCCGCCAGTCCGCTGGGCACATCGACCGCGAGCACCGTCCCCGGGCCTGCGTTGATCGTCTGCACGAGCTGCGCCAGTTCGCCTTGCAGCGCCCGCACATTGCCGATGCCGAGCAGCGCGTCGATGCACACGTCCCACGTCGCCGGCGGTTCTGCGGAAGCCGCGAGGCCCGCGGCCTGGCACTTGCGCCAAGCCGCAGCCGCGTCCGGCGGAAGCCGTGCGGGATCGCCCGCCAGCGTGAGCACCACCGACTTGCCCCATTGGCGCAGATGCGCGGCTGCCTCGAATCCGTCCCCGCCGTTGTTGCCAGGGCCACAGGCGACCCAGACGGTGTTCGCGTGCGGCGCGACGGCCAGGGCCAGCCGCGCCGTCGCCAGGCCCGCGCGCTGCATCAGCGTGTGCGATGGCAGGGCCGCGGCGGCCTCACGCTCGATCTCGCGCGTGCGCGCGACGTCGAACAGGGGCCAGGGACGGTCCGCGGTGACCTGGAGCATGGCGCGGATTGTGCGCCGCGCCGCGCGCCGGCTCAGCCGGTCAGCCGCTCGATGCCCAGGCCTTCGATGTCCAGCAGCGGATCGTGGCCCGACATCAGGTCGGCCACCACGCGAGCGCTGCCGCAGGCCAGCGCCCAGCCGCTCGAACCGTGCCCGAGGTTGAGCCACACGCCGGGGATGCCGGAGGCGCCGAGGACGGGCGGCCCGTCGGGCAGCATCGGCCGCGCGCCTTTCCACTCCTGCACTGCCGCGCCGGTGTTGGACAGCTGCGCCGCCCCGGGAAACCAGTCGTGCAGCACCTTGTAGAGCGTCTGCAGCGCGGCCGGGCTGCGGCGCTGCAGGCGGCCGCCGAGCTCGGCGCTGCCGGCTACTCGAACCCGCTGGCCCAGGCGGGTGATCGCGACCTTGTAGCGCTCGTCCATCAGCGCGCTGCGCGGGGCATTGAGCGCCTCGCGCAGCGGAGCGCTGATCGAATAGCCGTAGACGGGGGCCATCGGCATGTCCAGCCCGAGCGGCCTGAGCAGCGCCGCCGACTCCAGTCCGCCGCACACGACCACCGCCTGGAAGGCGATCTGCACGGGCGGGTCCTCGCCCTGCTGCACCGTGAGTCTGGCCGGCGCGGCCGGGTCCAGCGGCATCACCTTCGTGTTGAAGTTGAACTTCGCCCCGGCGGTGCGGGCCGCGTCCTTGAGCAGCAGCGCGAACTGCCGGCAGTTGCCGGCCTCGTCCTCGGGCAGGTGCACCGCGCCCACGAAGGGCGTGTCGGGATTGAGCGCCGGCTCGACCGCGCGCGCCGTCTCCGCATCGATCTCGTGGAAGCTCACGCCGGCCTCGCGCAGCACCTGCAGGCCGGGCTGCACCATGCGCTGGTCCTTCTCGGAGCGCAGCAGCACCAGGTAGCCCGGGCTGCGGTCGTATTCCAGCTGCAGCGAATCGACCAGCCAGTGCATGCGTTCGCGGCTGTAGAAGGCCAGCCGCTGCAGCCGGGCGCGGTTGGCCATGTAGACGTCGAGCTTGCAGGCGCGCCACCACTGCCACATCCACCCGAGTTCGGCCATGGTGAGCGGCAGCGAGAGCTTGACCGGCGCGTGCCGGCTGAAAAGGTGGCGCAGCACCTTGGCCGGCATGCCGGGCGCGGCCCAGGGCGTGACGTAGCCGGGCGCCACGACGCCGGCGTTGGCGAAGCTGGTTTCTTCGGCCACGGCGCCCCGGCGTTCGAACACGGTGACCTGGTGGCCGTCGGCGGCCAGTTCATACGCGGTGGTGACGCCGACGATGCCGGCGCCGATGACGGCGATTTTCAAGCGGATGCGCTCCCTGCCGGTGGCCTGTCAGGAGTGCCGCGCGGCCAGCGCCGCTTCGACGGCCAGGCCGGCGTCGAGCACCGCGTCGTCGCGCATCGCGCCGTGCCACAGCATCAGCCCGACGGGGAGGGTGCCCGGGACATGGCAGGGCAGCGAGAGCGCGCAGCCGTCGAGCATGTTGACCACGCTGGTGTTGCGCAGCAGCAGGGCGTTGACGCGGAAGAAGGCCTCGTCGCGCTCGGCGCCGGGCGCGACCTGATCGATGGCGGGAGCAACCATGGGCACCGTGGGCGAGAGCACGGCGTCGAAGCCGGCCAGCGCCGTCTCGACACGCGCGATCCAGTCGGCGCGGGCGCGCACGAGGTCGACGTACTCCCAGGCCTTCATGCTGGCGCCGCGCTCGATGCGCACACGCACGCGCGGGTCGTAGCCGTCGCCCTTGCGATCGAGCAGCTGGCGATGCCAGGCATAGCTCTCGGCCGCCGTGAAGCCGCCAGTGGACTGGATCGCGCCAAGATCGCGGATCTCGTCGAGCGCGATCTCCTCGATGCGCGCGCCGGCGTCGCGCAGCGTGCGCAGCGCTGCCTCGAACCCCTGCGCGACGGCCAAGTCCAGTCCGTCGAGCATCGAGGTGCGTGCTACGGCGAAACGGCGAGCGGAAAGCGGCCGATGCTCCAGCGCGACCCGGCGAGCGGCGAGGACTTCGTGCGCCAGCACTGCGTCGCGCACCGAGCGCGTCATGGCGCAGATGGTGTCGAGCGTGGTCGACAACGGCAGTGCGCCTTGCAGCGGCGTGAGCCGGGCCGTGTTCTTGAAGCCGACGATGCCGCACAGCGCGGCGGGGATGCGGATGGAGCCGCCGGTGTCCGAGCCCAGGCCGATGAACGCCGCGCCGGTGGCGACCGACACGGCCGCGCCCGACGACGAGCCGCCCGGAATGCGCGGCGTGGCCGGGTCCGCCGGGTTGGCCGGCGTGCCGTGGTGCGGGTTGACGCCCACGCCCGAGAAGGCGAACTCCGTCATGTTGGTCCGCCCGATGAGGCTGGCGCCCGCGGCCCTCAGCCGAGCCACCGCGGGACTGTCGGCAACCGCGGGCGGCGCATCGGCCAGCACGCGTGAGCCGGCGGCCGTGACCTGGCCTTCGATGTCGAACAGGTCCTTGACGGAGACCGGCAGCCCCGCCAGCGGCAGGCGGGCGGCCGCCGCGGAGGCCGCGCGCGCGTCTTGCGGAAACAGTTGGAGGAAGGCCTTGTCGCAGGCGGGCGACTGGGCGGTGGCCAGCGCGCGCTGGAACTCTTCTGCGGCGTCGGCGTGGCCGCGCCCGAGCTGCTCGCGGGTGGCGATGAGGTCCTGCATGAGAGGAGAAACGTCGGGGGCCTGTGTTAGAATCTCGCGGTTTTGCTGGCCGGTGGCGCATGGTGCGCCTCTCGCGCGACAGCAAGGCAAAACGCGAATCCGTTCCTACCAGGTGTCGCGGCGGCTTGAGGCCAGTCGCGATTGCGGGGCGGATTTTAGACCCAACCTCAGGAAAACTCCCATGTCCATCACCATGCGACAGATGCTGGAAGCCGGTGTCCATTTCGGCCACCAGACGCGCTTCTGGAACCCGAAGATGGCTCCCTACATCTTCGGCTCGCGCAACAAGATCCACATCATCAACCTGGAAAAGTCGCTGCCGATGTTCCAGGACGCGACGAAGTTCGTGAAGCAGCTCTCCGCCAACCGCGGCACCATCCTGATGGTGGGCACCAAGCGCCAGGCCCGCGACATCGTCTCCGCCGAGGCCCGCCGCGCCGGCGTGCCCTTCGTCGACCAGCGCTGGCTGGGCGGCATGCTGACCAACTTCAAGACGGTCAAGACCTCGATCAAGCGCCTGAAGGACATGAAGGCCCAGCAGGAAGCCGGCCTCGAGTCCATGAGCAAGAAGGAACAGCTGATGTTCCAGCGCGAGATGGAAAAGCTCGAGAAGGACATCGGCGGCATCCAGGACATGAACAGCCTGCCCGACGCCATCTTCGTGATCGACGTGGGCTTCCACAAGATCGCGGTGTCCGAGGCCAAGAAGCTGGGCATCCCGCTGGTGGGCGTGGTCGACTCCAACCACTCGCCCGAGGGCATCGACTACGTGATCCCCGGCAATGACGACTCGGCCAAGGCCGTGACGCTGTACGCCCGCGGCATCGCCGACGCCGTGCTCGAGGGCCGCTCCAGCGCCGTCAACGACGTGGTGCGCGCCGTCTCCGAAGGCGGCGACGAGTTCGTCGAAGTCGAAGAAGGCGCCGGCGCCTGAGCGCGCGACCCCCGCTTCCAGGAAGGGGCTCTAGGGCCCCTTTTTACCGTCCGAATCACTGAAGGAACCCAAATGGCAGCAATCACCGCAAGCATGGTCGCCGAACTGCGCGCCAAGACCGACGCCCCGATGATGGAATGCAAGAAGGCGCTCACCGAGGCCGAGGGCAACATGGATAAGGCCGAGGAGATCCTGCGCGTCAAGCTGGGCAACAAGGCAGGCAAGGCCGCCGCGCGCATCACCGCCGAAGGCGTGGTGGCCGCGAGCATCCAGGGCAGCACCGGCGCCCTGCTCGAGGTCAACTGCGAGACCGACTTCGTCACCAAGAACGAGAGCTTCATCGCCATGGCCAGGGCCGCGGCGGAGCTCGTCGCGAAGAAAAACCCGGCCGACGTGGCCGCGCTGGGCGCGCTGCCCTACAGCCAGGACGGCTTCGGCCCCACGCTGGAAGACGTGCGCAAGGGCCTGGTGGGCAAGATCGGCGAGAACATGGGCTTCCGCCGATTCAAGCGCTTCGCCGGCGACAACAAGCTGGCCAGCTACCTGCACGGCACCCGCATCGGCGTGGTCGTGGAGTACCAGGGCGACGACGCGGCGGCCAAGGACGTGGCCATGCACGTGGCGGCCATGAAGCCGGTCGCGCTGACCAGCGCCGACGTGCCGAAGGAGCTCATCGAGAAGGAGCGCAGCGTCGCCATGGGCAAGGCCGCGGAAGACCGCAAGGCCGCCGAGGCCGCCGGCAAGCCGGTCCAGTCGGACGAGATCGTCAACAAGCGCATCGAAGGCGGCGTGCAGAAGTACCTCAAGGAGGTCTCACTCTTCGACCAGCCCTTCGTGAAGAACGACAAGCAGACGGTCGGCCAGATGCTCAAGGCCGCCAACACCGCGGTGAAGGGCTTCACCCTGTACGTGGTGGGCGAGGGCATCGAGAAGAAGGTCGACGACTTCGCCGCCGAAGTCGCCGCCCAGGTCGCCGCCGCCAAGGGCGGCTGATCGCGTGAGCCTCGCGGCGGCCCCGCCGCGAGGTCCGCGCCGGTAAACTCGTTCACTGCACACCTGGAGCTTCGTCCCATGCCTGCTTCTCCCGCGCACAAGCGCATCCTGCTCAAGCTGTCCGGAGAGGCGCTGATGGGGGACGACCCGTTCGGCATCAACCGCTCCACCATCGTGCGCATGGTGGAAGAGATCGCCGGCGTGGTGAACAGCGGCGTGCAGGTCGCGGTGGTCATCGGCGGCGGCAACATCTTCCGCGGCGTGGCGGGCGGCTCGGTCGGGATGGACCGCGCGACCGCCGACTACATGGGCATGCTCGCCACCGTGATGAACGCGCTGGCGCTGGCCGACACCATGAACAAGCAGGGCCTGGTGGCCCGCGTGATGTCGGCCATCGCCATCGAGCAGGTGGTCGAGCCCTACGTGCGGCCCAAGGCGCTGCAGTACCTCGAGGAAGGCAAGGTGGTGATCTTCGCCGCCGGCACCGGCAACCCGTTCTTCACCACCGACACGGCGGCCGCGCTGCGCGGCGCCGAGATCGGCGCGGAGCTGGTGCTCAAGGCCACCAAGGTCGATGGCGTCTACTCCGCCGACCCGAAGAAGGACCCGTCGGCCACGCGCTACAGCAAGATCACGTTCGACGACGCCATGGCGCAGAACCTGGGCATCATGGATGCCACCGCGTTCGCGCTGTGCCGCGACCAGAAGCTGCCGATCAAGGTCTTCTCCATCGTCAAGCACGGCGCGCTCAAGCGCGTGGTGATGGGCGAGGACGAGGGAACGCTGGTGTACGCCTGAGAGAGCAAGAGGAAGGAGATCCCCATGGCCACGACGATCGCCGAGATCCGGAAATCCGCCGAGACGAAGATGGACCAGTCCATCGCCTCGTTCAAGACCAACCTCACCAAGATCCGCACCGGCCGCGCCAACCCCGGCCTCCTCGACACGGTGCACGTCGACTACTACGGCTCTTCGGTTCCGATCAGCCAGGTGGCCAACGTCTCGCTGCTGGACGCCCGCACGATCAGCGTGCAGCCCTGGGAGAAGGGCATGGGCGCCAAGATCGAGAAGGCCATCCGCGAGAGCGACCTGGGCCTGAACCCGGCTTCCATGGGCGACCTGATCCGCGTGCCGATGCCGCCCATGAGCGAGGAGCGCCGCAAGGAGATGACCAAGCTGGTTCGCCACGAGGGCGAGGCCGCCAAGATCGCGGTGCGCAACCTGCGCCGCGACGCCAACGAGGCGGTCAAGAAGCTGGTCAAGGACAAGCACGCCTCCGAGGACGAGCAGAAGCGCGCCGAGGCCGAGATCCAGAAGGTGACCGACCGCCACGTCACCGAGATCGACAAGATGGTCGAGGCCAAGGAACACGAGATCATGGCGGTCTGAGCGGCCTTGCTTCGGGCGCCAATCCTCAACCTGCGACACAAGTGAGCGTTCCCCACCACATCGCCATCGTCATGGATGGCAACGGCCGCTGGGCCACGCGGCGCTACCTGCCCCGCGTGGCCGGCCACAAGAAGGGCGTCGACGCCCTGCGGCACTGCGTGCGCCATTGCGGCGAGCGCGGCGTCAAGGTCCTGACCGTGTTCGCGTTCTCCTCGGAGAACTGGAACCGGCCGCCCGAGGAAGTCTCCGGCCTGATGGAACTGCTGGCCGTGGCGCTCACGCGCGAAGTGCCGCACCTGAAGGCCGAGGGCGTCCGCATCCATTTCGTCGGCGACCGCTCGGCGCTCTCCGAGAAGGTGCGCGCGGGACTGCTGCAGGCCGAAGCGGCGACGGCGGGCAACACCCGCCTGGTCTTCAACGTCTGCTTCAACTACGGCGGCCGCTGGGACATCGCCCAGGCCGCGGCGCGCCTGGTCGAACGCGGCGAGCCGATCACCGAGCAGTCGCTCGACGCCGCCATGGGCCTGGCCCACGTGCGAGACCCCGACCTGCTGATCCGCACCGGCGGCGAGCAGCGCATCAGCAACTTCCTGCTCTGGCAGGCCGCCTATTCCGAGCTGTACTTCAGCGACAAGCTCTGGCCCGACTTCGACGAGGCCGCGCTGGACGAGGCCATCGCCGACTACGCGCGGCGCGAAAGGCGCTTCGGCCGCACCTCGCAGCAGATCCAGGAGCCGGTGGCCAAGAAGGCGGCCTGAGCCCCATGCTCAAGCAGCGCGTCATCACGGCCGTCGTCCTGCTGGCCATCCTGCTGCCGGCGCTGTTCTGGCCTTCGCCGTTCCCGTTCGCCGCCGTCACGCTGCTGCTGATCGCCGCTTCCGCCTGGGAGTTCGGGCGCCTCAATGGCTGCAGCGAGGCCGCCGCCGTGTCGCTCGGCCTCCTGTGCGTCGCGCTGTGCGCCGCGGCCTGGGGCGCCGGCTGGCTGCAGCGCCCGATGCCGCTGCTGTGGACCCTCGCCGGCGCGGCGTGGGTGCTGGCGGGCGCCGTGCTGCTGCGCGGATCGGTCGCAGGATGGCCTCGCATCCCGCGCGCGGTGCGGCTGACCGGCGGCCTGATCGCGCTGTGGCTGGCGTGGGTGGCCGTGGCGCAGGCGCGTGTGGCCGGCATCAACTTCCTGCTGTCCGTGCTGCTGCTGGTGTGGGTGGCCGACATCGCGGCCTATTTCGCGGGCCGCACCTTCGGACTGAAGTTCACGCGCCAGCGCCTCGCTCCTTCCATCAGTCCCGGCAAGAGCTGGGAAGGCGTGTGGGGCGGCATGCTGGGCGTGCTGGTGCTGGCCTTCGCCTGGGTGGCGGCGGACATGCACTGGCAGGCGCAGGTGCCCAGTCTCTACTCGCGGCTGGCCGCCACCGGCTGGTGGCTGGTGGTCCTCGGGGCCGTGTTCCTCACCGCGATGAGCGTCGTGGGCGACCTGGCCGAATCGCTGGTCAAGCGCAGCGCCGGCGCCAAGGATTCCAGCAGCCTGCTGCCGGGCCACGGTGGCGTGCTCGACCGTGTCGACGCCTTGCTGCCCACGCTTCCGCTGGCGATGATGCTGGCGACGCTTTCTTCCCGATGAACCGGCAGCGCATCGCCATCCTCGGCTCCACCGGCTCGGTGGGCGCGAACACGCTCGACGTCATCGCGCGGCATCCGCAGCGCTACGAGGTCTTTGCACTCAGTGCGGGCTCGCGCGTGGAGCCGCTGCTGGAGCAGTGCGCGCGCTTTCGTCCGCGCTTCGCCGTGATGGCCGACGACGCGGCCGCGCGCGAACTGGCTTCGCGGGTCGAGTCCGAGCGGCTGCCGGTGAAGGTGCTCGCGGGCGATGCCGCGCTCGAGCAACTGGTGGTGCGCGAGGACGTCGACACGGTGATGGCTTCCATCGTCGGCGCCGCGGGCCTGGCGTCCTGCCTGGCCGCCGCGCGCGCCGGCAAGCGGCTGCTGCTGGCCAACAAGGAAGCACTGGTCGTCGGCGGCGAGCTGTTCATGAACGCGGTGAAGCAGGGCGGGGCGACGCTGCTGCCGATCGACAGCGAGCACTCGGCGATCTTCCAGTCGCTGCCGGAGGATGCATCCACCTGGGATGCGCGGGTCGACAAGATCATCCTCACTGCTTCCGGCGGACCGTTCCGCACGCGCGCGCCGCAGACGCTGCGCGACGTCACGCCCGAGGAGGCCTGCGCCCATCCCAACTGGGTGATGGGCCGCAAGATCTCGGTCGACTCGGCGACCATGATGAACAAGGCGCTGGAAGTGATCGAGGCGCGCTACCTGTTCGGCCTTCCGCCGCGGCGGCTGGAGGTGGTGATCCATCCCCAGAGCGTGATCCATTCGATGGTGCAGTACCGCGACCACTCCGTGGTGGCCCAGCTGGGCACGCCCGACATGCGCGTGCCCATCGCCTACGGCCTGGCCTGGCCGGACCGCATCGCGTCCGGCGCCGAGCCGCTGGACTTCACGGCCCTCGCGGACATGACATTCGAATCGCTGGACAGCCACGGCCACCGCGAGCGTTTCCCCGGCCTGCAGTTGGCGTGGGATGCGCTGCAGGCGCCCGCCGGCACGACCGCGGTGCTGAATGCGGCCAACGAGGAGGCGGTGGCCGCCTTCCTGGACCGCCGCATCCGCTTCGACCAGATCCATTCCGTGAACCTTGCAACTTTGGAGCGGGTCGTGCCCTCCAAGCCTGAGGCGCTGGCGGACCTGCTGGCGCTGGACGCGCGGGCGAGGCAGGCCGCCCGCGCAGCGATCGCCGCCTGAACCTGAGCCGGGGACCTTCATGCTGACCACCGTCGTCGCCTTCGTCATCGCGCTCGGTCTCCTGGTGGCTGTGCATGAATGGGGCCACTACCGCGTCGCGGTCGCCTGCGGCGTGAAGGTGCTGCGCTTCTCGGTCGGCTTCGGCAAGACGCTGTACCGCTGGAAGCCGAGGCGCCAGCGGCCCAACCAGGACACGGAGTTCGTGATCGCCGCCTTCCCGCTGGGCGGCTACGTGAAGATGCTCGACGAGCGCGAGGCGCCGGTCGCCCGCGAAGAGCGGCATCTCGCCTTCAACACCCAGCCGCTGCGTTCGCGTGCGCTCATCGTCGCCGCCGGGCCGGTGGCCAACCTGCTGCTGGCCGTGCTGCTGTACGCCGGCGTCAACTGGTGGGGCGTGCAGGAGCCGCGGGCCGTGCTGGCCGCGCCCGTCGCGGGATCGCTGGCGCAGCAGGCCGGGTTGCGCGGCGGCGAGACGGTCACCGCCGCGGGCTTCGAAGGCGAAGCGCAGGAGCCCCTGGAATCGTTCGAGCAGGTGCGCTGGCTGCTCACGCGCGGCGCGCTCGACGCGATGGACCTGCGGCTGACGGTCACCGACGGCCGCCAGCAGCGCGAGGTGCTGCTGCCCCTGAGCCGCATCGAATCGCCCGACGCCGATCCGCAGCTGTTCCGCCGCATCGGGCTGCTGGGCCCGCTCACGCAGCCCGTGCTGGGCGAACTGGTTCAGGGCGGCGCGGCGCAGCGTGCCGGGCTTCGCAAGGACGACAGGGTGCTGCGCGTCGGCAGCACCGACGTGGTGGATGGCCAGCAACTGCGCGAATGGATCCGGGGGCAGGTTCGCAACGGCCAGCCGGTCGCCTCCACCTGGCGCGTGGAACGCGATGGCCGCGTGGTCGAACTCGAAGTGACGCCCGATGTCGCGCAGGACGCGGGCCAGTCCGTCGGCCGCATCGGCGCCTACGTGGGCGCGCCCCCGCAGATGGTGGAAGTGCGCTACGGGCCGATCGACGGCCTGTGGCGCGGGGCGGTGAAGACCTGGGAGGTGTCGCTGCTCACGGTGCGCATGCTCGGTCGCATGGTCATCGGCGAGGCCTCGCTGAAGAACCTGAGCGGGCCGCTCACGATCGCCGACTACGCGGGCAAGTCCGCGAGCATGGGGCTGCTGCAGTACGTGATGTTCCTGGCCATGATCAGCGTGAGCCTGGGGGTGCTGAACCTTCTTCCGCTGCCTGTCTTGGACGGAGGTCACCTGATGTATTATCTTTGGGAGGCGGTCACGGGGCGCAGCGTCCCGGACGCGTGGATGGAGAGGCTGCAGCGGGGCGGGGTGGCGGTGCTTCTGGTCATGATGACCATCGCGCTGTTCAACGACGTCACGCGTCTCTTCGGTTGATACAAGAACACGGCTCGCCGCGCCAGCCCCGAAGACGGCGGGGCCACCCCCAGGATTCGATGAAGAAGCATCTCAGGCGCATTCGCGCGCGCACCGTCTCGGGCATGGTCGCCGCCGCGTTTGCGGTGAACGCGTGGGCCGTGGATCCCTTCACCGTCCGCGACATCCGGGTCGAGGGCCTGCAGCGCGTCGAACCCGGCACCGTCTTCGCCTCGCTGCCGTTCCGGGTCGGCGACCAGTACAACGACGAGAAGGGCTCCGCCGCCATCCGCGCGCTGTTCGGGCTGGGCCTGTTCAAGGACGTGCGACTCGAAGTCGCCGGCGACGTGCTGGTGGTCATCGTCGAAGAGCGTCCCACCGTCGCCGAAGTCGACTTCGCCGGCACGCGCGAGTTCGACAAGGAAGCGCTGCGCAAGGCGCTGCGCGAGATCGGCCTCACGGAGGGCCGGCCGTACGACCAGGCGCTGGCCGACCGCGCGGAGCAGGAGCTGCGCCGCCAGTACATCAACCGAAGCCTGTACGGCGCCGAGGTGGTCACCACCGTCACGCCGATCGAGCGCAACCGGGTCAACCTCACCTTCACCGTCACCGAAGGCGAGCCGGCGCGCATCCGCGACATCCGCATCGTCGGCAACCGCGCTTTCAACGAGGGCACGCTCAAGGGCCTGTTCGACCTGGACACCGGCGGCTGGCTGTCGTGGTACACCAAGTCCGACCGCTACTCGCGCGCCAAGCTCAATGCCGACCTCGAGACACTGCGCTCCTACTACCTGAGCCGCGGCTTCCTCGAGTTCACGATCGACTCCACCCAGGTCGCCATCTCGCCGAACAAGCAGGACATCAGCATCACGGTGAACATCACCGAGGGCGAGCGCTTCGTGGTCAGCGGGGTGAAGCTGGAAGGCAACTTCCTCGGCAAGGAAGAAGAGTTCAAGAGCCTGGTGCGCATCCGCGCCGGCGAGCCTTACAACGCCGACGAGGTGGCCGAGACCACCAAGGCATTCACCGAATATTTCGGCAGCTTCGGCTACGCCTTCGCCAACGTCGAGGCCCGACCCGAGATCGACCGCACTCGCAACCTGGTGGCCTTCACCCTCGTGGCCGACCCGTCGCGCCGCGCCTACGTGCGCCGCGTCAACATCGCCGGCAACAACCGCACTCGCGACGAAGTGGTCCGCCGCGAGTTCCGCCAGTTCGAATCGAGCTGGTACGACGGCGACAAGATCCGCCTCTCGCGCGACCGCATCGACCGGCTGGGCTTCTTCCGCGACATCAACATCGAGACGGTCGACGTGCCCGGCGCGCCCGACCAGGTCGACCTGAACGTCACCGTGGTCGAAAAGCCCACCGGCAGCCTGCAGCTGTCGGCCGGCTTCTCCAGCGCCGAGCGGCTGGGCCTGGGTTTCTCCATCCGGCAGGAAAACGCGTTCGGCACGGGCCAGTACCTCAGCGCCGAACTGAACACCAGCAAGTACAACCGCAGCGTCGCCTTGACCTCGGTGGACCCGTACTTCACCGAGGACGGCATCTCGCGCGCGGTGGACGTCTACCACCGCAACTCGCGGCCGTACGAGGAGCAGGGCGGCAACTACTCGCTGGCCACGACCGGCGCCGCGCTGCGGTTCGGGGTGCCGTTCAGCGAGTTCGACACGGTCTACTTCGGCGCCGGCCTGGAGCGCACGGAGATCCGCCCCGGCACCAACATCCCGGCCGCTTACCTGGCCTTCGCCGACCAGGCGGGCTTCACCAGCTACAACTTCCCGTTCACGGTGGGCTGGACCCGCGACGACCGCGACAGCGCCATCGCGCCCACGAAGGGCCGCCTGCAGCGCGTCGCCGGCGAGGCGAGCTTCTTCGGCGACGGCCGCTACGTGCGCGCGAACTACCAGTACCAGCAGTACATCCCGCTGAACAAGCAGTTCACCATCGCCTTCAACGGCGAGCTGGGCCTGGGCAAGGCGATCGGCGACCGCATCTACCCGGTCTTCAAGAACTTCTACTCCGGCGGCCTGGGCTCGGTGCGCGGCTTCGAGCAGGGCACGCTGGGCCCGCGCGACGTCACCGGCGCCAGCATCGGCGGCACGCGCAAGATCACGCTGAACGGCGAACTGTTCACGCCGTTCCCCGGCGCGGGCAACGACCGGTCGCTGCGCCTCTTCGGCTTCGTCGACGTGGGCAACGTGTACGGCGACGACGAGCGGGTCGACTTCGGCCAGCTGCGCGCCTCCGCCGGCGTCGGCGTCTCATGGCTGTCGCCGATCGGCCCGCTGCGCCTCGCGATCGCCCAGCCCGTCCGCAAGTTCGCTGGCGATAGAATCCAGCGACTCCAATTCCAGATCGGTACAGCCTTCTGATGAAGTATCTGAAGCTTCCCTCGCTGTGGGCCCTCGTGGCCGCCATGGCGTTCGCCGTGCCCGCAATGGCGCAGGAATTCCGCGTGGGCTTCGTCAGCCTCGATCGCATCCTGCGCGAGGCCGGCGCGGCCAAGGCCGCCCAGGCCAAGCTGGAGCAGGAGTTCTCGCGCCGCGAGAAGGAACTGAACGACATGGGCGCCGCGCTGAAGTCGCAGTCCGAGCGCTACGAGCGCGAGGCGCCCACGCTCTCCGAGAGCCAGCGCCAGCAGCGCCAGAAGCAGCTGATCGACCAGGACCGCGAGTTCCAGCGCAAGCGGCGCGAGATCCAGGAGGACATGCAGGCGCGCAAGAACGAGGAGCTGCAGCAGGTCCTCGAGCGCGCCAACCGCGTGGTGCGCCAGGTCGCCGAGCAGGAGAAGTACGACCTGATCCTGCAGGAAGCGGTCTACATCAACCCGAAGCACGACATCACCGAGAAGGTGATCAAGGCGCTCAACAACGCCAGGTGAGGCCCTCGTGCAGCTCCGTCTGGGCGACATCGTGGACTCGCTCGGCGGGCAATTGCATGGCGACCGCAGCCTGGCCATCGACGGCCTGGCGCCGCTCGAATCGGCCGGCCCCGGCCAGCTGAGCTTCCTCAGCAACCCCAAGTACCAGTCGCAGCTGGCGGCCTCGCGCGCCGGCTGCGTGATCGTCTCGCCCGCCATGCGCGACGCCGCGCTCGCGCGGGGGGCGGCCATCGTCGCCGACGATCCCTATCTCTACTTCGCCCGCCTGACGCAGCTGTGGAAATCGCGGCGACCGAGCGCCGCCGCACCGGCCGTGCATCCGAGCGCCGTCGTGGACCCGGAGGCGGTGGTCGATCCCACCGCGCGCATCGGGCCGCTCTGCGTGGTGGAGCGGGGCGCGCGCATCGGCGCGGGCACGGTGCTCAAGTCCAGCGTCAACGTGGGCGAGGACTGCGTGATCGGCGATCGCTGCATCCTGCACCCCGGCGTGGTGATCGGCGCCGACGGATTCGGTTTCGCGCCGCGCGAGGGCGAGTGGGAAAAGATCGAGCAACTCGGCGCCGTGCGCATCGGCAACGACGTCGAGATCGGCGCCAACACCTGCATCGACCGCGGCGCGCTCGCGGACACGGTCATCGAAGACGGCGTCAAGCTCGACAACCTGATCCAGGTCGGCCACAACGTGCGCATCGGCCGGCACACCGCCATCGCGGGCTGCGCGGGCATCGCGGGCAGCGCCAATATCGGCGCGTACTGCACGGTCGGTGGCAGCGCGGGCATCGTAGGCCACCTGACCATCGCGGACCACGTCCACATCTCGGCGTTCACGCTCGTGATGCGCTCCATCCTCAAGCCCGGCCACTACACCGGCGTGTTCCCCATCGACGAGAATTCCGCCTGGGAGAAGAACGCGGCGTCGCTGAAGCAGCTCCACTCGCTGCGCGACCGCGTCCGCGCTTTAGAGAAGAAATGACTACGTTAGACATCCACCAGATCCTCAAGCAGCTGCCGCACCGCTATCCCATCCTGCTGGTGGACCGGGTGCTCGACATCCAGCTGGGCAAGAGCATCCGCGCGATCAAGAACGTGACCATCAACGAGCCGTTCTTCACCGGCCACTTTCCGCACCGGCCGGTCATGCCGGGCGTGCTGATGCTGGAGGCGATGGCGCAGGCGGCCGCGCTGCTGTCGTTCGCCACCCAAGGCGTCACGCCCGACGACAAGACGGTCTACTACTTCGCCGGCATCGACGGTGCGCGCTTCAAGCGGCCGGTCGAGCCCGGCGACCAGCTGGTGATGGACGTCACCCTGGAGCGGGCCAAGGCCGGCATCTACAAGTTCAAGGGCGTCACCCGGGTCGGCGAGGAGATCGCCTGCGAAGCCGAGCTGATGTGCACGATGAGGAAAGTATGACGGCCCCCACGTTTGCGGCTGCGCCGCTGCACTGCCCCCCGAGGGGGCTGGACCTCCTAGGGGCGGCCCGTCGGAGGTCCGCATAGGCATGCCCATCCACCCGACGGCCATCGTCGACCCCAAGGCCGAGATCGACGGCACAGCCAGCATCGGGCCGTATTCGGTGATCGGGCCGGAAGTGAAGATCGGCGCCCGCACGACGGTGGGCGCGCACGCGGTGATCGAGGGCCGCACCACGATCGGCCAGGACAACCGCATCTTCCACTTCGCGTCGCTCGGCGGCATCCCGCAGGACAAGAAGTACGCGGGCGAGCCCTGCGAACTGGTGATCGGCGACCGCAACACGATCCGCGAGTTCAGCACCTTCAACATCGGCTCGCCCGGCGGCGGCGGCGTCACCCGCGTGGGCAACGACAACTGGCTGATGGCCTACGTGCACCTGGCGCACGACTGCGTCGTCGGCAACAACACCATCTTCGCCAACAACTCGCAGCTGGCCGGGCACGTCGAGGTGGGCGACTTCGTGATCCTGGGCGGCTTCACCGTGGTGCACCAGTTCGTGCGCATCGGCGCGCACGGCATGACGGCGATGTGCTCGCTTCTGTTCGCCGACCAGCCGCCGTTCGTGATGAGCCAGGGCCAGCCCGCGCAGGCGCGGTCGATGAACTTCGAAGGGCTGCGCCGCCGCGGCTTCTCGGCGGGCCGCATCTCGGCGGTCAAGGCCATGCACAAGGCTCTGTACCGCGACGGGCTCACGCTCGAGGACGCGCGCGCCCGCATCGAGCAGCTCGCCACGGCCACACCCGAAGCGCAGCCCGACGTGCGCCTGATGTCCGACTTCCTGGCCGGCGTGTCGCCGCAGCGCGGCATCGTGCGATGACCGCGGCCGGTCGGGCCGCGCCTGTCGAATCCCCTCTCGACGGCGCCCAGCACGCGCAGGGCGGGCACCCCCAGTTCGCGATGGTCGCCGGCGAAGCGTCGGGCGACCTGCTCGCGGGCCTGCTGCTGGGCGGGCTGCGCCGACGCTGGCCCGCATTGCGCGCCGCGGGCATCGGTGGGCCGACCATGGCGGCGCAGGGCTTCGAAGCCTGGTGGCCGCACGACAAGCTCGCGGTGCGCGGCTACGTCGAGGTGCTGCGGCATTACCGCGAGATCGTCGGCATCCGCCGCCAGCTGAAGGATCGCCTCCTGCGCGAGCCGCCGCGGCTGTTCGTCGGCGTGGATGCGCCCGACTTCAACCTGGACCTGGAAGCGGACCTGCGCGCCGCCGGCCTGAAGACGGTGCACTTCGTCTGTCCATCGATCTGGGCCTGGCGGCCGGAGCGCATCGCCAAGATCCGCCGCGCGTGCGACCACGTGCTGTGCATCTTTCCGTTCGAGCCGCAGCTGCTGGCGCGCAGCGGCGTGCGCGCCACCTACGTCGGCCATCCGCTCGCGGGCGTGATCCCGCTCGAGCCCGATCGCGCCGCCGCACGCCAGTCGCTCGGCCTGCCCGCCGAAGGCGAAGTGCTGGCCATCCTGCCGGGCAGCCGCGCGTCCGAGGTCCACTACCTGGCCCGCCCCTTCTTCGACGCCGCCGTGCTGGTGCAGCGACAGCGGCCCGGCATTCGCTTCGTCGTTCCCGCGCTGCCCAACCTGCGCCGCGCGATCGACACCGCGGCGCGGCGCGCGGGCCTGCGCGACGGCCTGCACATCGTCGAAGGCCAATCGCACGCGGTGCTCGCCGCCTGCGACCTGACGCTGATCGCCAGCGGCACCGCCACGCTCGAAGCGGCGCTGTTCAAGCGGCCGATGGTGATCGCCTACCGCATGAACGCGATCAGCTGGCACATCATGCGGCGCCAGCAGCTGCAGCCCTGGGTCGGCCTCCCCAACATCCTCGCCGAGGACTTTGTGGTGCCCGAGTTGCTGCAGCACGACGCGAACCCCCGTGCGCTTGCGCAGGCCCTCTTGGAATGGCTCGACGCTCCTGCAAGAATGGCGGCCGTTCAGGAGAAGTTCACCCTGCTGCACCACCAGCTGCGGCGAGACACGGCAACGTTGGCGACCGATGCGATCGAAAAGACTATCCAAGGGTGAGCAGGCCCGGCTGGCCTGGGACCCGATCGGGCTGCAGGCCGGCGTGGACGAAGCCGGGCGCGGCCCGTTGGCCGGACCCGTCGTCGCCGCCGCCGTCATCCTCGACGACGCCAAGCGCATCCGCGGCCTCGCCGATTCCAAGATGCTCACGCCGCTGCAGCGCGACCGCCTCTACGACCTGATCATGGACAAGGCGCTGTGCTGTTCGGTGGCGCAGGCCAGCGTCGAAGAGATCGACACGCTCAACATCTACCACGCGACGATGCTCGCGATGAAGCGCGCGATCGAGGGGTTGCGGCTCAAGCCGGCCCGGGTGCTGGTCGACGGCAACGCGCTGCCGCGCATCGAAGTCCTGGCGGAGGCCATCGTCGGCGGGGACGCGAAGATCAAGGCGATCTCGGCGGCGTCCATCCTGGCCAAGGTGCACCGCGACCGGCTGCTCACCACGCTGCACGACGAGTTCCCGCAATACGGCTTCGCCTCGCACAAGGGCTACAGCACGCCCGAGCACCTGGAGGCGCTGCGCGTGCACGGCGCCTGCCCGCACCACCGGCGCTTCTTCAGCCCCGTGGCCGCCACGATGACGCTGGCCGAGGGCGGCGGCGTCACCGTCACGGTCCAGTGAGCGAAACCGCGCCCGCGGTCGTCCGCTCCGCAGCCAACCCGCAGTTCAAGGCGCTGCGCCTGCTGGCGCAGGACAGCACGGCCTGGCGCAAGCAGGGACGCGTCTGGCTCGAAGGCGATCATCTCTGCCGTGCGGCGCTCGCGCGCGGCGTGCAGCCCGAACTGGCCGTGTACGCCGAGTTCTGTCCCGCCGAGCACCGCCTGCCCGCGGCGAAGACGCTGGTGCTCGCCGATCCGCTGTTCGCCGCGATCAGCGCGCTCGAGTCGCCCGCGCGCATGGGCTTCGTCATTGCCGTGCCGCCTGCGCCGGCGCTCGATCCGCAGGCCCCGACCGTGGTGCTGGACCGCCTGCAGGACGCCGGCAACGTGGGTTCGATCCTGCGCAGCGCCGCCGCTTTCGGCTTCCGGCAGGTGGTCGCGCTCAAGGGCTCGGCCGCGCTGTGGTCGCCCAAGGTGCTCCGCGCAGGAATGGGCGCGCATTTCGGCCTGTCGCTGTTCGACGCGGCCGATCCCGGCCTGCTCGATGCGCTGACCGTCCCGCTGCTCACGACCAGCTCGCATGGCGGTGATCTGTTGCACCAGGCGCGCCTGCCCTGGCCCTGCGCGTGGGTGCTGGGTCACGAGGGGCAGGGCGTCCGCGCGGAAGTCGATGCCCGCGCGAGCCTGCGCGTGCGCATCGGCCAGCCCGGCGGCGAGGAGTCGCTGAACGTCGCGGCCGCAGCCGCGATCTGCCTCCACGCCAGCGCGGTTTCGCGCTCCCGATAGCTTCTCGTTGCAGAGGCGAACGCGCTCGCCAAGTTATAATCGGAGGCTTTCCCGCAACCGTTACGCCTAGCGCAGCCGAAGCTCCTCCCCCGAACAAAAGCAACGCCGGAACCGTCGTTCCGGCTGTGTTTTGGGCGTAACCGACACCCCTTTCGGAGAACCCAGTGCTTTTGTCCCAGCAGCGAGCCCAGCCCGCAGCCCTCCTGGCGCTCGCAGACGGCACGGTCTTCCCTGGTACCTCGATCGGCGCTCCGGGCGCCACCACCGGCGAGGTCGTGTTCAACACGGCCATCACCGGCTACCAGGAGATCCTCACCGACCCCAGCTACGCGCGGCAGATCGTCACGCTGACGTACCCGCACATCGGCAACTACGGCGTCAATGAAGAAGACGTCGAGGCGTCCAAGGTCCATGCGGCGGGCCTGATCATCCGCGACCTGCCGCTGGTCGCGTCCAACTTCCGCACCAGCCTCACGCTGTCGGACTACCTCAAGCGCGAGAAGACGGTCGGCATCGCCGACATCGACACCCGCAAGCTCACGCGCCTGCTGCGCACCAGGGGCGCGCAGAACGGCTGCATCCTCGCGCTGCAGCCCGGGCAGGAGATCACGCCCGAGCTGGTCGACCGCGCCGTGGCCGAGGCGCGCAAGGCGCCGGCCATGAACGGGCTGGACCTGGCCAAGGTGGTCTCGGCCGACAAGGCCTACGGCTGGGAGCAGACCGAGTGGCACCTCGGCAGCGGCTATGGCCGGCTGGAGAAGCCCAGGTACCACGTCGTGGCTTTCGATTACGGCGTGAAGAAGAACATCCTGCGGATGCTGGCCGAGCGGGGCTGCAAGGTCACCGTCGTGCCCGCAACGACGCCGGCCGCCGAAGTGAAGAAGCTCAAGCCGGATGGCGTGTTCCTCTCCAACGGCCCCGGTGATCCGGAGCCCTGCGATTACGCCATCGCGGCCACGCGCGAGCTGGTCGAGGACGGCTATCCCACCTTCGGCATCTGCCTGGGCCACCAGATCCTGGCGCTTGCGTCCGGCGCGAAGACCTTCAAGATGAAGTTCGGCCACCACGGCGCCAACCACCCCGTGAAGGATCTGGACAACGGCCGCGTGTCGATCACGAGCCAGAACCATGGCTTCGCGGTGGACGAGAAGACGCTGCCTTCCAATCTGCGTGCCACCCACGTGTCGCTCTTCGACGGCACGCTGCAAGGGCTGGCGCGCACGGACAAGCCGGCCTTCTGCTTCCAAGGCCATCCAGAGGCATCACCGGGCCCGCACGACATCGGCTACCTGTTCGACAAGTTCACCGGCCTCATGGATCAGAAGAAGAAGTAACGACCCATGCCCAAGCGTCAAGACATCAAGAGCATCCTCATCATCGGCGCGGGGCCGATCATCATCGGCCAGGCCTGCGAGTTCGACTACTCGGGCGTGCAGGCGTGCAAGGCGCTGCGCGAGGAGGGCTTCAAGGTCATCCTGATCAACAGCAATCCGGCGACGATCATGACGGACCCGGCCACCGCCGACGTCACCTACATCGAGCCGATCACCTGGCAGACGGTCGAGAAGATCATCGCCAAGGAAAAGCCCGACGCGATCCTGCCCACCATGGGCGGCCAGACGGCGCTGAACTGCGCGCTCGACCTGTGGCACAACGGCGTGCTGGACAGGCACGGCGTCGAATTGATCGGCGCCACGCCGCATGCCATCGACAAGGCCGAGGACCGGCAGAAGTTCAAGGAGGCGATGACCAAGATCGGCCTCGGCTCGGCGCGGTCGGGCATCGCGCACTCGATGGACGAGGCCTGGGCGGTGCAGCGCAGCGTCGGCTTTCCCACCGTGATCCGCCCCAGCTTCACCCTGGGCGGCACCGGCGGCGGCATCGCCTACAACCCCGAGGAATTCGAGGTCATCTGCAAGCGCGGCCTGGAAGCTTCGCCCACCAGCGAGCTGCTGATCGAGGAATCGCTGCTCGGCTGGAAGGAGTTCGAGATGGAAGTGGTCCGCGACAAGGCGGACAACTGCATCATCGTCTGCTCCATCGAGAACCTCGACCCGATGGGCGTGCACACGGGCGACTCGATCACGGTCGCGCCGGCGCAGACGCTGACGGACAAGGAATACCAGATCATGCGCAACGCCTCGCTCGCGGTGCTGCGCGAGATCGGCGTCGACACGGGCGGCTCCAACGTGCAGTTTGCGATCAACCCCAAGGACGGGCGGATGATCGTGATCGAGATGAACCCGCGCGTGTCGCGTTCGTCCGCCCTGGCGTCCAAGGCCACCGGTTTTCCGATCGCGAAGGTCGCGGCCAAGCTGGCGGTGGGCTACACGCTGGACGAACTGCGCAACGAGATCACCGGCGGCGCCACGCCGGCGAGCTTCGAGCCGTCGATCGACTACGTCGTGACCAAGATCCCGCGCTTCGCGTTCGAGAAGTTCCCGATGGCCGATTCGCACCTGACGACGCAGATGAAGTCGGTGGGCGAGGTGATGGCCATGGGCCGCACCTTCCAGGAGTCGTTCCAGAAGGCGCTGCGCGGCCTCGAAGTCGGGGTGGACGGCATGAACGAGAAGACCCAGGACCGCGAGGTGCTGGAGAAGGAGCTGGGCGAGCCCGGCCCGGAGCGCATCTGGTTCGTCGGCGACGCGTTCGCCGCGGGCTGGAGCGTGGACGAGGTCTACGAACTCACGAAGATCGACAAGTGGTTCCTGGTGCAGATCGAGGAGATCATCAAGATCGAACTCGAGCTGGACCGGATCGCGGCCGACAAGGGCGCGGGCGCGCTGGCATCGCTGGACGAGCGCCAGCTTCGCCTGCTCAAGCGCAAGGGCTACTCCGACCGGCGCCTGGCCAAGCTGCTCAAGACCACCGACAAGGCGGTGCGCGAGCGCCGCAAGCAGCTGGGCGTGCGACCGGTCTACAAGCGGGTCGACACCTGCGCGGCCGAGTTCGCCACCAACACCGCCTACATGTACTCGACGTACGAGGACGAGTGCGAGGCGCAGCCCACCAGCAGGAAGAAGATCATGGTGCTGGGCGGCGGTCCCAACCGCATCGGCCAGGGCATCGAGTTCGACTACTGCTGCGTGCACGCGGCGCTCGCGCTGCGCGAGGACGGCTACGAGACCATCATGGTCAACTGCAACCCGGAGACGGTGTCCACCGACTACGACACGTCCGACCGGCTGTACTTCGAGCCGCTCACGCTGGAAGACGTGCTGGAGATCGTCGACAAGGAAAAGCCCACCGGCGTCATCGTGCAGTACGGCGGCCAGACACCGCTCAAGCTCGCACTCGGCCTGGAGGCGGAAGGCGTGCCCATCATCGGCACCAGCCCCGACATGATCGATGCGGCCGAGGACCGCGAGCGCTTCCAGAAGCTGCTCAACCAGCTCGGCCTGCGCCAGCCGCCCAACGCCACGGCCCGCACCGAAGCGGACGCGCTGGAAAAAGCGGCTGCGCTGGGTTATCCGCTCGTCGTGCGCCCGAGCTACGTGCTGGGCGGCCGCGCGATGGAGATCGTGCACGAGCAGCGCGACCTGGAGCGCTACATGCGCGAGGCGGTGAAGGTGTCGAACGACTCGCCGGTGCTGCTGGACCGCTTCCTGAACGATGCGATCGAATGCGATGTCGACTGCCTGTCGGACGGCCAGCGCACCTTCATCGGCGGCGTCATGGAACACATCGAGCAGGCCGGCGTGCACTCGGGCGACTCGGCCTGCTCGCTGCCGCCTTATTCGCTGTCGAAGGCGACCGTGGATGAGCTCAAGCGCCAGACGGCCGCCATGGCCAAGGCGCTGAACGTGGTCGGCCTGATGAACGTGCAGTTCGCCATCCAGGAGAAGGACGGCGAGGACGTGATCTTCGTTCTGGAGGTCAACCCGCGTGCTTCCCGCACCGTGCCCTACGTCAGCAAGGCCACCGGCATCCAGCTGGCCAAGGTGGCGGCCCGTTGCATGGTCGGCCAGTCGCTGGAAGCGCAGGGCATCCGCAAGGAAGTGACGCCGCCTTACTTCAGCGTGAAGGAAGCGGTGTTCCCCTTCGTCAAGTTCCCCGGCGTGGACACCATCCTCGGCCCCGAGATGAAGTCCACCGGCGAGGTGATGGGCGTGGGCAGGAGCTTCGGCGAGGCTTTCGTGAAGAGCCAGCTGGGCGCCGGCACCAAGCTGCCGCGGCCGACCGATCCGGTGAAGAAGGTGTTCCTCACGGTGAAGAACAGCGACAAGCCGCGCGCGGTGGAAGTGGCGCGCCAGCTCGCGGCGCAGGGCTTCGACCTGATCGCCACCAAGGGCACGGCGGCCGCGATCTCGGCGGCGGGCATCGCCTGCGAGACCATCAACAAGGTCACTGAGGGCCGCCCGCACGTGGTGGACATGATCAAGAACAACGAGATCTGCATGGTGATCAACACGGTCGAGGAGCGGCGCAACGCCATCGCCGACTCGCGCGCCATCCGCACCTCCGCGCTGCTGGCCCGCGTCACCACCTTCACCACCATCGCGGGCGCGGAAGCGGCGGTGGAGGGCATGAAGTACATGGACAACCTGGACGTGTACTCGGCGCAGGAGCTGCACGCGCAGCTCGCCTGACGCGGCGCCCGGCCCGGGGCTGGTTCGTCGCATTGCGGGGAGCGGCCGGGCGGCGTAGATTGCGCCACGCCCGGCCGTGCATCGTGCATGGCCGGGTTCCGAAGAGGAGACCCTCATGGCCGACACCTACGTCCTCGTCCACGGCGCCTGGCACACCGGCGAGCTCCTGGAGCCCGTCGCGAAGCACCTGCGCTCCCGAGGCCACACCGTCCACTGTCCGACCCTGGCCGGCAACCGGCCTGGCGACGACCGCGCCGCCATCGGGCTGGCCGACGCCGCGCGTTCGCTGCTCGACTTCCTGGAGGGCGAGAAGCTGGAGAACGTGCGCCTGATGGGCCACAGCTACGGCGGCATGGTGATCAGCCAGGTCGCCGACTGGGCGCCGCAACGCATCCGCAGGCTGGTCTACGTCAACGGCTTCGTGCCGCTCAACGGGCAGTGCCTGAACGACATGGTCCCGCCGCACTACAAGGCGCTGTTCGACGGCATCGCCGCGGCCAACCGGAATGCCGTGATGCTGCCGTTCCCGATCTGGCGCGAGGTCTTCATCAACGACGCCGACTTCGCGCTCGCCGAGAGCAGCTACGCGAAGCTCAATCCCCATCCGTACCGCACGTTCACCGAGCCGGTGGCCCTGCGCACCGAGCTGGCGGCCATGCAGATCGGCAAGTCCTTCGTCAACTTCCAGCAGGACGTGTCGCTGCCGCATTCGATGCCGTGGCATCCCCGGCTCTCGGAGCGCCTGGGCCTCTTCCGGCTGTCGGAGGCGCCCGGCAGCCACGAGGCGCTCTTCACGCACCCCGAGCTGTGCGCCAAGAAGATCGAGGAGGCCGGGCGCGACTGATGGGGCACTCGCGGCTGGGCCAGGCCGCGCCCGTTCAATGCGATAATCGTCCTGAAGAAAGACCGCCGGCCGGCAACGTCCGGCGGTTTTCATTTGAGACAGGCAAGAAGAGACATGGCCACCATCCCCATCACCAAACGCGGCGCGGAGAAGCTCAAGGCCGAGCTGCACGAACTCAAGACGAAACAGCGGCCCTGGGTGATCAACGCCATCGCCGAGGCTCGCGCGCAGGGCGACCTTTCCGAGAACGCCGAGTACGAAGCAGCCAAGGACCGCCAGGGCTTCATCGAGGGCCGCATCCGCGAGCTTGAGGGCAAGCTCGCCGCTGCACAGATCATCGACCCTGCGCAGGTGGACGCCGGCGGCAAGGTGGTGTTCGGCGCCACCGTGGAACTCGAGGAGGAAGACTCCGGCGACACGGTCAAGTACCAGATCGTGGGCGAGGACGAGGCCGACCTGAAGCACGGCCTCATCAACATCTCCAGCCCGATCGCCCGCGCGCTGATCGGCAAGGAGGAGGGCGACACCGCCGAAGTACAGGCGCCCGGCGGCCTCAAGCGCTACGAGATCGTCGCCGTCAACTACGTCTGAACCGGCGCATGGCCTGGCGCCAACGGCTGTCGGTGCTGGCGGCGGCCCTGTGGTGGGGCAGCCTCACGGCCATCGGCTTCATCACCGTGCCGCTTCTTTTCGCGAACCTGCCCACCCCGGCGCTGGCCGGCCAGACGGCCGCGCGGCTGTTCACGGCCCAGAGCTGGGTCGGGATCGGCTGCGGCGTCGTGCTGCTGCTGTCGATGCGGGCCAAAGGCGAGGAGCCGCGGATCGACTGGGCCGGCGGCGCGCTGGCCTTCGTGCTGGGCGGCATGCTGCTGGCGCTCCTGGGCGAGTTCGCCGTCGCGCCGCGGATCCTGGCGCGGGAGAACCTCCGTTTGTGGCACACGGTGGGCAGCGCGATGTATGTGCTGCAGTGGGCGTGTGCGCTGGTTGTGCTGTGGAAAGTGGCAGGCGCGCGGGAGCGCTAGTCCAGCCGCCCCTTCTTCACCGACTTCTGCTTCGGCTTGGCCCGCTTGACCTTGCCGCCGGGCGTCAGGCGCTGGTTGCCGAGCACGCGCAGCGTCTTCACCTCCGGCCGCTGCCCGCCCCGCTTGCTGTACTTCAGCACCTTGAAGTCGCGCGGGCCCGGTTTGCGGTCTTCGTCCGCCGCCTTTTCCTTCTTCGCCTTGGGCCGCCACAGCACCAGCAGTTTGCCGATGTGCTGGATGGGCGCGGCGTTCAGCCGGTCGGCCAGCTGCAGGTAGATCTCCTCGCGCTGGGCGCGGTCGTCGCCGAGCACGCGGATCTTGATCAGGCCGTGGGCGTCGAGGGCCGCGTCGGTTTCGCGCACCACGGCCGGCGTGAGCCCGTCGTTGCCGATCATCACCACCGGATCCAGGTGGTGGGCTTCGGCGCGGTGCGCCTTGCGTTCGGCGATGGTCAATTCGAGTGCGGGCATCCGCCAATTATCCCCGTCCCCTGCGGGCGGCCTGCTCGCAGCGGGGACAATGGAGGCCTGATGAAGGTGAAAACCAAGAGCCGCAAGGTCAACAAGGCCTGGCTGAACGACCACGTCAACGACCCGTACGTGAAGCTGGCCCAGAAGGAGGGCTACCGCGCGCGCGCCGCTTACAAGCTCAAGGAGATCGACGACGCGCTCGGCCTGATCCGCCCCGGCCACCTGGTCGTGGACCTGGGCTCGGCCCCCGGCGCCTGGAGCCAGTACGTGCGCCGCAAGCTTTCGCCCCAGGGCGCCGCGGTGGGCGAGCTCGATGGCGTGATCGTCGCGCTGGACCTGCTGCCCATGGAACCGGTCGAGGGCGTGACCTTCCTGCAGGGCGATTTCCGCGAGGCCGACGTCCTCGCCCGCCTGGAGCAGGCCGTGGGCGGCCGCAAGGTCGACGCCGTCGTGTCGGACATGGCGCCCAACCTGTCGGGCATCGAATCGGCCGATGCGGCCCGCATCAGCCATCTGGTCGAACTGGCGGTCGCCTTCGCCCAGGGCCACCTCAAGCCCGAAGGCGCGCTCGTGGCCAAGGTGTTCCACGGCAGCGGCTACAGCCAGCTGGTGAAGCTGTTCAAGGAGACCTTCCGGGTGGTCAAGCCCGTCAAGCCGAAGGCTTCGCGGGACAAGTCGTCGGAGACGTTCCTGGTCGGCATTGGCCTGAAGAAGCCGGCCTGACGCGGTGTTCTCCCTCTTGCCGATGCGGCCTGCACCGGCTACGCGCTGTCACCCTTTTGGCTATGGTAGCCATGGCCCCACGCCGTCTTTCCATGTGTTGAAACCTCTAGAATGGGCCGCATCTGCCTGACAGTGCCGTCAGGCACGTTTCCCGGAGTTCGATTTGAACAATCAGTGGTTCTCGAAAATCGCCGTCTGGCTCGTCATAGCGCTCGTCCTGTTCACGGTCTTCAAGCAGTTCGACACGCGCGGGGCCGCCGGCGCCAGCGTGATGGGCTACTCGGACTTCCTGGAGGAAGTGCGGGCCAAGCGGATCAAGAACGCCGTCATCCAGGAAGGACAGGGCGGCACCGAGATCGTCGCCATCACCACCGATGACCGCAAGGTGCGCAGCACCGCGACCTACCTCGACCGCGGCCTGGTCGGCGACCTCATCAACAACGGCGTCAAGTTCGACGTCAAGCCGCGCGAGGAAAGCTCGCTGCTGATGACGCTGCTCGTCAGCTGGGGACCGATGCTGCTGCTCATCGGTGTGTGGATCTACTTCATGCGCCAGATGCAGGGCGGCGGCAAGGGCGGCGCGTTTTCGTTCGGCAAGAGCAAGGCGCGCATGCTGGACGAGAACAACAACCAGGTCACCTTCGCCGATGTAGCCGGCTGTGACGAAGCGAAAGAAGAGGTCAAGGAGGTCGTCGACTTCCTGAAGGACCCGCAGAAGTTCCAGAAGCTGGGCGGTCGCATCCCGCGCGGCCTGCTGCTGGTCGGCCCCCCGGGCACCGGCAAGACGCTGCTGGCCAAGGGCATCGCCGGCGAGGCCAAGGTGCCGTTCTTCTCGATCTCGGGATCCGACTTCGTCGAGATGTTCGTCGGCGTGGGCGCAGCCCGTGTGCGCGACATGTTCGAGAACGCCAAGAAGAACGCGCCCTGCATCATCTTCATCGATGAAATCGACGCGGTCGGCCGCCAGCGCGGCGCGGGCCTGGGCGGCGGCAACGACGAGCGCGAGCAGACCCTCAACCAGATGCTGGTGGAGATGGACGGCTTCGAGACCAACCTCGGCGTCATCGTCATCGCGGCCACCAACCGGCCGGACATCCTGGACGCCGCGCTGCTGCGTCCGGGCCGCTTCGACCGCCAGGTCTACGTGCAGCTGCCGGACATCCGCGGCCGCGAGCAGATCCTCAACGTGCACATGCGCAAGATCCCGATCGGCCAGGACGTCAAGGCCGAGATCATCGCGCGCGGCACGCCGGGCATGTCGGGCGCCGACCTGGCCAACCTGTGCAACGAGGCCGCCCTGATGGCTGCGCGCCGCAACGCGCGCGTGGTCGAGATGCAGGACTTCGAGAAGGCCAAGGACAAGATCCTGATGGGCCCCGAGCGCAAGAGCATGGTCATGCCCGAGGAAGAGCGCCGCAACACGGCCTACCACGAGTCCGGCCACGCGATCATCGGCAAGCTGCTGCCCAAGTGCGACCCGGTCCACAAGGTCACCATCATCCCGCGCGGCCGTGCGCTGGGCGTGACGATGAGCCTGCCCGCCCAGGACCGCTACAGCTACGACCGCGAGTACATGCTCAACCAGATCAGCATGCTGTTCGGCGGCCGTATCGCGGAAGAGGTGTTCATGAACCAGATGACCACCGGCGCCAGCAACGACTTCGAGCGGGCCACCCACCTGGCGCGCGACATGGTCATGCGCTACGGCATGTCCGACGCGCTCGGCCCGATGGTTTATGCGGAGAACGAGGGCGAGGTGTTCCTCGGCCGCTCGGTCACCAAGACCACCAACATCTCCGAGACGACCATGCAGAAGGTCGACTCGGAAGTGCGCCGCATCATCGACGAGCAGTACGCCCTGGCGCGCAAGCTCATCGAGGACAACAAGGACAAGATGCACGCGATGGCCAAGGCCCTGCTCGAGTGGGAAACCATCGACGCCGAGCAGCTGGACGACATCATGGCCGGCAAGGATCCGCGTCCGCCCAAGGACTTCACGCCGCGTTCGCCGTCGTCCGGCGGCGGCTCCGGCGGCAGCCCGGTGGGCGCCGACAACCCGACGCCGACCGCGGCCTGACGCTCACCGTCGAGCACCAGGGGGGCCCATCCGGGCCCCTTTTGCTTTTCGCCGCTGGAGGACAATCGAGCCCATGCATTGGCAGACTGCCCGGTTCCGCATCGACCTCGCGCAGCCGCGGGTGATGGGCATCGTCAACGTCACGCCCGACTCGTTCTCCGACGGCGGCCGCTACGGCAGCACGGGCGCGGCGCTCGCGCACTGCGAACGCCTGCTGGCCGAGGGCGCGGACATCCTGGACATCGGTGGCGAATCGACCCGGCCGGGCTCGCCGCCCGTCCCGCTGGAAGAAGAGCTCGCGCGGGTGCTGCCGGCGGTGCGCGAAGCCGTCCGGCTGAACGTGCCCGTCTCCGTCGACACCTACAAGCCCCAAGTGATGCGGCAGGCGCTCGACATCGGGGCCGACATCGTCAACGACATCTGGGCGCTGCGGCAGCCCGGCGCAGCCCGGGCTGTGGCGTCGCACCCCGCGTGCGGCGTGTGCCTGATGCACATGCATGGCGAGCCGCAGACCATGCAGCGCTCGCCCATGCAGGGCGATGCCGTGCCGCAGGTGCTTGGGTTCCTGCGCGAGCGCACGAGCGCGCTGCAGGCGCTGGGCGTTGCGGCCGATCGCGTCGCCTGGGACCCGGGCATCGGGTTCGGCAAGACGGTCGAACAGAACTTCGCGCTGCTGGCGCGCCAGCAGGAGTTGCTGGCCGAGGGCCGGCCGCTTCTGGTGGGCTGGTCGCGCAAGGCCTCGCTGGGGCAGGTGAGCGGCCTGCCTTTGCCCGAGCGGATGGTTCCAAGCGTCGCGGCGGCGCTGATGGCCGTCGAGCGCGGCGCGCGCATCGTGCGCGTGCACGACGTCAGGGAAACGGTGGCGGCCCTCAAGGTCTGGTCCGCCACGGTCAGGATGAATCCAGGGGGAAAAGAAGGGAGCCCCTCACCATGAGCAGAAAGCATTTCGGAACGGACGGCATCCGCGGCACCGTCGGCCAGGCGCCGATCACGCCGGACTTCGTGCTGCGCCTCGCGCACGCGGTGGGCCGCGTGCTCAAGCGCGCCGAGGAGCGGCCCACGGTGCTGATCGGCAAGGACACGCGCATCTCCGGCTACATGCTGGAGAGCGCGCTCGAGTCGGGCTTCAACTCCGCGGGCGCGGACGTGGTGCTGCTCGGCCCGCTGCCGACGCCGGGCGTCGCCTACCTCACGCGCGCGCAACGCGCCAGCCTGGGCGTGGTGATCAGCGCCAGCCACAACCCGTTCGCCGACAACGGCATCAAGTTCTTCAGCGCGCAAGGCACCAAGCTGGCCGACGATTGGGAGCGCGAGGTCGAGGCGGCACTGGAGGAACAGCCGGTGTGGGCCGATTCGGCCAACCTGGGCAAGGCGCGGCGCCTCGACGACGCGGCGGGCCGCTACATCGAGTTCTGCAAGAGCACCTTCGCCAACGACCTCACGCTCAAGGGCCTGACGATCGTGGTCGATGCGGCCAACGGCGCGGCCTACCACATCGCTCCCAAGGTGTTCCATGAACTGGGCGCCGAGGTGCACTGCATCGGCTGCGCGCCCGACGGCCTGAACATCAACCGAGAGTGCGGCGCCACGCACCCCGATGCATTGGTGCAGGCGGTTCGCGAGCACCGCGCCGACTTCGGCATCGCGCTGGATGGCGATGCCGACCGCCTGCAGATGGTCGACGGGGCAGGGCGCCTGTACAACGGCGACGAACTGCTGTACCTGATGGTGAGGGACCGCCTTGCCAACGGCGAGCGCGTCCCCGGTGCCGTCGGCACGCTGATGACCAACATGGCCGTCGAAGTGGCGCTGCGCAAGCACGACGTGGAGTTCGTGCGCGCCAAGGTCGGCGACCGCTATGTGCTCGAAGAACTCGAGAAGCGCGGCTGGCTGCTGGGCGGGGAAGGCTCGGGCCACCTCCTCGCTCTCGACAAGCACACGACCGGCGATGGCCTGATCAGCGCGCTGCAGGTGCTCAAGGCGTGCGCGCGCAGCGGCAAGCCGCTCAAGCGCCTGCTGGAAGGCGTGTCACTCTATCCGCAGACCCTGATCAACGTGCGCCTGGCGCCCGGCCAGGACTGGAAGCAAAGCCGCCAGCTGCCCAAGGCGCAGGAGGCGCTGGAAAAGCGCCTGGGCGGCCGCGGCCGCATCCTGATCCGCCCGAGCGGCACCGAGCCGGTCGTGCGCGTGATGGTCGAAGCGCAGGACGAGGCGCTGGCCAGGCAGGGCGCGCAGGACCTCGCGCAGGCGCTGCAGGCCGGCTGATGCCCGCGGCCCGCGTCGAGGCCGTCCACCGCAGCGGCGTCCACGGCTTCAGCAAGCATGCCGAGGACGCCATCACGCTCGTCGCCGGCTTCGGCGTGGAAGGCGACGCGCACGCCGGCGCGACGGTCAAGCACCGCTCCCGGGTGCGCCGCGATCCGACCCAGCCCAACCTGCGCCAGGTCCACCTCATCCACGCCGAACTGTTCGAGGAACTGATGGCGGCGGGATTTCCCGTGTGGCCCGGCGATTTGGGCGAGAACGTCACGACACGCGGGATCGACCTGCTCGCGCTGTCCACCGGTACGCGCCTTCGGCTCGGGCCGAACGCGCTGGTCGAAGTGACGGGCCTGCGCAATCCCTGCTCGCAGCTCGACAAGTTCCAGCCCGGGCTGATGGCGGCGGTGCTCGACCGCCGGCCCGACGGCACGCTGCTGCGCAAGGCGGGCGTGATGGGCGTCGTGCTCGAAGGCGGCGAGGTGCGCGCCGGCGACGCCATCGACGTGCTGTCCTCGAGCGCAGCGCACCGGCCCCTGCAACCCGTCTGAAAACCGGCTGCTGGGCTGGACGGGATCGATCCCTGTGACAGTCCCGGACTGTCACGAGGCTGTCACGCAGCCTTCTTAAATTCACTGCAGTTCGCAACCAAGGGGAACTGACAGCGATGACCACCTTCTTCCGCGCGGCCGGCCTCGGCCTCTTCTTCGTTTGCCTGTCCGGCGTCGCTAGCGCGCAGGACGTCACCGGCGCTGGCGCCAGCTTCCCGGCGCCCCTGTATGCCAAGTGGGCGGCCGACTACAACAGGGCCACCGGTGTGAAGATCAACTACCAGTCGGTCGGTTCCGGCGCGGGCATCCGCCAGATCGACGCCAAGACGGTGGACTTCGGCGCGTCGGACGCGCCGCTGAAGGACGAAGAGCTGGCGAAGAAGGGGCAGATCCAGTTCCCCACGGTGATCGGCGGCGTGGTGCCGGTAGTCAACATCCGCGGTATCCAGGCCGGCCAGCTGCGCCTGAACGGGCAGGTGCTGGGCGACATCTTCCTGGGCAAGATCACCAGGTGGAACGACGACGCGATCAAGGCGCTGAACCCGTCGCTGAACCTGCCCGATGCGGCGATCGCGCCGGTGCGCCGCGCCGATGGCTCCGGCACCACGTTCATCTTCACCAACTACCTGTCGAAGGTGAACGCCGAATGGAAGTCGAAAGTCGGTGAGGGCACCGCCGTCAACTGGCCGAGCGGCGCGGGCGGCAAGGGCAACGAGGGCGTGGCCGCCTTCGTCGGCCGGCTGCCGAATTCGATCGGCTACGTCGAGTACGCCTACGTCAAGCAGAACAAGATGAACTACGCGCTGCTGCAGAACGCGTCGGGCCAGTTCGTCTCGCCGACCGACGATGCGTTCAAGGCCGCGGCCGCCGGCGCCGATTGGTCCAGGAGCTTCTACCAGATCCTCACCAACCAGCCGGGCGCGCAGGCCTGGCCGATCACCGGCGCCACCTTCATCCTGATGCACAAGGTGCAGGACAAGCCCGCCCAGGCCGCCGCCACGCTCAAGTTCTTCGAGTGGGCCTACAAGAACGGCGACAAGACCGCCGAGGACCTGGACTACGTGCCCATGCCCGCCGCGGTCAAGACGCAGATCGAAAAGCTCTGGGCCACGGACCTGAAGGACGGCTCGGGCAAGACCATCGCGGTCCGCTGAGATCGTGCGGCCTTCGGGCCGCTGGCTGGACAGGAACGCACGCACGTGTCCCATACACTCCCGGCCCATGAGGCCACCCAGGAGTTCCCTCGCGAAGCGGCGCGCGGGGAGCGCACGATGAGTTCGCCGCCCGGCGGGCGGCCGGCCGTCCGCAATGCCTGGGTCGACCCGCTTTTCGGCTGGGCCGCGCGAGCCGCGGCCGTCGTCACCCTGGGGCTGCTGGCCGGCATCCTCGTGTCGCTGCTCATCGGCGCCTGGCCGGCCATCCAGGCGTACGGGCTGGGTTTCCTGGGCAGCACCGTGTGGGACCCCGTTTCCAACGAGTACGGCGGGCTGGTGATGATCTACGGCACGCTGGCCACCTCGCTCATCGCGCTGGTGATCGCCGTGCCGGTGAGCTTCGGCATCGCCGTTTTCCTCACCGAACTGTCGCCGGCCTGGCTCAAGCGGCCGCTGGGCACCGCCATCGAACTGCTGGCCGCCGTGCCGTCCATCGTGTACGGCATGTGGGGCCTGCTGGTGTTCGGCCCCATCCTCGCGACTTTCGTGCAGCAGCCCTTGCAGTCGCTGCTGGCCGGCGTGCCCTACCTGGGCGCGCTGGTGTCCGGCCCGCCCGTGGGCATCGGGATCCTGTCGGCCGGGATCATCCTGGCGATCATGATCATCCCGTTCATCGCGGCCGTGATGCGCGACGTCTTCGAGGTCACGCCGCCGATGCTCAAGGAGTCGGCGTACGCGCTGGGCTCGACGACGTGGGAAGTGGTGTCGCGGGTGGTGCTGCCGTACACCAAGGCCGGTGTCGTCGGCGGCATCATGCTCGGCCTGGGCCGCGCGCTGGGCGAGACGATGGCGGTCACCTTCGTCATCGGCAACTTCAACCAGCTCAACTCGCTCTCGCTGTTCGAACCCGCCAACAGCATCACCTCCGCGCTGGCCAACGAGTTCGCCGAGGCGGCCAGCGGCCTGCACCAGTCGGCCCTGATCTACCTGGGCCTGGTGCTGTTCTTCATCACCTTCGTCGTCCTGGCGCTGTCCAAGCTGCTGCTGTCGCAGCTGCGCAAGGGCGAGGGGACCCGGTCATGAGCGGCGAGACCGGGACCGGCCAGCGCCTGATCGCGGCCGCCGACGCGGTGGCCGCGCGCGAACGCCGCTACGCCGGACGCAAGCGGGTCAACAGGGTCGCCCTGGCGCTCTCGCTCGCGGCGATGGCCTTCGGCGTGTTCTGGCTGCTGTGGATCCTGTGGGAGACCTTCCGGCTGGGCATCGGCGGCATGGCCTGGGCCACGCTGACGCAGATGACCCCGCCGCCCAACGAGGTCGGGGGCATCGCCAACGCGATCTACGGCTCCTTCCTGATGGTGACGCTCGCGACCTTCGTGGCCACGCCCATCGGCATCCTGGCCGGCATCTACCTGGCCGAGTACGACGTGAAGGGCTGGCTGGGCTCGACCACGCGTTTCGTCAACGACATCCTGCTGTCGGCGCCGTCGATCGTGATCGGCCTGTTCATCTACGCCGTCGTCGTGGCGCGCTTCAAGCAGTTCTCCGGCTGGGCCGGCGTGCTGGCCCTGGCGCTCATCGTGATCCCGGTGGTGATCCGCACCACCGAGAACATGCTGATGCTGGTGCCCGCCGGGCTGCGCGAGGCGGCCTACGCGCTGGGCGCACCGAAATGGAAGGTGATCACCAGCATCACGATGCGGGCCGCCCGCGCCGGCGTTGTCACCGGCATCCTGCTGGCCGTGGCCCGCATCTCCGGAGAGACGGCGCCGCTGCTGTTCACCGCGCTCAACAACCAGTTCTGGACGTCCAACCTGTCCGAGCCGATGGCCAGCCTGCCCGTGACCATCTTCAAGTTCGCGATGAGCCCTTACGAGAACTGGCAGCAGCTGGCCTGGGCCGGCGTGTTCCTCATCACGGCGGCGGTGCTCGGCCTGAACATCCTGGCCCGCGTGCTGACCCGAAACAAGCTCTGAGCCCGAGAGGCTGCAACCCATGAATGCAAGCGTCCAGACCTCCGCCAAGATTGCGGTGCGGGACCTGAACTTCTTCTACGGCAAGTTCCACGCCCTCAAGGGCATCAACCTCGAGATCCCGGACAAGAAGGTCACGGCCTTCATCGGGCCGTCGGGCTGCGGCAAGTCCACGCTGCTGCGCACCTTCAACCGCATGTACGAGCTCTATCCCGAGCAGCGGGCCGAAGGCGAGATCGTGATGGACGGCCAGAACCTGCTGACCTCGCGCCAGGACGTGGCGCTGATCCGGGCCAGGATCGGCATGGTCTTCCAGAAGCCCACGCCGTTCCCGATGTCGATCTACGAGAACATCGCCTACGGCGTGCGCCTGTTCGAGAACCTCGGCGCCACCGACATGGACGAGCGGGTCGAATGGGCCCTGCGCAAGGCGGCGTTGTGGAACGAGGTGCGGGACAAGCTCGGTCAGAGCGGGGCGGGCCTCTCCGGCGGCCAGCAGCAGCGCCTGTGCATCGCGCGCGGCATCGCCATCCGGCCGGAGGTGCTGCTGCTGGATGAACCCTGTTCCGCGCTGGACCCGATCTCCACCGGCAAGATCGAGGAGCTCATCGCCGAGCTGAAGAACGACTACACGGTGGTCATCGTCACGCACAACATGCAGCAGGCGGCCCGCTGCAGCGACTACACCGCGTACATGTACCTGGGCGACCTTGTGGAGGTGGGCGAGACGGAGCAGATCTTCTTCAAGCCCAAGCGGAAAGAAACCGAGGACTACATCACCGGCCGGTTCGGTTAAGGGGAGCGACATGCCCGACAAGCACCTTTCCACCCAGTTCGACAGCGAGCTCAACGGCGTCTCCACCCGCGTGATGGAGCTGGGCGGGCTGGTCGAATCGCAGATCCGCCAGGCGATCTACGCGCTGGCGCAGTTCAACGTCGAGGCCGCGTCGCAGGTGCTGCAAACCGAGAACCGCGTCAACGCGATGGAGGTGGACATCGACCGCGAGCTGTCGTCCATCATCGCGCGGCGCCAGCCCACCGCGCGCGACCTGCGCCTGCTGATGGCGTTCTCCAAGACCACCGCCAACCTGGAGCGCGTGGGCGACGAGGCCGCGAAGATCGCCCGCATGGTGCGCTCCATCATCGACAGCGGTTCGGCGCGCGCCCTGCCGTCTTCCGAGCTGCGGGTCGCGGCCGACCTCGCCTCGGGCCTTCTGCGCAAGGCGCTGGACGCGTTCGCGCGGCTGGACACGGCCACGGCCCTGTCGATCCTCAAGGAGGACGACATGATCGACAAGGAGTTCGACGGCTTCGTGCGCAAGCTGATCACCTACATGATGGAAGACCCGCGCACCATCTCGGCCAGCCTGGACCTGCTGTTCCTGGCCAAGGCCATCGAGCGCGTCGGCGACCACGCGAAGAACATCGCCGAATTCATCATCTACGTGGTCAAGGGCGCGGACGTGCGCCACTCGCCGCTGGAGCAGATCGAGTCCACCCTGCAGTCCGAGGGCCGATGAAGAACACTCCGCGCGTGCTGCTGGTCGAGGACGAGCCGTCGATCGCCGAACTGGTGGCGGTCAACCTGCGCCACAACGGCTTCCAGCCGATCTGGGCCGAGGACGGCGATGCGGCGCAGCGCGAGCTGGACTCGGTGCTGCCCGACGTCATCCTGCTGGACTGGATGCTGCCCGGCCAGAGCGGCCTGGCGCTGGCGCGCAAGTGGCGCGCCTCGGGCCGCACCAAAGGCATCCCGATCCTGATGCTCACCGCGCGCGGCGACGAGCCGGACAAGGTGGCGGGACTGGACGCCGGCGCCGACGACTACATCACCAAGCCGTTCTCCACCCAGGAACTGCTGGCGCGCATCCGCGCGGTGCTGCGCCGCCGCGCGCCCGAGCAGGCCACCGAAACGGTGGCCATCGGCGAGCTGTCGCTCGATGCGGCGACGCACCGCGTGAGCTGGCGCGGGCAGCCGCTGAAAGTCGGCCCGACCGAGTTCAAGCTGCTCAACTACCTGATGAAGCATCCGGAGCGGGTGCACAGCCGCTCGCAGTTGCTGGACAAGGTGTGGGGCGACCATGTCTTCATCGAGGAGCGCACGGTGGACGTGCACGTCAAGCGCCTGCGCGAATCGCTCGGCGCGGCCGGCGCGATGGTGGAGACGGTGCGCGGCGCAGGCTACCGCCTGACGGCCCAGCCCCAGCCCGCGGTGCGGGCCGGCTGACGCCCTCGCTCGATGCTCTGGCGGATCTGCAGCTTTCTCCTTTGCCAGGTGGCGGGCGGGCTGGCCGGCTGGTTCCTGGCGCGCGAGCGCGGGGCCGCGCTCGGCCTGGTGGCAGGGGGCCTGCTCTGGATCGTCATCGACCTGCTGCGCGGCGAGCGCTTCATGGGATGGCTGCGGCAGGGCGCGGAAAGCGATCCGCCGTTGGGCTCCGGCCTGTGGGGCGAAGCCGCCGATCGCGTGCGACGCGCCTTGCGTGCACGCGAGCGCACGGCGCAGGAAGCATCCGAGCGCCTGCAGGAGTTCCTGGCCGCGATCCAGGCTTCGCCCAACGGCGTGATGCTGCTCGATGCGCAGGGCCGCATCGAGTGGTGCAACCAGACCGCGGCCCAGCACCTGGGCATCGATCCGCAGCGTGACCTGATGCAGGCGATCGCCAACCTGCTGCGCGATCCGGCCTTCAGTGCCTACAACGCGCAGGGCGACTACTCCCACGACGTCGTGATTCCCGGCCGCGACAGCTCGCCGGGCCGGCCGCTGCGCCTGTCGGTGCGGCTGCATCCGTACGGGCAGGGGCGCAAGCTGCTGCTCTCGCGCGATGTCACCTCCGTGGAGCAGGCCGAGAACATGCGGCGCGATTTCGTGGCCAACGTGTCGCACGAGATCCGCACGCCGCTCACGGTGCTGGCCGGCTTCATCGAGACGCTGCAGAACCTGCCGCTGGACGAGGCGGACCGCACGCGCTATCTCGGCCTGATGTCGCAGCAGGCCGATCGCATGCAGACGCTGGTGAACGACCTGCTCACGCTGTCGCGCCTGGAAGGCAGTCCCCTGCCGGGCGCGGGGGACTGGACGCCCGTCGAGGCGCTGCTGACGCAATGCGAGCAGGAGACGCGCGCGCTCTCGGCGGTGCTGGGGAAGGCTTCGCACGAGTTCTCCTTCGAGGCGCCGGCGGACCTGGAAATCGCCGGGGCTGCGAACGAGCTGCTCAGCGCCATGTCCAACCTCGCTAGCAACGCGGTGCGCTACACGCCGGTGGGCGGCCGCATCCAGGTGCAATGGCGCGCGCTGGCCGACGGGCGCGCCGAGTTCGCGGTGCGCGACACGGGTCCGGGCATCGCGCGGGAGCACCTGCCGCGGTTGACCGAGCGCTTCTATCGCGTGGACCGCAGCCGCTCGCGCGAGACCGGCGGCACCGGGTTGGGCCTGGCCATCGTCAAGCACGTGGTGCAGCGGCACGGCGGCGAACTGCGGATCGACAGCGCGCCGGGTGCCGGTTCGACGTTCTCGCTGTTGTTCCCGGCCAGCCGGGTGCGCACGGTCACACGACCGCCGGGCGGCGCTCCCGCACGACACGCCACAGCAGCGCCGTGAAGACGGCCGCGGTGAGCGCGAGGGCCAGCGCTCCCGCGCCCCAGAACGCCGCGGGCGTCTGCAGCGCCGGCCAATCGCCCGGGCCCTGGTACGCGAGCAGGTAGCCCCCGCCCAGGCCGACGCCCCACAGCAGCACGCAATAGACCAGCAGCGGCCGCGCGGCCACGCCGTAGCTGCGCAGCAGGAACACGCACACGCCCTGCGTCGAGTCCGCCAGGTGGTACAGGGCCACCCACTGCAGCAAGGAACCCGCGAGCGCGACGACCTGCGGGTTGTCGCCGGCGTACAGGCGCGCGATCCCCTGGTGCGCGACCGCGATCAGCAGCGCGCTGCCCGAGGCCATCAGGAAGGCCAGCTTGAGGCCGGTGCGCAGGGCCAGGCGCGCACTGCGCTCGTCGCCCGCGCCGAGCCAACCGCTCACCCGCGCGCTGGTCGCGAGCCCCAGCGAGAGCGGCATCATGTAGAGCACGGCCGTGAGGTTGCTCGCGATCTGGTGGCTGGCCGCCGGGGCCGTGCCCATGCGCGCGATGAACAGCGCCATCAGCGTGAACGAAGTGACTTCCACCATGACGGCCAGCGCGGTCGGGACGCCGAGCCGCGCGAAGGCCCGCAGCGTGGGCCAGTGCGGCGGCTCGATGCGCCGCCAGATCGCATACGGCGCATAGAGCGGCTGCGTGCGCAGCGCCCAGGCCGAGAGCACGACCAGCAGCCAGTAGACGATCACGGTGGCCCAGGCGCAGCCGGCGAGCCCCATGGGCGGCACGCCGGCGCCGCCGAACGTGAGCCAGATCGACAGCGGCACCTTCAGCACCAGCGATGCGATCTGCAGCCAGGTGACCAGCGAAGGCTTGCCCAGCGCCTGGTTCAGCGTGGACCAGGCGCGAAAGAGCAGCGCCGGCGGCAGCGCCAGCGACAGCACGGCCAGGTACTCCTTGACCTGCAGCTGCAGGGCCGGCGGTACATCGGTCCAGCGCAGCAGCGGGTCGGGGTAGAAGAGGGCGGCCATGCCGAGCACCATGCTCGCGGCGCACAGGTACGCGGCCTGCCGCACCGACCGCCCGACCTCCGGGCCGCGGCCGCCGCCGCGCAGCTCGGCCCACACGGGAAGCTGCGCCTGCACCATGGCCTGCAGGCCGACGAAGATGGTGATGAACACCGCGGAGCCCACCGACAGCGTGGCCAGCGCCTGCGGCGCGTAGCGGCCCGCGATGGCCGTGTCTGCGACGCCGAAGGCCATGGTGGCCAGCTGGCCCACGAGCACCGTGCCCGCATGGCGGGCGATGACGCGCAGCTCCGACATCAGCGGCTTCGCGACTGGTGGCGGTACAGCAGGACGTTGTCGCGGGCGTCGGTCGGGCGGCGCACGGTGGCGACCAGGCGCCACTGCTTCATGTCCATCGCCATCGAGGCGGTGGCCTGGTACTCGGAGCCGATCACCAGCCACGGGCACTGGCTGCGCTGCCCGGCCGAGCGCAGCTCGAGCCCGCCGTGGTAGCGCAGCGCCGCGATCTGGCCGCGGTTGAGGCCGAACACTTCCGCACAGCCGGGCCGGTCCATGGCCTGGCGGATGCCCTGCACCACGGGACGGTAGCTGCGGGCGTAGTCCAGCACGGGCAGCCACAGCGTCATCATCAGGAGCCAGCACAGCGCGGTGCCGGCGGCGGGCAGCACCAGGCTTTTCCAGAGCGCGGCCTGGTGGCGCCCGGCGCGCCAGCGCACCAGCCAGCCCCAGGCGACCGTGCCGGCCAGGGCCACGGCGAAGGCGATGAGCGAGAACGTCGGCTCGAATCCGGCCGCGAGGCGAGCCACGTTGGCCGCCGGCTTGGCCGGCACGCCGGTCTGCAGCGAGATCCACACCACCCAGATCACCACCGCGCAGCCGGTGAAGAACAGCAGGGTGAACCAGTCGATCAGCGCCGAGACGCTGCGCCGCATGGTGGGCAGCGCGAACACCGCCAGGGCCGCGAGCGCTGGCAAGCCGAGCAGCAGCGATCGGTCGGAGGAATGCGTGAGCAAGGTGGAGATGATCGCGACCAGCGTGAACCACAGCGGCAGCGCGACGTGGCGCGCACTGAGCTGCCGCCGCCAGCGCCACACCGTCCAGGCTGCCAGCGGCCCGGCCGGCCAGGTGAACCAGAGGACGAGGCGAAGGCCCTGCTGCCATTCGCGATCGCCCGCCTGCGCCAGGCGCCAGCGCCAGAGATCGAGCGCGCCGGCGAGCAGCGCGACACCCGTTGCGATGCCCAGGATCAGCGCCGCGCAGATCCACTGGCGCTGCCGCGATTGGCCCTCGGGCGGGTCATCGCCTGCCGTGACGATGGCGCTGCCCGAGCCGAGCAGCACCGCTGTGCTCGGGGCGCCGCTGAGGGCGAGTCCCGCCAGTCCGGCCACCAGGGCGGCCAACGGCCCGGCCGTCCGGAAAGGCAGCGCCGCGGCGCCGTAGAACGCCAGCGCCGTGAAGCCCAGCTGCGCCAATGCGGGCGTGGTCTCGTGGGAAAGCTGCGCGAGGCCCAGGCAGGCGATCAGCGCGAGCAGGCCACCGTCGGCGATGGCCCGCGCGTAGTCGGTGGGGTGCGCCTCGCCGCCGAAGGCGAAGGGCACCGGCTGCGCCCGCGGCGTGCGGGCCAGGTAGTAGATCGCGTACCAGGTGGCCAGCAGCGTGAGCACCAGCAAGGCGGCGAAAGGGATGCGGGCCGCGAAGTCCGGCGGCACCCAGCCCGGCGCGATCTTCATCGACCAGGCGCCCAGCCAGTAGGGCAGCAGCGCGTCGAATTCGGGCGGCTGGTCCAGCAGGCTGGGAGCCAGCCAGTTGGCACGGCCTGTCGCCAGTTCGTGCATGTAGCCGAACGCGGTGACGTCGGCGTTCTTCCACGGGTCGCGGCCGACGAAGCCGGGCACCACGTACGCCGCGCAGAACAGCAGCAGGGCCGCGCGCGGCAGCCGCCGCACGGCGCTCTGGGCGACGATCGCGGGGGTCGGCTGGTTCACGCGGGCGAGTGTGTCATGGGCGGCGGGGCCAAGAAAAAAGGGCAGCGCGGTCGCCCGTGCTGCCCCTTGCGCTTGCGCAGTGCCGGCGTTACTTGGCCGCCGTCTTGCCGAAGCGGTTGCGGAACTTCTCGACGCGACCGCCCATGTTGTCGACCGACTTCTGGGTGCCGGTGTAGAAGGGGTGCGACTCGCTGGAGGTGTCCAGCTTGAAGAGCGGCAGCTCGCGGCCGTCATCGGTCTTGCCCGTCTCGCGGGTCGCCACGCAGGAGCGGGTGACGAACTTGAAGCCGTTGGACAGGTCCACGAAGAGCACTTCGCGGTAGTTCGGGTGGATGCCTTCTTTGGCCATTTCGGATTCCTTCCAGGTCGGTGCGGGAGCCGGGGCGGACCGTCCGCGCTACTTTCCGCAAAACCGTTGATTATAGCGGGACGGTGGCTCAGCCGCCTCTGCGCATCATGTCGAAGAACTCCACGTTGGTCTTCGTGGCCTTCATGGATTTGAGGACCATCTCCATCGCCTCGATCTCGTCCATGTTGTACATGAACTGGCGCAGGATGCGCGTCTTCTGCAGGATCTCGGGCGCCAGCAGCAGCTCCTCGCGGCGGGTGCCGGAGCGATTGAGCTGGATCGAGGGGAACACGCGCTTCTCGTAGAGGCGCCGGTCCAGGTGGATTTCGCTGTTGCCGGTGCCCTTGAACTCTTCGAAGATCACTTCGTCCATGCGGGAGCCGGTGTCGATCAGCGCCGTGGCGATGATGGTCAGCGAGCCGCCTTCCTCGACGTTGCGCGCCGCGCCCAGGAAGCGCTTGGGCCGCTGCAGCGCATTGGCGTCCACGCCGCCGGTGAGCACCTTGCCCGACGAGGGCACCACGTTGTTGTAGGCACGGGCCAGGCGGGTGATGGAGTCCAGCAGGATCACCACGTCCTTCTTCAGCTCGACCAGGCGCTTGGCGCGCTCGATCACCATTTCCGCGACGTGCACGTGCCGCGCGGCGGGTTCGTCAAAGGTGGAGGCGATGACCTCGGCCTTCACGGAGCGCTGCATCTCCGTCACTTCCTCGGGCCGCTCGTCCACCAGCAGCACCATCATGTAGCTGTCCGGGTAGTTGGCGGCGATGGCGTGCGCCATGTGCTGCATCATCACCGTCTTGCCGCTCTTGGGCGGCGCCACCAGCAGGGCGCGCTGGCCTTTGCCGATGGGCGCGATGATGTCGATGATGCGCCCGGTGACGTTTTCCTCGCCCTTGAAGTTGTCCCGCTCGAGTTTCATCTGCTCCTTCGGGAACAGCGGGGTGAGGTTCTCGAACATCACCTTGTGCTTGTTCTGCTCGGGCGGGCCGTCGTTGACCTTGTCCAGCTTGGTCAGCGCGAAGTAGCGCTCGCCGTCCTTGGGCGTGCGCACTTCCCCTTCGATCATGTCCCCGGTGTGCAGGTTGAAGCGGCGCACCTGGGAGGGCGAGATGTAGATGTCGTCCGTGCTCGCCGTGTAGCTGGTGTCGGGGCTGCGCAGGAAGCCGAAGCCGTCGGGCAGGATCTCCAGCACGCCGTCGGCGAACACCTGCTCGCCGGCCCGGGCGCGCTTCTTGATGATCGCGAACATCAGCTCCTGCTTGCGCATGCGGCCCGTGTTCTCGATTTCCAGCTCCTCGGCTTGCTTGAGGACTTCGGAGACGTGGAGCGCCTTGAGTTCGTTCAGATGCATGGCTGCGACTGCGGTGGATGCACCCCGGCGGGGCTTGTTGTGGGAGTCAGGGGGGAAGGTCTCTCGCGGGGCTAGAGGCGCCTCGCAGACCGGGAGCTCGGACCGCCGGAAAGCTCGGCGATCGAGGAGGATTATAGGGGGAAGGAAGGAGAGGCGAGGGACGAGGAACGAGGGGTTTCCCTCGTCCCTGTCCAGCAACTACGCGAGCTGCTGGTCGAGAAACGCCGTCAGCTGCGCCTTGCTCATGGCGCCCACCTTGGTCGCGGCCAGCTGGCCGCCCTTGAACAGCATCAGGGTGGGGATGCCGCGGATGCCGAACTTGGCCGGGATGTCGCGGTTCTCGTCCACGTTCATCTTGGCGATCTGCAGCTTGTCCTTGTAGGTGGTGGACACCTCGTCCAGGATCGGGGCGATCATCTTGCACGGGCCGCACCACTCGGCCCAGTAGTCCACCAGCACGGGCTTGTCGGCTTTCAGGACGTCGGCTTCGAAGCTGGCGTCGGAGATGTGCTTGATGAGGTCGCTGGCCATGGGATGGTTTCCTTTCTCGTCGGCTGATCGTGCCGCTTTCGTCAGGGCATTTTCACAGAAAGCCGCCGTCCCCACCGCTGCACGGCGGCTCGCGCAGTGCTATGGATGTGATAGCCCCGGCCGTTGGCTCAGAACTGCTGGCGGTAGTAGATCGTCGGATTGCCGTCCTTGCGGCGCAGCATGATCTTCGCGCCGTTGTCCAGCTGCAGGCCGATCGCTTTCAGCTCGGTGGCGAAGCTCTTGCGCGCGGTGATTCGCATTTCAAGCCGCGCGCCATACATCGGCTCGCGGTCCTGGATCATGCTCAGCGCGTCGGGCTGCCGCGGCGGGACGCGCCGCCACGCGGTGATGTCGATCGTGCGATCGCTGCCCAGCGGCCTTCGGAAGATCAGGCCGATGTCGTCGCCGCCCGGTCCCGGACGCTGCGACGCGATCTGCGGCATGAGGGAGAGCGAGAGCTGCGCAGGTGGAGGCTCGCCCGGCTGCGCCGCGCACGTCCCTGCCACAAGGGCCAGGGCCATCGCCCCCCAGCGAATGGGCGAAAACCTCCCAAGTTGCGAGCGGACCACCTGGCGCATCGCAGATCTCCCAGACTTCTCTTGTTGGGAGCAGTGTCGAGCCAGCCACCGCCGAGCCTTGTGGGACGCGTCGCGCAGGCGCTGTCAGCATCAGCCGCCCGCGCGTGAGCGCGCGCCGCCAACGGCCGCGTCAGGAACGCTGCATCTTCGGCGGCGCGCCGCGCGTGGCCACCTGTTCCATGAGCGGCCCCAGCACCTGCGGATCGATCGGCTTGACCAGGTGGCGGTCGAAACCGGCGTCGCGCGAGCGTTGCAGGTCCTGCGGCTGGCCCCATCCGGTCACAGCCACCAGCACGCGGCGCTCGCCGCCCGGCATGCGCCGGATGCGCGAGCAGGCTTCGTAGCCGGTCATCTTGGGCATGCCGATGTCCAGCAGCAGCAGGTGCGGATCGAACGAGCCCACGGCCTGCACGGCCGCCTCGCCGTCGTGCACCTCGCGGACCTCGTGGCCCATCTCGGACAGCAGCGCCGCCAGCGTCTCGGCGGCGTCCACGTTGTCGTCGGCGACCACGATGCGCAGCGGGCCGGTGGCAGGCTGGCCGGTCGTCGCGGGGGGGTGAGGCGTCTCGGACAGTTCGGCCTTGGACAGCGGCAGGTGCACGAGGAAGCGGCTGCCGCGGCCCACGCCTTCGCTGTAGGCCCTGATGGTGCCGCCGTGCATCTGCACCAGCCGCTGCGTGAGCGACAGCCCGATGCCCAGCCCGCCCCGCGAACGCGACAGCGCCGATTCCACCTGCGAGAACATCTCGAACACGTCATCCAGGCGCTCGGGCGGGATGCCGATGCCCGAGTCGCGCACGGTCACCACGGCCTGGTCCTTCTCCACCAGCACGCCGACTTCGATGCGGCCGCCGGTGTCGGTGTACTTCACCGCGTTGTTCAGCAGGTTGGTGAAGGCCTGCGCGAGCCGGGTGCGGTCGGCGTCCACCAGCAGCTTGCGATCGGGCAGGAGCACGGCGAGCTCATGGCCGCTCTCGTGTGCGAGGGGACGGATCGCCTCCAGCGCGTCGGCCAGCACGTCGTTCAGCGCCACTACCTCTTGGCGCAGTTCGATGCGGCCGCGGCTGATGCGGCTGACGTCCATGAGGTCGTCGATCAGGCGGCTGAGGGACCGCACCTGCCGGTCGATCAGCTCCGACGCCCAGCCCACGCGCTTGGCATCGCTCGGCGCGCGCTTGAGCAGTTCGACCGCATTGCGCACCGGCGCGAGCGGGTTGCGCAGCTCGTGCGCCAGCGTCGCCAGGAATTCATCCTTGCGGCGATGGGCGTCGAGCAGGCGCGCCTCGCTCTCCTCGAGTTCGTGCGTGCGCTCCATCACGCGGCGGTCGAGCGTTTCGTTCAGTTCCGACAGGCGCTGCTCGGCCCGGCGGCGCTCGGCCACTTCGCCGAGAAGCAGCCGGTTGGCCGCTTCGAGCGCGCGGCCACGGCGGTGCAGCTCGGCGAACACGGCGACCTTGGAGCGCAGCACCGAAGGATTGACCGGCTTGTGCAGGTAGTCGGCGCCGCCGCTTCCGTAGCCTTCGAGGATGTGCTGGTCCTCGTTGTAGTAGGCCGTCAGGAAGATGATCGGGATGCGCGAGGTCTTCTTGCGCTCCTTCACCAGTTGCGCGACCTCGAAGCCGTTCATGCCCGGCATGCGGACGTCCAGCACCAGCACGGCGAATTCCTCCGCCATCAGCGCCAGCAGGGCCTCCTCGCCCGAGGTGGCCCGCACCAGCCGGTAGCCCGGATCGTCCAGCACCGTCTCCAGCACCGCCAGGTTTCGCGGCTCGTCGTCGACGATGAGGATGTTCACCGTCTCCGGCGGCGCCTCGCCCGGGTCGAAGAACTGCGACGCCGAGAACTGCGAAGGCGGGAACTGCGAATCGTTGGGGATGTTCACTGCTTCTTTTTCCTCAACGGAACAGCCAGACGCGCATGAGCGACAGCAGCTGGTTGGTGTTGACCGGCTTGGCGATGTAGTCGCTGGCGCCCGCGTCCAGGCATTTCTCCCGGTCGCCCTTCATCGCCTTGGCCGTGAGCGCCAGGATCGGCAGCGTGCGGAAGGCGGGGTCCTTGCGGATCTCGCGCATGGTTTCGTAGCCGTCCATCTCCGGCATCATGATGTCCATCAGCACCATCTCGAGATCAGGCGAATTCTTAAGGATCTCGATCGCCTGGCGGCCGTTGGTGGCGCTGACGACCTCGACGTCGTGGTTCTCCAGCACCGAGGTCAGCGCGAAGATGTTGCGCGCGTCGTCGTCCACCACCAGCACCTTGCGGCCGTGCAGCACCTCCGAGGAGTTGTGCAGCCGCTCCAGCATCGCCTGCTTGTCCGCGGGCAATTGCGTCACCACGCGATGCAGGAACAGCGCGGTTTCGTCCAGCAGCCGCTCGGGCGAGCGCACGTCCTTGAGCACGATGCTCTTGGCCATGACGTTCAGGCGCGAATGCTCCTCGGCGCTGAGGTCCTTGCCGGTGAACACGACGACCGGCACGGTGGCCAGGGCCGCGTCCTTCTGCAGCTGCTCCAGCAGCTCGAAGCCGGTCATGTCGGGCAGGCGCAGGTCCAGCACCACGCAGTCGAACCGCTGCTTGCGCAGCAGCTCCAGCGCCGCTTCGCCGCGGCCGGCGGAGACGATGTCGATGTCGTCGTAGCCCAACAGCTCGATGACGGCGTCGCGCTCGATCTCGTTGTCCTCCACCACCAGCAGGCGCCGGGTGCGCGGCTGGGTGAATTCCTTCAGGCGCGTGAAAGCGGCTTCCAGGTTGCCCGTGGTGGGCTCCTTCACCAGGTAGGCGAAGGCCCCGTGCGCCAGGCCGTGCTGGCGTTCCTCTTCCATCGAGATGATCTGCACCGGGATGTGGCGCAGCTGCGGATCGAGCTTGAGCTGGTTGAGCACGGTCCAGCCCAGCATGTCGGGCAGGAAGATGTCCAGCGAGATCGCGGCCGGCTGGTACTGGCGCGCCAGCGACAGGCCCATCGCGCCCTTAGTGGCGACCAGGCCCTTGAAGCCCTTGTCGCGCGCGAGCCCCAGAAGGATCCGGGCGTAGTGCGGGTCGTCCTCGATGATCAGCACCACCGCGTCGCCCGGCGCGATCTGCTCGCGGTCGTCCGCGACATGCTCCTCGCGCGCCACGGGCAGCGCGAGAACAGGCATCGAGGATTCCGGCGGCGCCTTCACCTTGCGCATCACGGTGTTGGAATCCGGGCCGGAGTAGTGCAGCGGCAGGTACAGCGTGAAGGTGCTGCCCTGGCCGTGCACGCTCTGCAGCTTGATCTCGCCGCCCAGCAGCACCGCCAGCTCCCGGCTGATGGCCAGGCCCAGGCCCGTGCCGCCGTACTTGCGCGAGGTGCCGGCGTCGGCCTGCTGGAAGGCTTCGAAGATCAGGCGCTGCTTGTCCGGCGGCACGCCGATGCCCGTGTCCTCCACGGCGAAGGCGATGACCGATTGGCTCTGGCTGAGCACCGGGTGGTCGGGCGACCAGCCGCCGCTGGCCAGGCCCACGCGGACTTCCACGTGGCCGTTCGAGGTGAACTTCATCGCGTTGGACAGCAGGTTCTTCAGGATCTGCTGCAGACGCTTGGGGTCGCTGTCCATCGAGCGCGGCAGGTCGTCGGCGAAGCGGATGTGCAGCGGCAGGTTCTTGGCTTCCGCGACATGGCGGAAGTTGCGGTCGATGCTGTCGCGCAGCCAGAAGAACGCGATCTCCTCGACGTCCACCGTGACCGTGCCCGACTCGATCTTGGACAGATCCAGGATGTCGTTGATGAGGTTCAGCAGGTCGCTGCCCGAGGAGTTGATGTTGCGGGAGAACTCGATCTGCTTGTTGTTCAGGTTGCCCGCGGCGTTCTCGGCCAGCTGCTGCGACAGGATCAGGATGGAGTTGAGCGGCGTGCGCAGCTCGTGCGACATGTTGGCCAGGAACTCCGACTTGTACTTCGAGGTGAGGGCCAGCTCGGAAGCCTTTTCCTCCAGCGCGCGGCGGGCCTGTTCCACTTCGGCGTTCTTGCGCTCGACCTCCTCGTTCTGCTGCGCGAGCAGCCGGGCCTTGGTGCCCAGCTCCTCGTTGGTCTGCTGCAGCTCGATCTGGCGAGCCTGCAGTTCCGCGGTGAGCTGCTGCGACTGCGTCAGCAGGCCCTCCGTACGCATCGTCGCCTCGATGGTGTTGAACACCGCGCCGATGCCCAGCGCCAGCTGGTCCAGGAAGTTCAGGTTCACCGCGGTGAACGGGTGCAGCGAGGCCAGCTCGATCACGGCCTTGGTGTGGTTCTCGAACAGCACCGGCAGCACCACCACGCTGAGCTGACGGGCCTCGCCCAGGCTGGAACTGATGGTGACGAAGTCGGCCGGCACATCCGTCATCAGGATGCGGCGGTTCTCCAGCGCGCACTGGCCCACCAGGCCTTCGCCCAGCGCCAGGGTGCGCGAGAGCTCCACGTCGCCCGACTGGGCGTAGGTGGAAAGCAGCACCAGCTGCCGTTCCGCCGCTTCGCCCGCCTGGCTGTTGTGGTAGACGCTGCCCTGGTGCGCGTTGACCAGGGGCGCCAGCTCGGACAGCAGCATCTTGCCCACGGTGGACAGCTCGCGCTGGCCCTGCAGCATGCCGGTGAAGCGCGCCAGGTTGGTCTTGAGCCAGTCCTGTTCGCGGTTGGATTCGGTGGTCTCCCGCAGGTTGGAGATCATCGTGTTGATGTTGTCCTTGAGCTCGGACACTTCGCCGCGCGCATCCACCTGGATCGAGCGGGTCAGGTCGCCCTTGGTCACCGCGGTCGCCACTTCGGCGATGGCGCGCACCTGCGTCGTCAGGTTGGCCGCCAGCAGGTTCACGTTGCCGGTCAGGTCCTTCCAGGTGCCGGCGGCGCCGGGCACGTGGGCCTGTCCGCCCAGGCGGCCTTCCACGCCCACCTCGCGCGCCACGTTGGTCACCTGGTCGGCGAACGTGGCCAGCGTGTCGGTCATGCCGTTGATGGTGTCGGCCAGCGCCGCCACCTCGCCCTTGGCCTGCACCGTCAGGCGCTGCGTCAGGTTGCCGTTGGCCACGGCCGTCACCACCTTCACGATGCCCCGCACCTGCTCGGTGAGGTTGGACGCCATGAAGTTCACGTTGTCCGTCAGGTCCTTCCAGGTGCCGCCCACGCCGGCCACCTGGGCCTGTCCGCCCAGCTTGCCCTCGGTGCCCACCTCGCGCGCCACGCGCGTCACTTCGCCGGCGAAGGAGTTGAGCTGGTCCACCATGGTGTTGATGGTGTTCTTCAGCTCCAGGATCTCGCCCTTCACGTCCACCGTGATCTTGCGGTTCAGGTCGCCGCGGGCCACCGCGGTGGTCACCTCGGCGATGTTGCGCACCTGCGAGGTGAGGTTGGCGCCCATGGTGTTGACCGAGTCGGTCAGGTCCTTCCAGGTGCCGGCCACGCCGGGCACCACGGCCTGCACGCCCAGGCGGCCTTCCGTGCCCACCTCGCGCGCCACGCGCGTCACTTCCGAGGCGAAGGAGCGCAGCTGTTCCACCATCGTGTTGATGGTTTCCTTCAGCTGCAGGATCTCGCCGCGCACGTCCACGGTGATCTTCTTGGAGAGGTCGCCGTTGGCCACCGCGATCGTCACCTCGGCGATGTTGCGCACCTGGTTGGTCAGGTTGGACGCCATCGAGTTGACGTTGTCGGTCAGGTCCTTCCAGGTGCCGGCCACGCCGGGCACAGCGGCCTGGCCGCCCAGCTTGCCTTCGGAGCCCACCTCGCGCGCCACGCGCGTCACTTCGGAGGCGAACGCCGAGAGCTGGTCCACCATCGTGTTGATGGTCTCTTTCAGCTGAAGGATCTCGCCCTTCACGTCCACCGTGATCTTGCGGCCCAGGTCGCCTCGCGCGATGGCGGTGGCGACGTCGGCGATGTTCCGCACCTGGCCGGTGAGGTTGTTGGCCATCGAGTTGACGTTGTCGGTCAGGTCCTTCCACGTCCCCGCGACGCCCGGCACCACCGCCTGTCCGCCCAGCTTGCCCTCGGTGCCCACCTCGCGCGCCACCCGAGACACTTCGGCCGCGAACGAACGCAGCTGGTCCACCATGGTGTTGATGGTTTCCTTCAGCTCCAGGATCTCGCCGCGCACGTCCACGGTGATCTTCTTGGAGAGGTCGCCGTTGGCCACCGCGATCGTCACTTCCGCGATGTTCCGCACCTGGCCCGTGAGGTTGGACGCCATCGAGTTGACGTTGTCGGTCAGGTCCTTCCAGGTGCCCGCCACGCCCGGCACCTGGGCCTGTCCGCCCAGCTTGCCTTCGGTGCCCACTTCGCGCGCCACGCGCGTCACCTCGGACGCGAAGCCGTTCAGCTGGTCCACCATCGTGTTGATGGTTTCCTTCAGGGCCAGGATCTCGCCCTTGACCTCCACGGTGATCTTGCGGGAGAGGTCGCCTCGGGCGATGGCGGTGGCCACGTCCGCGATGTTCCGCACCTGGCCCGTGAGGTTGGAGGCCATGAAGTTGACGTTGTCCGTCAGGTCCTTCCAGGTGCCGGCCACGCCGGGCACCTGCGCCTGTCCGCCCAGCTTGCCTTCGGTGCCCACCTCGCGCGCCACGCGCGTGACTTCCGAAGCGAAGCCGTTGAGCTGGTCGACCATCGTGTTGATGGTGTTCTTCAGCTCCAGGATCTCGCCCTTCACCTCCACGGTGATCTTGCGCGAGAGGTCGCCCTTGGCCACCGCGGTCGTCACTTCGGCGATGTTGCGGACCTGGCCCGTCAGGTTGTTCGCCATCGAGTTGACGTTGTCGGTCAAATCCTTCCAGGTGCCGGCCACACCGCGCACCTGGGCCTGGCCGCCCAGCTTGCCTTCCGATCCCACCTCGCGCGCCACGCGCGTAACTTCCGAAGCGAAGCCGTTGAGCTGGTCCACCATGGTGTTCAGGGTGTTCTTCAGCTCGAGGATTTCGCCCTTGACGTCCACGGTGATCTTCTTGGAGAGGTCACCGTTGGCCACCGCGGTGGCCACGTCCGCGATGTTGCGCACCTGCGCCGTGAGGTTGGACGCCATCGAGTTCACGTTGTCGGTCAGGTCCTTCCAGGTGCCCGCCACGCCCAGCACCTGGGCCTGGCCGCCCAGCTTGCCTTCCGTGCCCACCTCGCGCGCGACCCGCGACACCTCGCCGGCGAAGCCATTGAGCTGGTCGACCATGGTGTTGATCGTGTTCTTCAGCTCCAGGATCTCGCCGCGGACGTCCACGGTGATCTTCTTGGAGAGGTCGCCACGCGCCACCGCCGTCGTCACTTCGGCGATGTTCCGCACCTGGCCGGTGAGGTTGGACGCCATGAAGTTCACCGAGTCGGTGAGGTCCTTCCAGGTGCCCGCCACGCCGGGCACCTGGGCCTGTCCGCCCAGCTTGCCTTCGGTGCCCACCTCGCGCGCCACCCGCGTCACTTCCGAAGCGAAGCCATTGAGCTGGTCGACCATCGTGTTGATGGTGTTCTTCAGTTCCAGCACCTCGCCGCGCACGTCCACGGTGATCTTCTTGGACAGATCGCCGTTGGCCACCGCGGTCGTCACCTCGGCGATGTTCCGCACCTGGCCGGTGAGGTTGTTGGCCATGAAGTTCACGTTGTCCGTGAGGTCCTTCCAGGTGCCGGCCACGCCTTCCACCACGGCCTGGCCGCCCAGCTTGCCTTCGGTGCCCACCTCGCGCGCGACGCGCGACACCTCGCCGGCGAACGCGTTCAGCTGGTCCACCATCGTGTTGATGGTCTGTTTCAGCTGGAGGATCTCGCCCTTCACTTCCACGGTGATCTTGCGCGAGAGGTCGCCCCGCGCGATCGCCGTGGCCACGTCCGCGATGTTCCGCACCTGGCCCGTGAGGTTGGAGGCCATCGAGTTCACCGAGTCGGTGAGGTCCTTCCAGGTGCCGGCGATGCCCGGCACCACCGCCTGGCCACCCAGCTTGCCTTCCGTGCCCACCTCGCGCGCCACGCGCGTCACCTCGGAGGAGAAGCCGTTGAGCTGGTCGACCATCGTGTTGATGGTTTCCTTCAGCTCCAGGATCTCGCCCTTCACGTCCACCGTGATCTTTCGCGAGAGGTCCCCGCGGGCCACGGCCGTCGTCACGTTGGCGATGTTGCGCACCTGCGAGGTCAGGTTGTTCGCCATCGAGTTGACCGAGTCGGTCAGGTCCTTCCAGGTGCCGGCCACGCCGGGCACCACCGCCTGGCCGCCCAGGCGCCCGTCGGTGCCCACCTCGCGCGCCACGCGCGTCACTTCCGAGGCGAAGGAGCGCAGCTGGTCCACCATGGTGTTGGTGGCTTCCTTGAGCTGCAGGATCTCGCCGCGCACGTCCACCGTGATCTTCTTGGACAGGTCGCCGTTGGCCACCGCGATCGTCACTTCCGCGATGTTCCGCACCTGCGCCGTCAGGTTGCCGGCCATCTGGTTCACCGAGTCGGTGAGGTCCTTCCACACGCCGGACACGCCCTTGACCTGCGCCTGGCCGCCCAGCTTGCCCTCGGTGCCCACCTCGCGCGCCACGCGTGTCACCTCGTTGGTGAACACGGAGAGCTGCTCGATCATGGTGTTCACCAGCTTGGCCGACCGCAGGAACTCGCCCTTGAGCGCGCGGCCGTCCACCTGCAGTTCCATCTGCTGGCCGAGGTCGCCCTTGGCCACCGCGCCGATCGTGCGGGCGATGTCGGTCGTCGGCCGCACCAGGTCGTCGATCAGCGTGTTGAGCGAATCGACCTGCGCGGCCCAGCTGCCCACCGCGCCGGGCGTCACGATCCGCTGCGTGAGACGGCCTTCCTTGCCCACCGTGTTGGACAGGCGCGCCGCCTCCTGAGTGATGCGCTGCGCGTTGGAGATGCACTGGTTGAAGGCTTCGGCGATGCGGCCATCGGTGCCGGTCCAGGTGACCGGCAGCCGGGACTGGAAGTCGCCCTGGGAGAACGCCATCAGCGCCGCGAGGATCTGCCGCGACTGCGCTTCCGCGATCTCCTCCGGATCACGGGTGCGGATCCGGCCGACGGGGACGTCGCCTTCTGTTTTCGGGGGAGTGGAGACCTTGGCTGATTTCTTCTTGGAGCTGTTGTTCAGGGCTTGGTCCATGACGCGGTACTGCTTTCTTGCTCTTGTTCGCCGGGAAACGGCGCGATGGGTCTCATGCTCGGGTGTCCGGCCGGCGCACCGGCGGGACGCCTCTCGCTCGCGGGCTCAGCAGGACGTGAGCGCAACCGTAGTGTCGGGAAACGGTCCCACAGCGGGTGTAGGACGTCGCCGACAAATGGCGGCCAGCTCGGCTGGATGAAGAAAAGTCGTGCTAGGCGCAACGGGGAGTTGTTGGGGCGCTACCTCGGCGCGAAAAAACTGTGATGCGCTTGGTCCAAGAGCTAGAGGAGGTTTCGACGAGACACCGGCATGGACGCTCGACGCTAGAACCGTCCTACGCCGACGTTGGGACAATTTCCCATGCACGCCGACGCCGCTGAACCTATGGTGGGCAGAGTCTGCGCTTCATGGGCGCGAGCACGCCAGGCAAAGTGCAGGTCGAAGAGGAGTAAACGCCATGACGCTCGAAAAGTTCACCGCCTGGTCGCTGTTCATGCTGGTCGTCGTCGCCGCCGTCGCACTGGGTGGCTGAGCGGGCACGTCGAAAGCGGCCGATCGGCCCCGGTCGAAACGTGTGTGGGTATGGAAGGTGACGAGCCTTACCCCCGGCACTGGCTCCACAGTTAGGGCTGCTTGGTTCCCCACCTGACCCGGTTGGCCGCTTCACCATGCGGGGAGGCCCGTCACGGCCGATTGTAGGCGGTCCGCAAGGCTCAGCCTGTCCTGAGCTGCCGCTGCACGATCTCGTTCAGTGCGTCGGACGTGGTCGTCGCCGTGCAGCTGCCGCTGCCGCTGCCGCCGGCCGCCTGCGTGCCGAGCACGTTGGCAGCGACGCCGCAGACGTTCGCGGCGACCGCGACCGGGACCTGGACGGTGACCGGGATCTGGCTGACGTTGACCTTCAGGTTCTGCGCGATGTTGTTCGCCACGTTCCGGATGTCCACGTTCACCAGCCCGGACTGTTGTGCCAGCGCCGGGGCGGCGGCGCAGGAAGCGATCAGCATCAGTGAAGCGATGTGTTTGCGCATTTCGATCTCCTTTGGGTTGTGGCCCGTTCCGCTCGGGTGAAGGAACGGGGGCCATTCATCGAACGCATCGCCTGGGCGCAGGCCGACCGCCATCCTGGACTCTTCGCGTCCGGATTCTTCGATTCAGCCGTTCTGCGCAGGATGAGTTCGCCCGACCGCGACCCTTAGAATCGACCCGATGTCCTATCTCGTGCTCGCCCGCAAGTACCGGCCGAAGAACTTCGGCCAGATGGTCGGCCAGGAGCACGTGGTGCAGGCGCTCTCGAATGCGCTGGAGCAGCAGCGGCTGCACCACGCGTACCTGTTCACCGGCACCCGGGGCGTGGGCAAGACCACGGTCTCGCGCATCCTGGCCAAGTCGCTCAACTGCCAGGGCCCGGACGGGCAGGGCGGCATCACCGCCACGCCCTGCGGCGTGTGCCAGGCCTGCGCGGACATCGACGCCGGCCGGTTCGTCGACTACACCGAGCTGGACGCGGCCTCCAACCGGGGCGTCGACGAGGTCCAGTCGCTGCTGGAGCAGGCGGTCTACAAGCCGGTGCAGGGGCGCTTCAAGGTCTTCATGATCGACGAGGTGCATATGCTCACCGGGCACGCGTTCAACGCGATGCTCAAGACGCTGGAAGAGCCGCCGGAATACCTCAAGTTCGTGCTGGCCACGACCGACCCGCAGAAGGTGCCGGTCACGGTGCTGTCGCGCTGCCTGCAGTTCAACCTGCGGCCGATGGCGCCGCAGACGGTGCAGGAGCACCTGGCCGCCGTGCTGCAGTCCGAAGGCGTCGAGGCCGAGCCGCAGGCGCTGCGGCTGCTGGCCCGCGCCGCGCGCGGATCGATGCGCGATGCGCTGTCTCTCACCGACCAGGCCATCGCGTTCGGCGGCGGGGCTCTGCAGGAAGCCGCGGTGCGCCAGATGCTCGGCAGCGTGGATCGCACGCACGTGTTCCGGCTGGTCGAGGCGCTGGCCGGGAGCGATGGCCGCGCGGTGGTCGACATCTCGGAAGCGCTGCGCGTCAACGGCCTGTCGGCGGCCGGCGCGCTGGAAGAGATGACGGCCGTGCTGCAGCGCATGGCGGTGGTGCAGGCGGTGCCGGACACCGGTGACGCGGGCGACCCGGACCATGCGGACATCGCGCGCCTGGCGGCGCTGCTGCCGGCCGACGAAACCCAGCTGCTCTATACGATGTGCCTGCACGGCCGCGCCGAGCTGGGCCTGGCGCCCGACGAGTACGCGGCGCTCACGATGGTGCTGCTGCGCCTGCTGGCTTTCCGCCCAGGCGCCGATGCTGCGGCCCCCGCGGAAAAAAAAACTCTGAACGCAGCCAGGCCTTCGCCTGAGCCCGCGCTTTCCGCCGCACCGGCGGTCCGTGCGCCGCAAGCGCCTGGGGTCCAGCTCCCTGTGGCCGCAACCGTGACGGGCCCGGCGCCCGCTGCGCAAGCCGCACCATCGCCCGCGCGACCGCCGGGACAGGTCCTGCCCGTGGTCGATCCGCCCGCCCGGGGCGCGGCACCTGCGCCCAGCCGCGCGCGCCCGGCAGGCGACGGCGCGGTGGTCGGAGTGCCCGTTCGCGTGCAGCCCGAGTCGCCGCGGGAGGCCGCCAGCGTCGCGACGAGCTTCGTGCCGAGCGAAGAGGGCGACTTCTGGCATTCGACGGTGCAGGCGCTGGTCGCTGCGGAAGCGATCACCGCCCTGGTCCGCGAGCTGGCCCTGCAGTCGCAGCTGGTCGCGCGCGACGAGGGCCACTGGCTGCTGCGCGTCGAGCGCGAATCGCTGAACCAGCCGGCGTCGCGAGAACGCCTGCAGAACGCGCTGAAGGTCGCCGGGCACGAGGTGGCGATCACCATCGAGCTCGGTGCGGTGAGCGACAGCCCCGCGCGCCGCAATGCCGCCGCCGCGGCGCAGCGCCAGCGCGAGGCCGAGGAGATCATCCTCAACGACCCGTTCGTGCAGCAGATGATGCGGGACTTTGGCGCGAAAATCGTGCCTGGAAGCATCAAGCCCATCCAGGGCAGCTAAGGAATCGACATGTTCAACAAGGGACAGCTGGCCGGCCTCATGAAGCAGGCCCAGGCCATGCAGGAGAACCTGAAGAAGGCGCAGGAGGAACTCGCCACCATCGAGGTGTCGGGGGAGTCGGGCGCCGGCTTGGTGAAGGTCACGATGACGTGCAAGCACGACGTCAAGCGGGTGGAGATCGACCCCAGCCTGCTCGCCGACGACAAGGACATGCTCGAGGACCTGGTCGCCGCCGCCTTCAATGCCGCCGTGCGCAAGGCGGAAGAGACCTCGCAGGAGAAGATGGGAAAGCTCACCGCGGGCATGCCGGGTCTGCCGGGCGGGATGAAGTTTCCGTTCTGAGCCTTGCCTGATTCGTCCCTCAACGCCCTGATCGAAGCCCTGCGGCGCCTTCCCGGCGTCGGCGTGAAGACCGCCTCGCGCATGGCGTTCCACCTGCTGCAGCACGATCGCGAAGGCGCGCAGCTGCTCGCGCAGGCGCTGCAGCAGGCGTCCACGCGAATGCGGCATTGCAGCCTGTGCCATACGTTCACCGAAGGCGAGGTCTGCGCGACCTGCCTGGATCCGCAGCGCGATGCCAGCAAGCTGTGCATCGTCGAGACGCCCGCCGACCAGGCGGCGCTGGAGCGCACCGCGGCGTACCGCGGCCGCTACTTCGTGCTGATGGGCAAGCTCAGTCCGCTCGACGGCATCGGCCCGCGCGACATCGGCCTGGCCAAGCTGTTCGAGCGCGCGACCGACGGCGCGGTGCAGGAGGTGATCCTCGCGACCAACTTCACCGCCGAAGGCGAGGCCACAGCGCACGTCATCGGCGAAGCGCTCAAGCAGCGCGGCCTGAAGGTGACACGCCTGGCGCGCGGGGTGCCCGCCGGCAGCGAGCTGGAGTACGTGGACCTGGGCACCATCGCCCACGCGCTGGTCGACCGGCGCTAGGCCGCCGCGTTGCGGCGAGAGGAAACAGGACAACGATGGGACCGACCCGCTTCACCGTCGCGTACTGGTGCGTGCTCGCGGCCGCGCTGCTGCCCTACCTGTGCGCGTACCTCGCCAAGTCGGGCGGGCTGTTCAAGCCGCGCAGCCAGGGCGGCTTCGACAACCACGATCCGCGCGCCTGGCTGGCCAGGCAGACCGACTGGCACGCGCGCGCCAACGCGGCGCAGGCCAACAGCTTCGAGGCGCTGCCGCTTTTCATAGGTGCGGTGATCATCGCGCACCAGCTGGGCGCTCCGCAGACGCGGCTGGACATCCTCGCCGTGCTCTTCGTGACGCTGCGGATCATCTACATCGCGATGTACGTCGCGGGCCTGCCCACGGTGCGTTCGGCGGTGTGGGCCGCGGCGCTGCTGGTCAACATCGGCATCCTGCTTTCCGCCCTTCGCTAGCCTCATTCCTGCTTTACGTGGAAACCCGCACGGGATGGTCCTGATGCGGTGCACAAGAGCTCTGGCTAACCTCGCAAGCGCCTGCCAGAGAGGAAGTCAAGAATGAGAAAAACGGCCATCACTCGCCGCGGGTTTGCCTTCGGGGGCGCCTGCGCGGTGCTGCTGGGCGCGCCGGCGCTGCGCGCGCAGGCACGCCTGGAAAAAGCGCGCGTGGTCATCGCGGTGGGCGGCAAGGCGGCGTTCTACTACCTACCCCTCACCATCGCCGAGCAGCTGGGCTACTTCAGGGCCGAGGGCCTGGACGTCGAGATCGTCGACCACGCCAGCGGCCCGCGCGCGCTGCAGGCGCTGGTCGCCGGCTCCGCGGATGTGATCAACGGTGCGTACGAGCACACGATCAACATGCAGAGCCGCAACCACTTCGTGCAGTCGTTCGTGCTCATGGGGCGCGCGCCGCAGATCGCAGTGGGCGTGTCGACGAAGTCGGTGCCCCACTACCGCGCGCCGGCCGACCTGCGCGGCCGCAAGATCGGCGTTTCCGCGCCGGGCTCCTCCACCAACATGGTGGCCAACCTGGTGCTCTCGCGCGCCGGCGTGAAGGCGCACGAAGTGAGCTACGTCGGCGTCGGCACCTCGATGGGCGCGCTGTCGGCGCTGCGCTCGGGCCAGATCGACGCGATGAGCAACACCGACCCGGTGATGACCATGCTGGAGCAGCGCGGCGAGGTGAAGATCATCAGCGACACGCGCACGCTCAAGGGCACGCAGGACGTCTTCGGCGGCCCGATGCCGGCGGCCTGCTTCTACGCCAACGCGGAGTTCGTGCAGAAGAACCCCAACACCTGCCAGGCGATGGCCAACGCCGTGGTGCACGCGCTCAAGTGGCTGCAGCACGCCGGTCCCAGCGACATCATCAAGACGGTGCCCGACGCATACCTGCTCGGCGATCGGGCGCTGTACCTGGCCTCGTTCAACAAGGTGCGCGAGGCCATCTCGCTGGACGGCATGCTGCCCGAGGACGGCGCGCGCACCGCGCTGCGCGCCGTGGCCGATTTCGAGGCCGGCATCCGGCCCGAGAAGATCGACCTGGCGCGCACCTACACGAACGAATTCGCCCGCCGCGCGAAGGAAAAGTTCAAGGTTTGAACGCTGACGGCGCGGGCAGGACCGCCGGCTTCGGCGCGCTGTTCAGCGCGGTGATGCTGCCCATGTTCATGGCGGCGATCGACCAGACGCTGCTTGCGGCGGCCACTCCGCGCATCGCCGGCGACCTGGGCGGCCTCTCGGACACGTCCTGGATCGCGGTGGGCTACCTGCTGGCCACCACCATCGTCGCGCCGATCTACGGCCGCATGGGCGACCGCTACGGCCGCCGCAACGTGCTGCTGGTCGCGCTCGGCGTGTTCGCGGCCGGTTCGCTCGCATGCGCGCTGTCCGCCAGCATGTTCGGGCTGATCGCCGCGCGCGTGCTGCAGGGCGCTGGCGGCGGCGGGCTGATGGTGCTGTCGCAGGCGCTGATCGGCGAACTGGTCGCGCCCTCCGAGCGGCCGCGCTACCAGGGCTACTTCGCCGCGGTGTTCACCGTCTCCAGCGTGGGCGGCCCGGTGATCGGCGGATTCGTCGTCAACCACGGCGACTGGCGCTGGCTGTTCTGGGCCAACCTGCCGCTCGCGCTGCTGGCCGCGTGGCGCGTGGCCAGTCTGCCGCGGCCGGAGCCTTCGGCGATGCGGGACGCGCCCTACGACCCGGCGGGCGTGGTGCTGTTCGCGGCTTGCGCAGTCAGTGCGCTGCTGTGGCTGAGCCTGGTGGGTCACCGCTTCCCGCTGTTCTCGCCGACCAGCGCGGCCCTGGCCGGGACCGCGCTTCTGGCCGGGGGGCTGCTCGCGTTCCAGCAGCGCCGGCATCCGTCCCCGTTCCTGCCGCTGGACGTGCTGCGCATCCGCGGAGTCGGCTGGGTCTGCCTCTCCATCGTCGGCTTCGCCGGCACGATGTTCGCGCTGGTGTTCCTGCTGCCGATCTACCTGCAGGTGGCCCAGAACGCGAGCGCCGCGGGCGCGGGCATCCAGCTGCTGCCGCTGACGATCGGCATGGTGGTCGGCTCCACGCTCAACGCGCGGTTCAGCGCGCGCACCCAGCGCAGCGGCGTCCTGCCGCCCTGGGGTTTGGGCACGGCCTCGTTCGCGTTGCTGACGCTGGCCGTGTGGCCGCCTTCGACGCTGTCGATCGGCATCGCCGCCGCGATGTGCGGCGTGGGATTCGGGACCGTGATGCCCAGCGCGCAGATCGCCACCCAGATGCTGGCCGGACGGGAACGCCTGGGCGCCGCCGCGGCGCTGCTGTCATTGACGCGCTCGACGGGCGCCGCGCTCGGCACCGCGGCCTTCGGGGGACTGGCTTTCGCGCTGCTCAACGTGCAGGGCTCGGGCGCGGAGGGCGCCGGCGTGCGGCTGGAAGGCCTGTCGGCCGAGCGTGTCACGCAGGCTTTCCACCTGGTGTTCGGCGCGCTCGCCGTCTACGCCGCGGCGGGAGCCTTCGCGGCCTCCCGCGCGCCGACGATGGACCTGGTGCAGCGGACGCGGGCCGAACGGCCCGACGTCAAGGCGCCGGTCAGCGACGCCGGCTCTTGACCACCGGCTTGGCGCGCGCGGCGGGCGCCACCCGCGCGCGGCTCGTGCTGCGCGGGGCGGCCTTGCCGCGCACCGGCAGGTACAGGATGACCTGCTGGCCCGCACGGAAAGCGGCGGACGCGCCGACGTCGTTCCAGTCCGCCACCTGGGCCGGCGTCACGCGGTAGCGGCGCGCGATCGACGCCACGGTGTCCTTGCGGCCGGCCTTCACGGTCGTGCGGCGCAGCGTCGCTTCGGGGGCGAGGGCGAGCTGGCCGTTGTCGGCCAGGTGTTCCGCCACGTCCTTCTGCTCGCTGGGCGGACGCGGGACCACGAGCACCGAGCCGGCCTTGATCAGCATGCGCGGCGGGATGGTGTTGACGCTGCGCAGCTCGGCCTCGCTCATGCCCACCCGGCGCGCGGCCTGGGCCACGCTCATCGTCCCGGGCACGGTCCACGCCGTCCAGCTCGCGAAGCGGCCCTGGCTGTAGTCGGTCAGGTTGCGCTGGAAGACTTTCGCGTTGTCCCAGGGCAGCAGGATCTGCGGCGTGCCGGCCGCGAGGATCACCGGGCGATTGAGCTGCGGGTTGAGCGCCTTGAAGTCGTCCAGCGCCACCCCCGCCAGCTTGGCGGCCAGCGCGGTGTCGATGTCGCGGTCGACCGTCACGACATCGAAGTAGGGATGGTTCTCGATCACCGGCAGCTCCGCGCGGAACTGGTCGGGGTTGCCGATGATGTTCTTGACCGCCTGCAGCTTGGGCACGTAGTTGCGTGTCTCGTCGGGCATCTTCAGGTCTTCGTAGCCCGTGCCCAGGCCCTTGCGCTTGTTGAACGCGATGGCGCGGCCCACGCTGCCTTCGCCCCAGTTGTAGGCGGCCAGCGCGAGGTGCCAGTCGCCGAACATGCCGTGCAGGCGCTGCAGGTAGTCGAGCGCGGCGCGGGTGGACGCCAGCACGTCGCGGCGGTCGTCGCGGAAGAAGTTCTGCTTCAGGTCGTAGTCGCGCCCCGTGGCGGGCATGAACTGCCACATGCCCGCGGCGCGCGCGCTGGACACCGCCTGCGGGTTGAACGCGCTTTCGATGAAGGGCAGCAGCGCGAGTTCGCTGGGCATGCGGCGGCGCTCCAGTTCCTCGACGATGTGGAACAGGTACTTGCGCGAGCGGTCCGTCATCCGCTGCATGTAGTCGGGCCGGGTGGCGTACCACTGCTCGTGGCGGCGCACCAGGTCCGTGTCGAGCGCGGGCATGGAGAAGCCGCCGCGGATGCGCTCCCAGAGGTCGGCCGGCGGCTCGGTGGAGACCACGCCGAGCGACGCCGCCTCGGCGGGCGTGATCGGGCTCAGGGGCCCGCTCCACACCACCGGAGGCGCGGCGGGCGCCTGCTGCGACACAGGGGGCGGAGCTTGGGTGGAAGGCGGGGGAAGGGACGGTTCGGGAGAGGGAGCGGGAGACGGCCCGGTCGCGCAACCGGCCAGCCACAACGCCAGGGACAAGCCGGCGGCCTGCAGAAGTTTCTTCATCTGAACTCGTTTTTCCATTGGCGGATGGCGGCGAAGACCGCTACTTCGTCCCTGGCGCTGGCGCCGTTGTAGGCCTGCGCGGCCCGCACCACCGAAGGCTGGCGGGTGCGCAGGAAAGGATTGATCCGCTTTTCCTCGCCGATGGTGGCGGGCAATGTCGGTTCGCCGCGGCCGCGCAACTCCTCGCAGTGCTGCTGGTAGCGGGCGAGTTCCTCGTTGGACGGCTCCACCGCGCGCGCGAAGCGCAGGTTGGCCAGCGTGTACTCGTGCGCGCAGCACACGCGTGTGGACGCGGGCAGGGCGGCCAGCGCGTCGAGGGAGGAAAGCATCTGCCCCGGCGTGCCTTCGAACAGCCGGCCGCAGCCGCCGGAAAACAGCGTGTCGCCGCAGAACAGGACCGGCGCGCCATCGACGTCCGGCGTGAAGTAGGCGATGTGCCCGGCGGTGTGGCCGGGGACGTCCAGCACCTCCAAGGGCAGGCCGAGGGCGCCGATCCGGTCGCCCTGCGCCAGGGGCCGGTAGGGCTCGGGAATCGATTCGCGCGCCGGCCCGAACACCTGCGCGCCGGTGGCGTCGCGCACGGCGGCCAGGCCGCCGATATGGTCCGCATGGTGGTGCGTGACTAGAATCGCTTCCAGTTGCAAGCCGGAGCGCCGGATGAATTCCAGCACCGGCTGCGCGTCGCCCGGGTCGACCACCAGCGCCCGTTGCCCATCGTGCAACACCCAGAGGTAGTTGTCCTGGAACGCGGGCAGAGGAACTAACTTCATGAGCGATGCGATTATAGGAATGCATGAGTGGTTCGAGACCCCGCCCGGGCGCTATCTGCTCGCCTGGGAGAAGGCGGAATTCGACCGCGCAGTGGCCGACATCTTCGGCTACCACGCCCTGCAACTGGGCCTGCCCGAACTCGACACGCTCGCTTCCAACCGGATGCCGCACAAGTGGCTCGGGCTGCGCGAGCTGCATCCGCTGGACGGTTCACGCAAACCGGCATTGATGACGGATTACGCGGCGCTGCCGTTCGAGGCCAACAGCGTGGACCTGGTGGTGCTGCCGCACTCGCTGGAGCTGAACACGGACCCCCACGCCACGCTGCGCGAGGTCGAGCGCGTGCTGGTGCCCGAGGGCAAGGTCGTGATCTGCTGCCTGAACCCGGCGAGCCTGTGGGGCCTGAGGCAGCGCCGCGCGCACATCTACCGCCGCCTCGGCTTCGGCCAGCTGTTCCTGCCCGACGCGGGCGAGTTCATCGGCTACCGGCGCCTGCGCGACTGGCTGCGCCTGCTCAATTTCGAGGTCGAGACCGGCAACTTCGGCTGCTGGCGGCCCGCGCTGGCCACCGACCGCTGGCTCGATCGCTTCGACTGGATGGACTCGCTCGGCGAGCGCTGGTGGCCCATCTTCGGCGCCGTCTACTTCGTCGTCGCCACCAAGCGCGTGCGCGGCATGAAGCTGGTGGGCAAGCTCTGGAAGCCGGCCAAGGCGATCGCCACCGCGCCGGTGCCGCTGGCCAACCGACGGCCGCAGCTGGAGACCACCGCCACGGCCGAACGGCAGGAAGTGCGCCTGCCGTGAACCAGGTGGAGATCTACACCGACGGCGCCTGCAAGGGCAATCCCGGCCCCGGCGGCTGGGGCGTGCTGCTGCGCTCGGGCAGCACCCAGAAGGAGCTGTTCGGCGGCGAGCTGGGCACCACCAACAACCGCATGGAGCTGATGGCGGTGATCCAGGCGCTGTCGGCGCTCAAGCGGCCCTGCGCGGTGACGCTGTACCTCGACAGCCAGTACGTCCTGAAGGGCATCACCGAGTGGCTGCCGGGCTGGAAGGCCAAGGGCTGGCGCACGGCCGGCAAGACGCCGGTCAAGAACGCCGAGCTGTGGAAGAGGCTGGACGACCTCGTCCAGCAGAGCGGCCACGTGATCGACTGGCGCTGGGTGCGCGGGCACAACGGCGACCCTGGCAACGAGCGCGCCGACGCCCTGGCCAACATGGGCGTGGAGCTTGCGTTGGGCCAACGCAAGCCGCCCGTGTAAACCTGCGGTAAATCCCTCCGCACGCGGCCCGGCTGCACCGGGAACTACGGGCCTGCGCACGCAGTCGGCTTACACACGCTGCTACATTGGAGTGTTTGCATGCAATCGGCGCTCCCGCTCCCTTCCCAGGCTAGAAGTTCATGGCATCGAAGCCCCTCTACACGGTGATCGCCGTTGCCGGCATCGCGGCAGCCTCGGGCGCCGCCTGGTGGTTCCAGAACAAGCGACCCGCTCCCGAGCCCCAGGCCGCCACCGCCACAGCGCCTGCCTCTCCCGGTGCGCCCGGCGCCCCGGCCCGCCCGCCGGGGGTGGAAATCGCCCGTGTCGAGGTGATGCGCCTGACCGACGACGCCCAGGCGGTCGGCAGCCTGCGTTCGCGCCAGAGCGTCGTGGTGCGGCCCGAGGTGAGCGGCCGAGTGACCCAGCTGAACTTCCGTGACGGCCAGCGCGTGCGCAAGGGCCAGCTGCTGGTGCAACTGGACGACCAGCTGCCGCGCGCGCAGGTCGAGCAGGCCAGGGCCGAGCTGTCGATCGCCCGCGCCAACCACAAGCGCAACCAGGAGCTGGTGGCGCAGAACTTCATCAGCCAGCGCTCGGTGGACGAGAGCGCGGCCAACCTGCAGGTGGCGCAGGCCAAGCTGTCGCTGGCCGAGGCCACCGCGGCGCGGCTGCGCATCTTGGCGCCGTTCGACGGAATCGCGGGCATCCGCACCGTGAACATCGGCGACTACCTCAAGGACGGCGCCGACATCGTCAACCTCGAAGACCTGGACGCCGTGTTCGTCGACTTCCGCCTGCCCGAGCGCTTCCAGACCAAGCTGCGGCCGGGCCAGGTGGCCATGGTGCAGACCGACGCCCTGCCGGGACGCACCTGGAACGCGGTGATCCAGGCCATCGATCCGCTGGTCGATGCCAACGGCCGTTCGGTGGGCATCCGCGGCTGCATCGACAACCGCCAGCTCATGCTGCGCCCCGGCATGTTCGCCCGCATCACGGCCGTGTTCGGCGAACGCGACAACGCGCTGGTGGTGCCCGAGGAAGCCATCGTTCCCGAGGGCAACCGGCAGATGGTGGTGCGGCTGGTGGATGGCCCCGACCAGGACAGCAAGACGGCCCAGCGCGTCGAGGTCAGGACCGGCATCCGCCGCCCCGGCCGCGTCGAGATCACCGAAGGCCTGCAGCCGGGCGACGTGGTCGTCGTTGCGGGCCAGCAGCGCATCCAGCGCGACGGCATGCCGGTGCGCGTGGTCGACCTCTCGGGTGCCGGGCGCGGCGCAGGCGGCGCGGGCCGCCAGGGCGGCAACGGCGCCCAGCCGGGTGCGAACGGCGTGCCGCCGGCCGCGGCACCGGAAGCCGCTGCGCAGGGAGCCCCCGCCCGGGCTGCGGCTCCTGCGGCCATTCCGGTCTCGGCGCCGGCACGCGTATCGGGACCGAACCCCTGCCTGATGTCGCAGGCCGAGGCACCCGCGACGCGGTCCGCCTCACGCGGCCGGGCCAACTGATCGCGAGCCCGGGAGCTCCCAATGCAACTGCCCGAGATCGCGATCCGCCGCCCGGTGTTCGCCACCGTGCTGTCGCTGCTGGTGGTGCTGATCGGCGCGGTCAGCTTCAATCGGCTGCCGGTGCGCGAGTACCCCAAGATCGACGAGCCGGTCGTCACGGTCAGCGTGCGCTATCCCGGCGCCTCGGCCGAAGTCATCGAGTCTCAGGTGACCAAGCCGCTGGAGGACTCCATCGCGGGCATCGACGCGGTGGACGTGCTTTCGTCCATCAGCCGCGCCGAGCAGAGCCAGATCTCGGTGCGTTTCCGGCTCGAGAAGGACGCCGACGCCGCCGCGGCGGAGGTGCGCGACCGAACGTCCCGGGTGCGCAACCGCCTGCCGCAGGAAATCGACGAGCCGGTCATCGCCAAGGTCGAGGCCGACGCCTTCCCGGTGCTCTGGCTGGCCTTCACCAGCGACACGCTCAGCCCGCTGCAGATCAACGACCTGGTCAACCGCATCGTCAAGCCGCGGCTTCAGACGGTGACGGGCGTCGCCGACGTGCGCATCTTCGGCGAGCGCAAGTACGCGATGCGGGTCTGGCTCGATCCCGACAAGCTGGCCGGCTACCGCCTGACCACCCAGGACGTGGAAGACGCGGTGCGGCGCAGCAACCTGGAGGTGCCGGCCGGGCGCATCGAGTCGCAGCAGCGCGAGTTCAGCGTCACCTCGCAGACGGACCTGGTGCGGCCGGCCCAGTTCGGCGAGATCGTGGTCAAGAACGTCAACGGCTTCCCGGTGAAGATCCGCGACGTGGCGCGGGTCGAGGAAGCGCCCGCCGACGTGCGCAGCGGCGTGCGGCTCAACGGCAGGCAGGCGATCGGCACCGGCGTGATCCGCCAGGCGACCGCCAACCCGCTGACGCTGGCGCAGGGCGTGCGGGACATGATCCCGCAGCTCAAGCAGGACCTGCCGCCGGACGTCAACGTCGATGTCGCCAACGACAACTCGCTGTTCATCGACCGGTCGGTGCAGAACGTGTACCGCACCATCGCCGAGGCGGTGATCCTGGTGGCGCTGGTGATCTTCGTCTTCCTGCGCACGCTGCGCGCTTCGGTGATCCCGATCGTCACCATCCCGGTCAGCCTGATCGGCACCTTCGGGATGATGGCGCTGGCCGGCTTCACCATCAACACGCTCACGCTGCTGGCGCTGGTGCTGGCCATCGGCCTGGTGGTCGACGACGCCATCGTGATGCTGGAGAACATCTTCCGGCACATCGAGGAGGGGCTGGACCCGTTCTCGGCAGCCATCAAGGGCGCCCGCGAGATCGGCTTCGCGGTCATCACCATGACGCTGACGCTGGTCGCGGTGTACGCGCCGCTGGCGTTCACGCCGGGGCGCACCGGGCGGCTGTTCGTGGAGTTCGCGCTGGCGCTGGCCGGCTCGGTGCTGGTGTCGGGGTTCGTGGCGCTGACGCTCACGCCCATGATGTGTTCCAAGCTGCTGCGCCACAACCCGAAGCCCAACTTCTTCGACCGCGGCATGGAAAAGCTGCTGGTCGGCCTGTCCAAACGCTACGGCCGCACACTGCGCTGGGTGCTCACCGCGCGAGCCGGCGGCGCGGGCGGCCGGCTGCTGCAGGCGCGCTGGATCGTCATCGGCGTCATGCTGGCCAGCGCGCTGGGGATCGCGGCCGTGTGGCCGACGATGAAGTCCGAGCTCTCGCCGCTGGAGGATCGCGGCACCATCCTGGCCACCATCAATGCGCCCGACGGCGCGACGCTGGACTACACCAACCGCTATGCGCAGGAGCTGGAGCGCCTGGGGCAGCAGTACAAGGAGTTCGACCGCATCTTCGCGAGCCTGGGCAACCCGACGGTGTCGCAGGGCAGCGTGATCTACCGCGCGACACCCTGGGAAGACCGCAAGCGCACCACGCTCGAGATCGCGCGCGAACTGCAGCCCCGGGTGAGCGGCCTGCCCGGCATCAACGCCTTCATCGTCACCCCGCCGTCGCTCGGACAGGGCTTCCGGGACCGGCCGGTCAACTTCGTCATCCAGACCTCCGACAGCTACGAGAACCTCAGCCGCGTCGTGCGGGAGATGCAGGACGAGATCGCGAAGAACCCCGGCATCATCGGCGTCGACGTGGACCTGCGGCTGAACAAGCCCGAGCTGCGCATCCAGGTCGACCGCGACAAGGCGGCCGACATGGGCGTCGGCGTCGACGTGGTGGCCCGCGCGATGGAGACCCAGCTGGGCGGCCGCCAGGTCACGCGCTACAAGCGAGACGCCGAGCAGTACGACGTGATCATCCAGACCCGCGCCAGCGGCCGCAGCACGCCGGAGGACATCGACAGCATCTACGTGCGCGGCCGCAACGACACCATGATCCCGCTGTCGGCCCTCGTGAAGGTGAGCGAGAGCGTCAGCCCGCGCGAGCTCAACCACTTCGGGCAGCGGCGCTCGGCCACGATCACGGCCAACCTGTCCTCCGACTACTCGCTCGGCCAGGCGTTGCAGTTCATGGAGCAGACGGCGGCCAAGGTGCTGAAGCAGGGCTACACCACCGACCTGAACGGCACCTCGCGCGAGTTCCGCAACTCGCAGGGCGCGCTGGCCATCGTGTTCGTGCTGGCGCTGGTGTTCATCTTCCTGGTGCTGGCGGCGCAGTTCGAAAGCTTCGTCGACCCCTTCGTGATCCTGCTGTCGGTGCCGCTGTCGATGATCGGCGCGCTGCTCGCGCTCAAGTGGTCGGGCGGCTCGCTGAACGTCTACTCGCAGATCGGCCTGATCACGCTCGTGGGCCTGATCACCAAGCACGGCATCCTGATCGTGGAGTTCTCGAACCAGCTGCGCGAGCAGGGCAAGGCGCTCCTGGACGCGGTGGTCGAGGCCGCCACGCTGCGGCTGCGGCCGATCCTGATGACCACCGGCGCGATGGTGCTGGGCGCCATCCCGCTGGCGCTGTCCACCGGCGCCGGCGCGGAGAGCCGCATCCAGATCGGCTGGGTGATCGTCGGCGGGATGTCGCTGGGCACCGTGCTCACCGTGTTCGTGGTCCCGACGATGTACATGCTGTTCGCCCGCGACAAGGTGCCCGGCGCCAACAAGGCGGATGCACGCGAGGATGAGCACCGCGAGCCCATCCGCGGCGACCTCATCGCGAAGTAACCGATCCTTGCAGCCGCCGCGTTGGTGGCTCAGCGGCACGGTGGTGTCGCCGCCGTCCGACAAGCTGTGCAGTGAGGCGCTGACTCGGCCTTGTGGGCGATGCTGACGGGATGGCTCTGCCGTACCCCGGCACCATGGAGCCCATGAAGATCATTCGCTTTATCCACCTGTCGTTCGCTCAAGCGTTCTATGGTTGGGCGTTACGCGAGATCGATCCCATGCACCCCGACCTGCCCAAGCTGGTGATGCGGCGGCAGGAGCTGGCGGACCAGGCGCGGCGGATGTTCGCCTGAGGTCTTCGGCAGCGGGACGCCGCCCGGCGGCGAACGCTACAGCAGGCCTTCGAACATCATGACGTCCACCTCGTCCCCGGCGGCGACACCGCCCTGGGCGTGGTGGAGGACGATCAAGCCGTTGGCCTGAACCATCGAACTGAGCACGCCCGACCCCTGGTTGCCCGTGGTGCGCACTTCCAGCCGGCCGTCCCGGCCCGTCGACACGATTCCCCGCTGGTACTCGGTGCGCCCGGGCTTCTTGCGCATGGCTTCGACGCTGCGGGCGCGCAACAGCGGTGGCGGCGCGCAATCGCGGCAGCCCATCATGCGCAGCAGCGCGGGCCGCACGAAGGCCAGGAAGGTCACCATCACAGCGACAGGGTTGCCCGGCAGGCCGAACAGCACGGAAGAGCCGATCCGGCCGACCGCCATCGGCCGCCCCGGCCGCATGGCGATCTTCCAGAACGCCACGTCGCCCAGCTGCTTCATCATGGCCTTGGTGAAGTCGGCCTCGCCGACGCTGACACCGCCGCTGGTGATGATCGCGTCGGCTCGTGAAGCCGCGTCGCGGAAGGCCCGCTCCAGCAGCGCCGGCTGGTCGCGCACCACCCCCAGGTCGATCACCTCGCAGCCCAGCCGCGCGAGCATCCCGCGCACGGTGTAGCGGTTGCTGTCGTAGATGGCGCCCTCGCGCGCCGGCTCGCCCAGGCTGAGGATCTCGTCACCTGTCGAGAAGTAGGCGACGCGGAGGCGGCGCAAAACGGGCACGGTGGGCAGGCCCAGGCTCGCGAGCAGGCCGCACGCGGCGGGGCCCAGGCGGTCGCCTTGCAACAGCGCGGGTCGGCCGGCCGTCAGGTCCTCGCCCGCGAGGCGGCGGTTGTCGCCGCGCTGGAGCACGCCCGCCGGAATGGCGATGCGGTCTTGGCCGGCGGGCCGGGTGAATTCCTGCGGCACGACGGTGTCGAGGCCGGCCGGCATGATCGCGCCGGTCATGATCTTCACGCACTCGCCAGGGCGTACGTCGCCCTGCCAGGCCTTGCCCGCCAGCGCCGTGCCGATGACGCTGAGTTCCAGCGGCGCGCCGGCCAACAACTGCGAGCCGTCGAACGCGAAGCCGTCCATGGCCGAGTTGTCGTGCGGCGGAACGCTGATCGGCGACACCACGTCGCGGGCCAGCACGCGGTCGAGCGCCTCGCCGGTCGCGACGTCCTCGATGTCGGCCACCGGAGAAACCAGTTTCGAGAGGAATTCGCCGACGGCCGGGGCCGGCAGCGCCTGCGGGTCATAGCCCTGCAGTTCCGCGGCGATCTGCGCCAGCGTCTTCACCGCCGCTCCAGCTGTCGCAGCTCGGCCAGTGTGTTGGCGTTGAAGAAGGCTTGGGGATCATCGCCCGGCCGGTCGAACGGCACGACGACGGTGCGGTGCTGCGCAGTCCAGGCGTCGATCTTGCGGCCGCCGCCATGGGTGAACTGCACGAGGCTTTCGAGCAGGTCGCGGCGCAGGAGGCAGAACACCGGCTGCGTGCGCAGCTGGCCGTCCGCTTCCTTGGCGCTGGCCATCGCGATCTCGGCGTCCTCGCGCTCCGCGGCTTCGCCCAGGCGCTCGACCAGGTCGGCGGGGAACATCGGCGTGTCGCAGGGCACCGTCACCACCCACTCCGTCTGCGACTGCTCGAGGCCGGCGAGGAAGCCCGCCAGCGGTCCGGCGAAGTCGGGCAGGGCGTCCGGCCAGACCGGCACGCCGAACGATTCGTACGCGGCCAGGTTGCGGTTGGCATTGACCATCGCCTCGCCCACCTGAACCTGCAGCCGCAGCAATGTGTGCAGCGCGAGCGGCACGCCGTTGAAGTTCTGCAGGCCCTTGTCGACCCCGCCCATGCGCGAGCCGCGGCCGCCCGCGAGCACGACTCCGGTGACTTCTTCCCGATGCATCCTCAACCGCCGATGTAGCTCATTTCGACGCGCTTGCGGCCCTTGCCGGCGTCGGGGGGCAGCTGGCTGCGCAGCTGCGAATAACGGTCCGCCCGGCCGTGCCAGATGTGGGCGATGGCCGAGGCGAGCTGTTCGTCGCTGGCGCCGCCGCGCACCAGCGCGCGCAGGTCGTGGCCCTGGTCGGCGAACAGGCACAGGTACAGGCGGCCCTCGGTGGACAGCCGCGCGCGGTTGCAGGTGCCGCAGAACGCCTGCGTCACGCTGCTGATCACGCCGATCTCGCCGGCGCCGTCCTCGTACGCCCAGCGCTCGGCGGTCTCCCCGGGCGCCGTGGGCTCCAGGGCGCGCAGCGGAAAGACCTCCTGAAGACGCTGCACGACATCGGCCGAGGGCAGGACTTCGTCCATCCGCCAGCCGTTGGTGGCGCCCACGTCCATGTACTCGATGAAGCGAAGCACGATGCCGGTGCCGCGGAAGTGGCGCGCCATCGGCACGATCTCGTGCTCGTTGGTGCCGCGCTTGACCACCATGTTCACCTTGAGCGGACCGAGGCCCGCGGCCGCGGCCGCTTCGAGGCCGCGCAGCACCTCGGCCACCGGGAAATCGACGTCGTTCATGCGGCGGAACACCGCGTCGTCCAGGCCGTCCAGACTCACCGTCACGCGGCGCAGGCCCGCCTGCTTGAGTGCCGCGGCCTTGCGGGCCAGCAGCGAACCGTTGGTGGTCAGGGCCAGTTCCACCGGCTCGCCTTCCACGGTGCGCAGCTGCGAGAGCTGCTCGATGAGGATTTCGATGTTCTTGCGCAGCAGCGGCTCGCCGCCGGTGAGGCGGATCTTGTGCACGCCGTGGGCGACGAACTGCCGGGCGAGGCGGGTGATCTCCTCGAAGGTCAGCAGTTCGGCGTGCGGCAGGTACGGGTAGTCCTTGCCGAACACCTCCTTGGGCATGCAGTAGCTGCAGCGGAAGTTGCAGCGGTCGGTGACGCTGATGCGCAGGTCGCGCAGCGGGCGCGCCAGCGAGTCGCGCAGCTGGCCGGTCGCCGGGACGGGCTCGGCCGGGATGCGCGCCGTCAGCGCCGCGGTGCGCTGGTCGACGAGGGGAATGACGCGTTCTGCCACGACGCAATTGTGCCGCAGCGCTCATCCATCCCGGCAGCGGGGGTTAGACGCAGCGGGCGCCGTCCACCTCGATGCAGACGCCGGAGATGAACGCGGCCTCATCGCTGGCGAGATAGAGCGCGGCATTGGCCACGTCGAGCGCCGTCGAGAAGCGGCCGAGCGGGATGGTCGCCAGGAACCTGGCCTTGCGCGCCTCGTCCACGGGGCCGCCGGCGAACTCGGCCGAGAGGCCGGTGTCGGGGTTGAACACCGGGTTGATGCAGTTCACGCGGATGTTGTCCGGGCCGAACTCGGCGGCCAGGGACTTGCTGGTCGTGATGACCGCGCCCTTCGAGCCGTTGTACCAGGTGAGCCCCGGGCGCGGCCGGATGCCGGCGGTGGAGGCGATGTTGATGAAGACGCCGCCCTTGTTGGCGCGGAACACCGGCACCGCATGGATCGTGGAGAGGTAGATGCTCTTCACGTTGATCGCGTAGACGCGGTCGAACTCCTCCTCGCTCACTTCCAGCGCGGGGCGGTTGCGGTGCGTCCAGCCGGCGTTGTTGACCATGACGTCGAGCTTGCCGTGCCGCTCGACGGCGGCCTGCACCAGCGCCTTCATCTCGGCCGACTTCGTCACGTCGGCGGCAAAGAAGGACGCCCGCCCGCCCTGGCCCTTGATCGCCGCCACCACCTTCTCGCCGAGCGCGGCATTGATGTCGTTGACCAGCACCTGCGCGCCTTCCTGCGCCAGCCGCCTGGCGATGCCCTCGCCGATGCCCTGGCCGGCGCCCGTCACGATGATGGACTTGTCCTTGACTCGCATGTTCGTCTCTCCTGGGTTCTTCGTTCTTGCGTTCAGCCGTGGCGGATGGCGACCGTCTTGAGGGTGGTGAAGCCGTACAGCGCCTCGAAGCCTTTCTCGCGGCCGTAGCCCGAGGACTTCACGCCGCCGAAAGGCAGTTCGACGCCGCCGCCCGCGCCGTAGTTGTTGATGAACACCTGGCCGCTCTTGACGCGCTTGGCCATGCGCAGCTGCCGGCCGCCGTCGCGCGTCCAGATGCCGGCCACCAGGCCGAAGTGGGTGGAATTGGCCAGCTGCACGGCGTGGTCCTCGTCCTTGAACGCCATCGCCGCCAGCACGGGGCCGAACACTTCCTCCTGTGCGAGGCGGTGCGTGATCGGCACGTCACGCAGCAGCGTGGGCGCCTGGTAGTAGCCGGTGTCCGGCGCCTCGTCGACGATCTGCCCCTGCGCCACCATCGGGATGCTGGCGTGCTGCGCATCCGAGAGGAAATCCCAGACGCGCTGCTGCTGGGTGGCGCGGATCAGCGGGCCGACGTCCAGGTCCATCCTGGCGGGGCCGACGCGCAGGTTGGCGAAAGCGCCTCCGAGGCGATCGAGCAGCGGTTCATAGATCGACTGCTGCACCAGCAGGCGCGAGCCGGCCGAGCAGGTCTGGCCGGCGTTCTGCACGATGGCGTTGATCACCGTGGGGAGGGCGGCATCGAGGTCGGCATCGTCGAAGATGATCTGCGGGCTCTTGCCGCCCAGCTCCAGCGTCACGGGGCAGTGGCGCTCGGCCGCGGCCTGCTGGATCAGCGTGCCCACGCGCGGGCTGCCGGTGAAGCTGATGTGGTCGATGCCTTGGTGACGCGCGAGCGCCTCGCCGACCTCATGGCCGAACCCCGTGACGATGTTGATCGCGCCGGCCGGGAAGCCGCATTCGGCCGCGAGTTGCGCCACGCGAATGAGCGACAGGCACGCGTCCTCCGACGGCTTGACGACGCAGACGTTCCCGGCGGCCAGCGCGCCGCCGACGCTGCGGCCGAAGATCTGCATCGGGTAGTTCCACGGGATGATGTGGCCGGTGACGCCGTGCGGCTCGCGCCAGGTGAGCACGCTGTAGCCGTCCTGGTAGGGGATGGTGTCGCCGTGCAGCTTGTCGCAGGCGCCGGCGTAGAACTCGAAGTAGCGCACCAGCGCCAGCGCATCGGCGCGGGCCTGCTTGGTCGGCTTGCCGCAGTCGCGCTGCTCGATGGCGGCCAGTTCGTCGGCATGTTCCGCGACCTTGAACGACAGCCGCATCAGCAGGCGGCCGCGCTCGGCGCCGCTCAGGCGGCTCCAGACGCTGTCGTAGCACTTGCGCGCGGCCTGCACCGCCCGGTCGATGTCCTCGGGCGAGCCGCGCTGCAGTTCATCGAACGGCTGTCCGTCCGAAGGGTCGATCACGGGGATGGTGCGGCCGGAGGAGGACCGCACGCCTTCATTGCCGATGTGGTGGAGCTGCATGCCGCGATTTTGCGGCATGCGCGCTCACTGGCCGACGAGGGCGAAGCGCTCGCGGTTGGCGGCCAGCCAGCGCTGCGATGCCGAGCTGTCGTGCTGGCTCGGGTGGAAGTCGCGCCGCAGGTAGTCCTTCCAGGGACGGAAGGTCTGGCGCACGAGGCCGCGGCGGCCGAACAGGTAAGACGCCGCGCTCTTCCAGGTGCTCCACTTCCACAGCGTGCCGTCCTGCCGCAGGTTGCTGATCGTCTGCCGCAGCGTGTCCCCCAGGAAGAAGATGGTCACGCGGCGGAACCAGCGCATCCGCCATTCGTGGTCGCCGCCGAGGGCCTGGTACAGGTCGAACGCCGTGCTCTTGTGCTCGGATTCCTCCGAGCTGTGCCAGAGCCAGAGGGTCGCCAGGCGCGGGTCGCGGTCGCCCAGCAGGTCGGCGTTGTGCAGCATCCAGTCGGCCAGGATGGCGGTGAAGTGCTCGTTGGCGGCGGTGATCCCCAGCCAGTGGCGCACGTCGGCGCCTTCCATCAGCTGGAGCCGCTCGCGCGCGCGAGGCTCCCAGTGGTTCACCAGCCCGAGCTTTTCCAGATGGGCGTTATAGAGACTGTGCAGGCGCCGGTGCGTGGCCTCCTGGCCGATGAAGCCCTGCACCTCGGCGCGAAAGCGCTCCTGCTTTTCTGCCGGCAGCGCCTTGAAGCCGTTGCGCACCGAGTCGATGAAGAACTGCTCCCCGACGGGGAAGCTCATCGAGAGCGCGTTGAACAGCGCGCTGCGGAAGGCGTCGCCTGCGCACCAGTGGCGCTCGATGGGCGCCTCCATGTCGACGAGGAGGCGGCGGACGACAAGGTCGGTCATGGCGCTGTTTTCGAGGATGGCAAAGCTGTGGCGCCGGCGGCACCGAGCGCGGAATGATGGTTGCGAGGTTTGGTACTGTCAAGTACCAAAGACCTGTGAGCGCCCCCATTCGCTGGACACAATGCCCTGATGGCCGAGCCCGACTTCCTGATCCCCGAGCACCGCAGCCGCCTCCTGGAAGGCATGGCGCGTGCGGTCGCGGCCAAGGGCTATGCCGCCACGACGATCGCCGACATCGTGCGCGAGGCCAGCGTCTCGCGGCGCACCTTCTACGAGCACTTCCAGTCCAAGTCCGAGTGCCTCGTCGCGCTGTACGAAGCCGCGAGCCACAACGCGCTCAAGGTGCTGCGTGCCGCGATCGATCCCGCCCACCCGTGGCAGACGCAGGTGGAGCAGGCGCTCGCCGCGTACTTCGCGGGATTGGCGTCCAACCCGCTGCTGATGCGCACGCTCTACATCGAGATCCTCGGACTCGGGCCCGAAGGCCTCGCGGCGCGCCGCCGGGTCAATCGGGAGATCGCCTCGTTCATGCTCGACGTGGTGAACGGCGCCTCGCCCGAGAAGCCGCTCTCGCCTCAGATGGCGATGGCCGTGGTGGGCGGCATCAACGAGCTGGTGCTCGAATACATCGAGCGGGATGACGAGGAGCGACTGGCCGAACTGGTCGCACCGGCGGCGCAACTGGTGCACGCCGTGACAGGCAAATGAAAAAGGCCCGCCGGAGCGGGCCTTCCTTGCGGCTTGCGGGGGCTTACTTGCCCGTGCTCGCCGGCGTGGCCGGAGCCGCCGCCGTGGCGGCGGCCGGTGCCGCTTGCGGAGCGCCCGTCGCGTTCGCATCGCCGCTGTGGAACTTCACCACCAGCGGCACGATGAGCAGCGCCACGATGTTGATGATCTTGATCAGCGGGTTGACGGCGGGGCCGGCGGTGTCCTTGTAGGGATCGCCCACCGTGTCACCGGTGACCGCGGCCTTGTGGGCTTCAGAGCCCTTGCCGCCGTGGTTGCCGTCCTCGATGTACTTCTTGGCGTTGTCCCAGGCGCCGCCGCCCGTGCACATGGAGATGGCGACGAACAGGCCGGTGACGATGGTGCCCATCAGCAGGCCGCCCAGCGCCTTGGGGCCGAGGATCAGGCCGACCAGGATCGGCACCACCACCGGCAGCAGCGACGGGATGATCATCTCCTTGATCGCCGCCGTCGTCAGCATGTCCACCGCCCTGCCGTACTCGGGCTTGGCCGTGCCTTCCATGATGCCCTTGATGGTGCTGAACTGGCGCCGCACTTCCACCACCACCGCGCCGGCGGCGCGGCCGACAGCTTCCATCGCCATCGCGCCGAACAGGTAGGGGACGAGGCCGCCGATGAACAGGCCCACGATCACCATCGGGTCGGACAGGTCGAAGCTGATCGCCCGGCCGTAGCCTTCCAGCTTGTGCGTGTAGTCGGCAAAGAGCACCAGCGCGGCGAGGCCGGCCGAGCCGATCGCATAGCCCTTGGTGACGGCCTTGGTCGTGTTGCCGACGGCGTCCAGCGGGTCGGTGATGTCACGCACGGAAGAGGGCATGTCGCTCATCTCCGCGATGCCGCCGGCGTTGTCGGTGATCGGGCCATAGGCGTCCAGTGCCACGATGATGCCGGCCATGCTCAGCATGGCGGTGGCCGCGACGGCGATGCCGTACAGGCCGGCCAGCCAGTAGGCCGCGATGATCGCCATGCAGACGAAGAGCACCGGCCACGCGGTGGAGCGCATCGACACACCCAGGCCCGCGATGATGTTGGTGCCGTGGCCGGTGGTGGAGGCTTGCGCGATGTGGCGCACCGGCGAGTACTGCGTGCCGGTGTAGAACTCGGTGATCCAGACCAGCAGGCCGGTGAGGATGAGGCCGACGGCGCAGGCGCCGAAGAGGCGGATCTGCGAACCGGTGGACGTGATCGCGTTGTCCGGCATCAGCCACACGGTCACGCCGTAGAAGGCGATCAGCGACAGGAGGCCCGACACGGCCAGGCCCTTGTAGAGCGCCGGCATTACGTTCGTCATCCCGGGGCGGGCCTTCACGAAGAAGCAGCCGATGATGGAAGCGATGATGGACACGGCGCCCAGCGCCAGCGGGTACAGCACGGCCTGGCCGGCGGCGGCGCCGACGAGCAGCGCGCCCAGCACCATGGTGGCGATCAGCGTCACGGCGTAGGTCTCGAACAGGTCGGCCGCCATGCCGGCGCAGTCGCCGACGTTGTCGCCCACGTTGTCGGCGATCACGGCCGGGTTGCGCGGATCGTCCTCGGGGATGCCGGCTTCCACCTTGCCCACCAGGTCCGCGCCGACGTCGGCGCCCTTGGTGAAGATGCCGCCGCCCAGGCGCGCGAAGATCGAGATCAGCGAGGAGCCGAAGGCGAAGCCGATCAGCGGGTTGAGCAGGTTGGCCAGCTTGACGTCCGGCGTCAGGCGGCCGTTGCCCACCAGGAACCAGTAGAAGGCCGTCACGCCCAGCAGGCCCAGGCCCACCACCAGCATGCCGGTGATGGCGCCGCCGCGGAAGGCGACATCCAGCGCCGGGCCGATGCCGCGCGTGGCCGCCTGCGCGGTGCGCACGTTGGCGCGCACCGAGACGTTCATGCCGATGAAGCCGCAGGCGCCGGAGAGGATGGCGCCGATCAGGAAGCCGACGGCCGTCTGCGTGTCGAGGAAGATGCCGATGAGGATGGCGAGCACCACGCCGACGATGGCGATGGTCTTGTACTGCCGCGCCAGGTAGGCTGCCGCGCCCGTCTGGATCGCTGCCGCGATCTCCTGCATCCTGGGATTGCCGGCGTCCTGCCGCAGGATCCAGCCGCGGGCCCAGAACCCGTAAGCCACGGCCGCCAGGCCGCACACGAGCGCCAGTATCAGCGCCGAGTTGCCATTCATTTCTTCATCTCCGATCCGTTGTTTGCTTGGAGGAGGCGACGCTGCGGTGCCCCCGCTGCGTTGCTTCCTCGTGGCTCCCAACGACCGGGAGACGATTGGCCAACCCGCGGAATATATCGGCAAACGATGACGCCCCCGTGGCGCTGTTGCTGAGATGCAAGGGTCGCGAAAGTAGAATCAGGGTTAATCCCGAGCTTCCTTTTTCTTACCGGACCCGATCCATGTCCCTCGACAACGTCACGCCCGGCCGCCAGGCCCCCGATGCGTTCAACGTGATCATCGAAATCCCGATGAACGCCGACCCCGTGAAGTACGAGGTGGACAAGGAGACCGGCGCCATCTTCGTGGACCGCTTCATGAGCACGTCCATGCACTACCCGACCAACTACGGCTACGTGCCCAGGACCATCAGCGGCGACGGCGACCCGGTCGACGTGCTGGTGATCACGCCGGTGCCGCTGATCCCGGGCGTGGTGGTCAGCTGCCGCCCACTGGGCATCCTGAAGATGGAAGACGAAGCCGGCGACGACGCCAAGGTGCTGGCCGTGCCGGTCGACAAGGTGCTTCCGATCTACACGCACTGGCAGAAGCCGGAAGACCTCAACCCGATGCGGTTGAAGGCCATCGCGCACTTCTTCGAGCACTACAAGGACCTCGAGCCGAACAAGTGGGTCAAGGTGCTGGGCTGGGAAGGGCCGGACGCGGCCCGCAAGGAAATCGTCGAAGGCATGGAGAACTACCGCAAGGCCCAGCGCTGACGCGGCGCGCGCTCAGCCGCCCGGCTGCCGGAACGGCGAGCGCGCCTCCAGGTGCTCGAGGTAGTGCTCGATGCCCTGGCCCTCGCGTTCCAGGAAACGCTCCACCGCCTCGGCGAAGGACGGATGCGCCAGCCAGTGCGCGCTGTGCGTCTTCACCGGCATGAGCGCGCGGGCCATCTTGTGCTCGCCCTGCGCGCCGCCCTCGAAGCGACCGACGCCGTTTTCGATGCACCACTGCAGCGGCTGGTAGTAGCAGGCCTCGAAGTGCAGGCAGTCCACGCGCTCCAGCGCGCCCCAGTAGCGCCCGTACGCCGCCGCGGGCGAGGCGCTGTCGTCTGAAAGCGCGATCAGGCTGGATGCGATGTCGCGCCCGCCGCGCTGCGCGACGAACAGCAGCCAGTGCTGCGGCAGGTCGCGGGCCATTCGCCGGAAGAAGTCCCTCTTCAGGTAGGGCGGGTTGCCGTGCTCGCGGTAGGTGCGGTCGTAGCAACGGTAGAAGAAATCCCAGTCGGCTTCGCGGATCGCGTTGCCGCGAAGCGCGCGAAAGCGCACGTCGGCCTCGGCCACCTTGCGCCGCTCCTGCCGGATCTTCTTGCGCTTGTCCTGCGCCAGGCTGGCGAGGAAGTCGTCGAAGCCGGCCCAGCCCTGCGCCAGCCAGTGGAACTGGACCGTGTGGCGCGCCATCAGCCCGGCGTGCGCGCAAGCCGCGACATCGTCGTCGGACAGGAACAGCAGGTGCAGTGAGGAGAGCTCGTTCTGGCGGCACAGCGCGAGCAGGATGTCCACGAGTGCGCGTCTCGAAGCCGCATCGCGCGCCAGCAGGCGCGAGCCCGGCACGGGCGTGAACGGCACGGCCACAAGGCCCTTGGGGTAGTACGACAGGCCGTGCTGCTCGTACGCGTTCGCCCACGCCCAGTCGAACACGTACTCGCCGTAGGAATGGCTTTTCAGGTAGAGCGCGCAGGCCGCGTGCAACTCATCGCCGCGCCACAGCGTGGCGAAGCTGGGCTGCCAGCCGCTCTTGACCGTGGCGCTGCCGCTTTCGTGCAACGCGGACAGGTACTCGTGGCGCAGGAAGGGCGTGGGCAGGTCCTGCGAAGCCAGCAATTCGTTCCACGCTTTCGCGGGCAGCTCACCCGGAGCGCCGCAGAGGCGGATGACATAATCGTCCGGCTGTTTTCGCACTGCTGACATGGCCCTTCAAATCTGCATCGCCCAGCTCAACTACGTTGTGGGCGACATGCCGGGCAACGCTCAGAAGATCATCGACGCGGCGCGCACCGCCTACGGCCAGGGATCGCGGCTGGTCGTCACGCCCGAACTCTCCCTGTGCGGCTATCCGGCCGAGGACCTGCACCTGCGTCCGGCGTTCACCGCGGCCTGCGATGATGCCGTCAAAACCGTGGCCCGCGAACTCGCGGGGTTGAAGGGCCTGCACGTCGTCGTCGGCCATCCCATGGGCGGCGACGTTCGCAGCAAATCGGTGCAGGTTCAGCGGCGGCTCAATGCGGCCAGCGTCATCAGCGAAGGCCGAGTGCTCGAGACCTACGCCAAGCGCGAGCTGCCCAATTACCAGGTGTTCGACGAGAGGCGCTACTTCACGCCTGGCAAGGGCACCTGCGTGTTCCACGTCGAGGGCCTGAACATCGGACTGCTGATCTGCGAGGACGCCTGGTTCGACGAGCCGGCCCTGCTGGCCAAGGAAGCGGGCGCGGAGCTGCTGGTCGTCACCAACGCATCGCCGTTCCACGTCGGCAAGGGCGGCGAGCGCGTGGCGCGCATGGCCTATCGCGCCAATGCCGTGGGCCTGCCCGTGGTCTATGCGCATTTCGTCGGCGGGCAGGACGAGGTGGTGTTCGACGGCGGCTCGTTCGCCGTCGATGCGGCGGGCACGCTCGTCGGCCGCGCGCCCGGTTTCAAGGAAGACCTTTTCACTGTCACGGTGGAACAGGGCGCCAGCGCGTTGGTGCTGAACGCACCGATGGCCCCTGCGCGCGAGCCCGAGGCCGAGCTGTGGGATGCGCTCGTGCTCGGCGTGCGCGACTACATCCTCAAGAACGGTTTCCCGGGCGTGCTGCTGGGGCTTTCGGGCGGCATCGATTCGGCGCTGGTGCTGGCCATCGCGGTCGACGCGCTCGGCAAGGACAAGGTGCGGGCGGTGATGATGCCCTCGCCGTACACCGCCAACATTTCGCTGGACGATGCGCGCGAGATGGCCCGCCGGCTCGGGGTGCGCTACGACGAGATCTCGATCACGCCGCAGTTCGAAGCATTCAAGGCGGCGCTCGCCAAGGAGTTCACCGGGCTGCCCGAGGACACGACGGAAGAGAACATCCAGGCGCGCATCCGCGGCGTGCTGCTGATGGCGCTGTCCAACAAGTTCGGCAGCATCGTCCTGACCACGGGCAACAAGAGCGAGATGGCCACCGGCTACTGCACGCTGTACGGCGACATGGCCGGCGGCTTCGCGGTCATCAAGGACGTGCTCAAGACCTCGGTCTTCAAGCTGGCGCGCTGGCGCAATGCGAACGATCCGTACGGCACGGGCGCCGATCCCATCCCCGACCGCATCATCACGCGGCCGCCCAGCGCCGAACTGCGGCCCGACCAGGTCGACCAGGACAGCCTGCCGCCGTACGAGATCCTCGACGCGATCCTGGCGCGCTACATGGAGAACGACGAAGGCGTGGAGCAGATCGTGGCGCAAGGCTTCGACCGTGCGGTGGTCGAGCGCGTCGCGCGGCTGGTGCGGATCAACGAGTACAAGCGGCGGCAGGCGCCGGTGGGCATCCGCGTGACGCACCGCGGCTTCGGCAAGGATTGGCGCTATCCTATTACCGGCAAGTTCCGCGCCTAGGGCCGCAGAGGAAGAACACATGAAACAGATCACCGCCGTCGTCAAGCCGTTCAAGCTGGAGGAAGTGCGCGAGGCGCTGGCCGAGTGCGGCGTCACCGGCCTGACGGTTACGGAGGTCAAGGGTTTCGGGCGGCAGAAGGGCCACACGGAGCTCTATCGCGGCGCCGAGTACGTGGTGGACTTCCTGCCGAAGGTGAAGGTGGAAGTCGTGGTCAAGGACGACGACGTGGAGCGCTGCGTCGACGCCATCGTCAAGGCCGCCCGCACCGGCAAGATCGGCGACGGCAAGATCTTCGTCACCAGCGTGGAGCGGGTCGTGCGCATCCGCACCGGCGAGACCGACGAATCGGCGGTCTGATCGGGCGCGACGCAGCCCGCGCCGCCTTCAGATCTGCGACAGATCCTGCGCCGAAGGCGCGGTCGAGCCGTCCACCAGCGATTGCAGCAGCGCCCCGGGCTCGGTGCCTACCTGCACCAGGTCCATCTGCCAGCCGTTCATGAAGCCCTGGCGCACGCTCTGCTGCAGGAACTGCAGCAGCGGTCCGTAATAGCCGGCCGTGTCCAGGATGCCGACCGGCTTGTCGTGGTAGCCCAGCTGCCGCCACGTCCAGACCTCGAACAGCTCCTCGAACGTTCCGATGCCGCCGGCCAGCGCGAGGAAGGCGCCAGCCCGCTCGGCCATCATGCGCTTGCGGTCGTGCATGCTGTCGACGACGTGCAGCTCGGTGCAATCCCGCTTGGCCCATTCTTTCTCGACCAGCGCCTGCGGGATCACGCCGATGACGGCGCCGCCCGCTTCAAGCGTGGCGTCGGCGACGGTGCCCATCAGCCCGTTGTGGCCGCCGCCGTAGACCAGCTGGCCGCCGCGGCTACCGATCCAGCGGCCGACATCGCGCGCGGCTTGCACGAACGGCTCGGCCACGCCGTTGCGCGAGCCGCAGTAGACACAGATCGAGAACGGCGGGTTCGAAGGAGCTTGGGTCGGCCGGGACATGGGCGCGGATTGTCTACGACGCGCGCGGCGACGGTGGCGGCGCTTCGACCAGCCGCGTGCCGGCCAGCGCGTCGTGCCAGAACTGCCGCTCCGGGTGGAAGCGCGAGAGGAGCGCCCAGATCGCGACCCAGCCAATGAACACGACGAACACCGGGCCGACGGCGATGCGGTGCGTCTGGAAGGCGGCCAGCGGCGGCAGCAGCCACAGGTAGCTGAACACGTAGCGCATGAGCGCGCGCAAGGGCCGCACGCGCTGGCCGTATCGGTCGACCACGCGGATGCGCCACGTCTTCATCGCGAGCGTCTGCCCCTTCGACCAGAACCAGACGAAGTAGGCGGCCAGCACGGCGAACAGGAATGCGATCAGTCCCTGCCGGTTGTCCAGCCCGTGCCGCATCTGGGTGGCAACGCTGAACAGCAGCCCGGCCGGCACCACGACGCCGAACATCAGGACGCCTTCGTAGAGCCAGCAGGCCATGCGGCGAGGCAGGGGCGGTGCGATGAGCGATGCGCGCGAGGGCGGCACGGCAGCGGCCGCGCCGCCGGGCGCTCTCGGCGGTGGGGTCATGAGGCGGAGACTAGTTGGCGGTGCCCGCCGGGGGCGCCGGCATCGGCTGCGGTGGGTCAGCGGCGCCCGACGCGATGCGCGGAGGCTTGCTGGATCGCCTCTCGGCCCGGGGCACGTTGGTGAGCTTTTCGGCGGGGACGGGTTTGACGGCTGCGGCCGTGGGCGGCGTGCGCGCGTTGGCGCCGGCGGCGAGCTTGCGCTTTTCCTCTTCGGAGAGGGCCTGGTACGCCTCCCACTTGGCCTTCTTGTCGTCCGGCGACACGCCCTGGGTCTGGCCGAAGTTCAGCCGGGCCTGGGTGCGCTGCTGCGGACTGAGCGCCGCCCACTCGCTCATGCGGCTGTGCAGCTTGGCCTGCTCCTGCGGCGACATCCCCGCGTAGTTGCGCGACAGGGCGATCCACTTGCGCTTGTGCGGCTCGGTCAACGTGGCCCACGTGCCCGCGAGCGGCTGCAGCGCAACCCGCTGCTGGGGACTGAGCTCGTTCCATGCCGGGCCTGCGCCGGGGGCTTGCGCGACGCGCGTGCCCTGGGCTCGGGCAGGAGCCGAGGAAGCGGCGGCGGCTCCCGCGGTTTGGGGGGCAGGCGGGGCAGCCTGGATGGGACACCACAGCAGGACTGCGGCCGTGGCCAGGGCGGCGCGGCACGCGCGAGGGAGGGGGGCGGCGAACCGCGCGCCGAAACGGAGCCCGTTCATGCGAGGCTCCCCGGTCAACGGCTGGTCTTGAGGAACTGGACGAAGCCCGGATCGGCGTAAGCGGCCGGAGGCAGGTCGTCGGTGAGGATGGCGGCGTCAACCTCCGCAACCTCGCTGGCGCGGCGCTCGTTCTGGATGACGTGGATCGTCACCAGGCCGGCGGCCAGCACGATGATCGGCAGGGCCAGGCCGATGCGGTGCCACAGGCTGACATGCTCGTCGCCGGCCAATGCGGCCTGGCCGCCGGAAACGGATACCGAGCGGGCGGCCTGCAGGACCGACTGGCGCCGGGCCAGCGCCTGCACCCGCGCGGCGCGCAGGCGTTCGGTGATGTCGTGCGGAAGCTCTTCCGCGCCGGCGTTCAGGCGAGCCGCGATGCGACGGCCGAACTGGTCCTGGCGGGCGAGCGCCACGGCGGGGCTGATGCTGTTCATGGTTGTAATCCCTTTGCCTTCAGTGCTTTGCTGAGGGCCTGGACCGCGCGGGAGCAGTGCGTCTTGACACTGCCTTCCGAACAGCCCATGGCCGCCGCCGTTTCGGCCACGTCCATATCCTCCCAGTAACGCATGAGGAATGCTTCACGTTGACGGGCGGGAAGACCCTGGATCTGTACCTCGATCTCGCGCAGCACCTGCGCGCGCCGGGTGGAGTCCTCGGCACTCTCCGCCTGCTGTGAGTTCTCCAAGGCCGTGTAAGTTTCCAGCAGGTCGAATTCTCCGTCGTCGGTGGACGACTCGAAGTCGCTCATGTTGGAGAACAGCGCGTTGCGCGTCTTCTGCCGGCGGAAAAAGTCCAGCGTGCAGTTGGACAGGATGCGCTGGAAGAGCATCGGGAGCTCCGCCGGCGGTTTGTCGCCGTAGTGCTCCGCCAGCTTCATCATGCTTTCCTGGACGATGTCCAGCGCAGCTTCCTCGTCGCGGACGTGGTAGACGGAGCGCTTGAAGGCCCGCTTTTCGACGCTCTTGAGAAAGTCGGAGAGTTCTCGTTCGGTGGCCAAGTGGGACGGGGCCTTCGGGTCGCTGCGGGTGCGAAAGGAGGGGGTGCCTGGGCGGGCGCGATTATGGCATCGGGTCGCCGTTGTTCGGCTCCCCCTCGTTGAGGTGCCATAATGCGCGCTGCAAGTCAAAGGCAAACGAGCCCGGATCCGGCGGCGCAATCGGCCCGTCCATGGTCTGTGGGTTCTAAGTCCCGACCCGGCCTCACAAGGGCTCGTGAAGGGGCACCCCAAGGTTTTTCGTTCCCGAAGCCCGAAAGGTTGATCATGGAAATGTCGAAGGCGGAGCTCAGCTCCGCGGCCGCGGCCACCGCCGGCCTCCAGAACCCCCGTCCCCCCGAACTGCGCGGCGCCGAGATCCTCGTCAAGGCACTGCAGGCCGAAGGCGTGAAGTACGTCTGGGGCTATCCCGGCGGCGCCGTCCTGCACATCTACGACGCGTTCTACAAGCAGGACACGATCCAGCACGTGCTGGTGCGCCACGAGCAGGCGGCCGTGCATGCGGCCGACGGCTATGCGCGCGCCACCGGCGAAGTCGGCGTGGCGCTCGTGACGTCGGGCCCCGGCGTCACCAACGCGGTCACGGGCATCGCCACCGCCTACATGGATTCCATCCCGATGGTGATCGTGACCGGGCAGGTGCCCACGGCCGCCATCGGCCTGGACGCCTTCCAGGAGTGCGACACCGTCGGCATCACGCGCCCGATCGTCAAGCACAACTTCCTGGTGAAGGACGCGCGCAACGTGGCCGAGGTGATGAAGAAGGCCTTCCACATTGCCCGCAGCGGCCGTCCCGGCCCGGTGGTGGTGGACATCCCCAAGGACGTTTCCTTCAACAAGGCGGCCTGGGAGGGCTATCCCGAGAAGGTGGAGATGCGCTCCTACAACCCGGTGCGCAAGGGCCACTCCGGCCAGATCCGCAAGGCGGTGCAGCTGCTGATGTCGGCCAGCCGGCCCTACATCTACACCGGCGGCGGCGTGGTCCTGGGCAACGCCACGCAGGAACTGCGCGCGCTGGCCGACATGCTCGGCTACCCCTGCACCAACACGCTGATGGGCCTGGGGGCCATCTCCGGCACCGACCCCAAGTTCCTCGGCATGCTGGGCATGCACGGCACGATCGAGGCCAACAACGCGATGCAGAACTGCGACGTGCTGCTGGCCGTGGGCGCGCGCTTCGACGACCGCGTGATCGGCAACCCCAAGCACTTCGGGTCGGCCGAACGCAAGATCATCCACATCGACATCGATCCCTCCAGCATCTCCAAGCGGGTGAAGGTGGACGTGCCGATCGTGGGCGACGTCAAGGAGGTGCTGGCCGACCTCATCTCCAGCATCCGCGAGTCGGGCGCGAAGCCCGATGCGCAGGCGCTGTCCGGCTGGTGGGACGCCATCGAGGGCTGGCGCAAGCGCGACTGCCTGCGCTACGACCGCAAGAACCGCGAGGTGATCAAGCCCCAGCACGTCATCGAGACGCTGTGGAACATGACGAAGGACGTCGATACGTACATCACCTCCGACGTCGGCCAGCACCAGATGTGGGCCGCGCAGTTCTACAAGTTCCAGGAGCCGCGCCGCTGGATCAACTCCGGCGGGCTGGGCACCATGGGCGTGGGGATCCCGTACGCCATGGGCATCAAGCTGGCCAAGCCCGACAGCGAGGTGTACTGCATCACCGGAGAAGGCTCGGTGCAGATGTGCATCCAGGAGCTGTCGACCTGCTTCCAGTACAAGACGCCGATCAAGATCGTCTCGCTGAACAACCGTTACCTGGGCATGGTGCGCCAGTGGCAGGAACTCGATTACGAGGGCCGCTACAGCCACAGCTACATGGACGCGCTGCCCGACTTCGTGAAGCTGGCCGAGGCGTACGGCCACGTCGGCATGCTGATCGAGCGGCCGCAGGACGTGGAGCCGGCGCTGCGCGAAGCGCGCAAGCTCAAGGACCGCACGGTCTTCATGGACTTCCGCACCGACCCGACGGAGAACGTCTGGCCGATGGTGCAGGCCGGCAAGGGCATCACCGAGATGCTGCTCGGCTCCGAGGAACTCTGACCCACCCGTAACGCGGCGAACCTATCGCCCGCCGAGCCCGCCGCTTACCGGCGGTGGGGGAGGGCGGCGAGAAGGGGAACCGGAGGACACATGAAACACATCATCGCAGTGCTGCTGGAGAACGAGCCCGGCGCTCTCTCCCGCGTGGTGGGCCTGTTCTCGGCCCGCGGCTACAACATCGAATCGCTCACCGTGGCGCCGACGGAAGACCCGTCGCTGTCGCGCATGACGATCCAGACCACCGGCTCCGACGACGTCATCGAGCAGATCACCAAGCACCTGAACCGCCTGATCGAGGTGGTGAAGGTGGTCGACCTCACCGAAGGCGCCTACACCGAGCGCGAACTCATGATGGTGAAGGTGCGCGCCGTCGGCAAGGAGCGCGAGGAGATGAAGCGCATGGCCGACATCTTCCGCGGCCGCATCATCGACGTCACCGAGAAGAGCTACACCATCGAGCTGACCGGCGACCAGTCCAAGAACGACGCGTTCCTGGAGGCGATCGACCGCACCGCCATCCTGGAGACCGTGCGCACCGGCGCCAGCGGCATCGGCCGCGGCGAGCGCGTGCTGCGCGTCTGATAACCCCATCCCCGATTTCTACTGGAGAGACCCATGAAGGTTTACTACGACAAGGACTGCGACCTCAGCCTGATCAAGGGCAAGACCGTCGCCATCATCGGTTACGGCTCGCAGGGCCACGCGCACGCGCAGAACCTCAACGACAGCGGCGTCAAGGTCGTGGTCGGCCTGCGCCCGGGCGGCGCTTCCTGGCCCAAGGTGGAGAAGGCCGGCCTGAAGGTCGCGGCGGTGAACGAAGCGGTGAAGATGGCTGACGTCGTCATGATCCTGCTGCCGGACGAGCAGATCGCCGCCGTCTACAAGAACGACGTCGAGCCCCACATGAAGCAGGGCGCCTCGCTTGCCTTCGCGCATGGCTTCAACGTGCACTACGGCCAGGTCGTACCGCGCGCCGACCTCGACGTGTGGATGGTCGCCCCGAAGGCTCCGGGCCACACCGTGCGCAACACCTACACCCAGGGCGGCGGCGTTCCGCACCTCGTGGCCGTGCACCAGGACAAGAGCGGCAAGGCCCGCGACCTGGCGCTGTCGTACGCGATGGGCAACGGCGGCGGCAAGGCCGGCATCATCGAGACCAACTTCCGCGAAGAGACCGAGACCGACCTGTTCGGCGAGCAGGCCGTGCTGTGCGGCGGCACGGTGGAGCTGATCAAGGCCGGGTTCGAGGTGCTGGTGGAAGCCGGCTACGCGCCCGAGATGGCCTACTTCGAGTGCCTGCACGAGCTCAAGCTGATCGTCGACCTGATCTACGAAGGCGGCATCGCGAACATGAACTACTCGATCTCCAACAACGCGGAGTACGGCGAGTACGTCACCGGTCCGAAGATCGTCGACGAGCGCACCAAGGACGTGATGCGCCAGGCGCTCAAGGACATCCAGACCGGCGAATACGCCAAGAACTTCATCCTGGAAAACCGCGCCGGCGCCCCGACGCTGCAATCGCGCCGCCGCCTGATGGCCGAGCACCAGATCGAAGTGGTGGGCGAGAAGCTGCGCGCCATGATGCCGTGGATCAGGGCGAACAAGCTGGTCGACAAGGCCCGCAACTGACCTCGCTCTGCGGCGCAGGCCGCGCGCGAGGTCATCCCCGCGAAGGCGGGGATCCAGAGGAGCCCGCGCAAGCGGGCTTTTTCTCTTGAACACGGAAGCTCTGGATTCCCGCCTTCGCAGGAATGACGGTGGAGCGCCCATTTACACTTGCTCCCATGTACCAAGGCCCCGTCCACACCGACACCACTCCGCAGGAAGGCGTGGTCGTGCGCCGGCGCCGCAAGGGCATCTACATCCTGCCCAACCTGTTCACCCTGGCGGCGCTGTTCGGCGGCTTCTACGCGGTGGTGATGGCGATGAACCAGCGCTTCGACATGGCGGCCGCGGGCGTGTTCGTCGCGATGGTGCTCGACAGCCTGGATGGTCGCGTCGCCCGCATGACCAACACGCAGAGCGCCTTCGGCGAGCAGATGGACTCGCTGTCGGACATGGTGTCGTTCGGCGCGGCCCCGGCGCTCATCGCCTACGAATGGGCGCTCAAGGGTTTGGGCCGCTGGGGCTGGATCGCGGCGTTCGTGTATTGCGCCTGTGCGGCGCTGCGCCTGGCGCGCTTCAACGTCAACACCGCGGTCGTCGACAAGCGCTACTTCCAGGGCCTGCCCTCGCCGGCCGCCGCGGCGCTGGTCACCGGCTTCATCTGGCTGATGAACGACTACGGCATCAAGGGTTACGAAGTCAGCTGGGTGATGTTCACTTTCGCCCTGTATGCGGGGCTCACCATGGTGACGAACGTTCCGTTCTACAGCTTCAAGGACGTGTCGATGAAGAAGAGCGTGCCGTTCGCGGTGATCGTGCTGATCGCGCTCGGCATCGCCGTGATCAACATCGATCCGCCGGTGGTGCTGTTCGTGCTCTTCTGCGTGTACGGCGTGTCGGGCTACGTGCTGTATGGCTGGCGCAAGGCGCGCGGAGAGCGCGCCAGCGTGATCAGCACCTCCACCGACGAGCCCGAGGAAAGCGGCCTGCACAAATAGGCTGCTCTGCTTTTATGCTAAATTCGCCCGCCATGAACCTGATTTCGCTGGCTCTACTGCTATCCACCCACGGGCGGAGACGGTAGCGCGCGCGTTTCACCAGACCTCTACGGCCCGTTTGCACCAGCAGCGGGCCGTTTTGTTTTGGGGCTGCCGGTTCACCTTCCTCGAAGCGAAAGATCACATGTCCATGCTCAAGAACCCCGCCGCCAAGTACCGATCGTTCGCCCCGGTCGGCCTGAAGGACCGGACCTGGCCCGACACAGTGCTGACCCGCCCGCCGGCGTGGTGCAGCGTCGACCTGCGCGACGGCAACCAGGCGCTGATCGAGCCGATGGACATCCCGCGCAAGCTGCGCATGTTCCAGGCACTGGTGAAGATCGGCTTCAAGGAGATCGAGGTCGGCTTTCCCTCCGCCTCGCAGGTGGAGTTCGGCTTCGTGCGCAAGCTGATCGACGAGGAGCTCATCCCCGACGACGTGACGATCCAGGTCCTCACCCAGGCGCGCGAGCCGCTGATCCGCCGCACCTTCGAGTCGATGCGCGGCGCGCGCCGCGTCATCGTGCACCTGTACAACGCCACCGCGCCCGTGATGCGCAAAGTGGTGCTGGGCCTCGATGAGGATGGCATCGTCGAGCTGGCGACCAGCCAGGCGCGCCTGTTCCAGGAACTCGCCACCCAGCAGCCCGGGACGGAGTGGGTGTTCCAGTACTCGCCCGAGATGTTCTCCGGCACCGAGCTCCCGTTCGCCAAGCGCGTCGTCGATGCAGTCACCGGCGTGTGGCAGCCGACGCCGCAGCGCAAGTGCATCGTCAACCTGCCGTCGACGGTGGAGCATTCAACGCCGAACATCTTCGCGGACATGATCGAGTGGATGCACCGCCACCTGGCGCGGCGCGATTCCATCGTGCTGTCCGTGCATCCGCACAACGACCGCGGCACGGGCACGGCCGCCGGCGAGTTCGCGGTAATGGCCGGGGCGGACCGGCTAGAAGGCTGCCTTTTCGGCAACGGCGAACGCACCGGCAACCTCGACCTCGTGAACGTCGCCCTCAATCTCTACTCGCAAGGCGTGCACCCCGGCCTGGACTTCTCGGACATCGACGAGATCCGCGGCACGGTGGAGCACTGCAATCAGCTGCCGGTGCATCCGCGCCATCCCTACGTGGGCGAGCTGGTCTACACCTCGTTCTCCGGATCGCACCAGGACGCGATCAAGAAAGCGTTCGCTGCCCGCAAGGAAGGCGACCTCTGGGACATGCCCTACCTGCCGGTCGACCCGAAGGACCTGGGCCGCAGCTACGAGGCCGTGATCCGCGTCAACAGCCAGTCCGGCAAGGGCGGCATCTCCTATCTGCTGGAGAGCGAGTACGGGCTCGAGCTGCCGCGGCGGCTGCAGATCGAGTTCAGCCAGGTAGTGCAGGGCGTGATGGACGCCAGCGGCAAGGAGCTCACCGCACGCGAGCTGTACGAGCTGTTCTCGCGCGAGTACGGCGTCGGCGGCATCTCCGCGCCGACGCACCAGCTGGTGGAAGAAGCGGGCGCGGCCGGCACCACGGTGCGTCTCTCTGCCGACGTGGTGGTCGGCGGCCGGCCGGTGTCGGTGCGAGGCACGGGCAACGGGCCGATCGACGCCTTCGTGGAAGGCCTGTCGGCGGTCGCGGGCGTGGAGGTCCGCGTGCTGGACTACCACGAGCACGCGATCGGCTCGGGCGCCAACGCGCAGGCCGTCGCCTACCTGGAGCTGCGCGTGGGGACGCGAACGTTGTTCGGCGTGGGGATGGATGCGAACATCGTGTCCGCGTCGCTCAAGGCCATCCTCTCCGGCGTTCAGCGCGCGCAAGGCAACGCGCTGAACGAGCCGCAGGCGGTCGCCGCTGCCAAGTGACCCTGCAGAGGAGCCCCGCCATGGCCGACCAGCTGATCATCTTCGACACCACCCTGCGCGACGGCGAGCAGTCGCCCGGCGCCTCGATGACCAAGGACGAGAAGCTGCGCATCGCGCGGCAGCTCGAGCGGCTGAGGGTCGACGTGATCGAGGCCGGTTTCGCAGCCAGCTCCAACGGCGACTTCGAGGCGGTGCAGGCGATCGCGCACGCGATCAAGGACTCGACCGTGTGCTCGCTGTCCCGCGCCAACGACCGCGACATCTCGCGCGCGGCCGAGGCGCTCAAGGGCGCCTCGCGCGCCCGCATCCACACCTTCATCGCCACCTCGCCGCTGCACATGGAAAAGAAGCTGCGGATGACGCCCGAGCAGGTGCTGGAACAGTCGCGCCTGTCGGTGCGGTTCGCGCGCAACCTGTGCGGCGACATCGAGTTCTCGCCCGAGGACGGCTACCGCAGCGACGTGGATTTCCTCTGCCGCGTGCTGGAAACGGTGATCGCCGAGGGCGCCACCACCATCAACGTGCCGGACACGGTCGGCTATGCGGTTCCGGAGCTCTACGGCGAGTTCATCCGCACGCTGCGCGAACGGGTGCCCAATTCCGACAAGGCGGTCTGGTCGGTGCATTGCCACAACGACCTGGGCATGGCGGTGGCCAACTCGCTGGCCGGCGTGAAGATCGGCGGCGCGCGCCAGGTCGAGTGCACGATCAACGGCCTGGGCGAGCGCGCCGGCAACTGCTCCCTCGAAGAGATCGTGATGGCCGTGAAGACGCGTCGCGACTACTTCGGTCTCGACGTCAACATCGACACCCGGCACATCGTGCCGGCCAGCCGGATGGTCAGCCAGACCACCGGCTTCGTCGTCCAGCCCAACAAGGCCGTGGTGGGGGCCAACGCCTTCGCCCACGCCAGCGGCATCCACCAGGACGGCGTGCTCAAGGCGCGTGACACCTACGAGATCATGCGGGCCGAGGACGTGGGCTGGAGCGCCAACAAGATCGTGCTGGGCAAGCTGTCGGGCCGCAACGCGTTCAAGCAGCGGCTGCAGGAGCTCGGTGTCCAGCTCGACAGCGAGGCCGACGTCAACTCGGCGTTCGCCAAGTTCAAGGAACTGGCCGACCGCAAGAGCGAGATCTTCGACGAGGACATCCTGGCGCTGGTCAGCGACGAGTCGGTCACGCATGAGCAGGAGACCTTCCGGCTGGTGTCGCTCAGCCAGCGCAGCGAGACCGGCGAGCGGCCGCACGCCGTGGTCGTGTTCACCGCCGCGGGCAAGGAGGTCCGCGGCGAATCCGACGGCAACGGCCCGGTCGACGCGTCGCTCAAGGCGATCGAGAGCCTTGTGAGGAGCGGCGCGGAAATGGTGTTGTATTCCGTCAACGCCATCAGCGGTTCGACGGAGAGCCAGGGCGAAGTCACCGTCCGGTTGCAGAACTCGGGGAGAGTGGTCAACGGCGTGGGGGCGGATCCCGACATCGTGGTCGCGTCGGCCAAGGCTTACCTGAGCGCTCTCAATAAGTTACAAAGTAAAGCTGAACGGGTGGCTGCACAAGGTTAGGTTTGTGTCCATATAATTCCGCCACGACTGAGGAAAGTCTCCTAAGTCGTTGAAGTTGTACGGTTTTCGGCAGGTTCAGCGGATGAGCCGTCAGAAATCCGGGGACGAAGAAGGAGAGTCCTGTATGCAACCGGCGGTGCAAGAAGCCAGACGCAAGACCTTGACGAGTGTGCTGCACACAGTGCTGGCGCTCGCGGTTTTCGCCGCCTTGGCGCCTTCTCCGGCCGACGCCGCCGAGCGCCGCACCACCGTCGCCAAGAAGCAGCGGTCGGTGCACGCCAAGCGCGTCAGCAAGACCTTCGTCGCCAAGCAGCGCCGCTCCGTCGTCATCACGCAGGCCGCGCGGCCGTCCTTCGGCAAGCTCGCGGGGCTGCATGCCACCGATGACGACCTGAACCTGAGGTCGAGTGTCGCGCTGGTCATCGACCAGGACACGCAGGAAGTGCTGTTCTCCAAGAACGAGCAGGCCGTGCTGCCCATCGCTTCGCTCACCAAGCTGATGACCGCCGTGGTGATCAGCGAGGCCAAGCTGCCGATGGACGAGATGATCACCATCACGCAGGACGACGTCGACACCGAGAAGGGCAGCACCTCGCGGCTGCGCGTCGGCACCCAGATCAGCCGCGCCGAGGCCATGCACCTGGCGCTGATGTCCAGCGAGAACCGCGCCGCCAACGCGCTCGGCCGCACCTACCCGGGCGGGCTTCACGTCTTCGTGCAGGCCATGAACGCCAAGGCGAAGCAGCTGGGCATGAAGGACACGCAGTACGTCGAGCCCACGGGCCTGTCCAGCCGCAACCAGTCCAGCGCGCAGGACCTGGCCACGCTGGCCAACGCCGCCTATCAGGACCCGATGCTGCGCGAGTACTCCACCTCCACTGGCGTCGAGGTCGCGGTGGGCAAGAGGACGCTGCACTACAACAACACCAACCGGCTGGTGAAGAACCCCAACTGGGAGATCGGTCTGCAGAAGACCGGCTACATCTCCGAAGCGGGCCAGTGCCTGGTGATGCAAGCCAAGGTCGCGGGCCGCAAGCTGATCATGGTGTTCCTGGATTCGGCCGGAAAGCTCAGTCGCCTGGGCGATGCGGAGCGCGTGCGCCGCTGGGTCGAGACCAATGCCCCGGCCGCGGCGACGCCCGAGCCGACGAGTTCGTCCACCGCCATCAAGCAAGTCAGCGGTTGAGGCTTGGTGCCTCGATGGAAAACGGCGCCCTCGGCGCCGTTTTGCTTTGGAAAGAGCCGCTCACGCAGCCGCGCGCTGCTGCGGCGGCTTGTAGCCCAGCGCAGCGGAGATTTCGCTCGCCGTCGACTGCAGCTTGGTGAGCCAGCCTTCATCCAGCCGGTCCGCCGGCGCCGAGATCGAGAGGCCCGCCACCAGCTTGCTCTGGTCGTCGTAGATGCCCGCGGCCATGCAGCGCACGCCGAGCTCCAGCTCCTCGTTGTCGCGCGCGATGCCGTACTGGCGCGCCTTCGCCAGCTCGCGCTCGAGCACCGGGAGTTGCGTGATGCTGTTGCGCGTGTGGCCCGCCAAGCCGGTCCTCGTCGCGTACGCCCGGACGCGCTGCGGATCGTCGGCCGCCAGGAACAGCTTTCCGGTGGAGGTCAAGTGCAGCGGCGCGCGACCGCCGATGGCGCGCACCACCTGCATGCCGGACCGCTCGCTGTAGGCCCGCTCCACGTAGATGATCTCGTCGCCCTGGCGCACCGACAGGTTCACCGGCTGCTGGATCAGCTTGTGCAACTCGCGCATCGGCGTGAGCGCCGCGTCGCGCACGTTCAGGCGCCCCTTCACCAGGTTGCCGAGTTCCAGCAGGCGCATGCCGAGCCGGTAGCTGCCCGCTTCGGGGCGATCGACGAACCGGCCGACCGCCAGATCGTTCAGGATGCGATGCGTCGTCGAGGGATGCAGACCGGTCTTCTCGCTGATCTCCTTGAGCGACACCGCCTCCTCGCGCGAGGCCAGCACGTCGATGAGCGCGAACATGCGCTCGATGACCTGGATGGTGGGGGTGGCCGCGGGGCCGGGGGACTTTCTCATCGGGGGAACCTGCTACTGCTGGCGTTCCCGCGATTTTATCTTGTGAAAATCAGCGCCCGAGAGGATCGCTGTCCGTCCACACGCCTTCGTGCAGCACCTGGTGCGGGCGGAAGCGCGCCTTGTAGCTCATCTTCGGGCTCTCCGCGATCCAGTACCCCAGGTAGACGTGCGGCAGTTTCAGCTTGCGCGCCTGGTCGATCTGCCACAGCACGCTGTACGTGCCGAAGCTGGCCGACGCATCCGGCTCGTAGAAGGTGTAGACCGCCGACAGTCCGTCGCCCAGCACGTCGAGGATCGACACCATGCGCAGCACGCCCGGCGAGCCGTCGGGCAGCGTCTCGCGGAATTCGACCAGCCGCGAATTGACGCGGCTCTGGAGCAGGAACTGCGTGTACTGGTCGATGCTGTCGTGGTCCATGCCGCCGCCCGCATGGCGGCCGCTCTGGTAGCGCAGGTAGAGCTGGTAGTGCTCCGGCACGAAGCACAGCTTGAGCACGCGCGCCTGCAGGTTGCCGTGCCGCGCCCACGAGCGGCGCTGGCTGCGATCGGGTTTGAAGCGGTCGACGAGGACGCGCAGCGGCACGCACGCGCGGCAGCCATCGCAATACGGCCGGTAGGTGAACATGCCGCTGCGGCGGAAGCCGCTGGTCACCAGGTCGGAGTACGCGTCGTTGTGGATCAGGTGGCTCGGGGTCGCCACCTGCGACCGGGCCTGCTTGCCGGGCAGGTAGCTGCACGGGTACGGCGCGGTCGCGTAGAACTGCAGGGTCTGGAGCGGAAGGTCCTTGAGATGCGTCACGCGACGGGCCTCGGCAACAGGAGTTCGCTCCAGTATACGGGCTCGAATTTCCACGCAGGCCCGCGCCGGCGGATGCGGTGTGCGACAGCCGCGACAAATTCCTCGCGCGCGATCTCCCTCGCGCCAAGCGATGCGAGGTGCTGGGTGTTCTGCTGGCAATCGATGCACTCGATGCCGTTGCGCCGGCAGAACGCCACCAGCCCCGCGAGCGCGATCTTCGATGCGTCGGGCACTCGCGTGAACATCGACTCGCCGAACACGGCGTGCCCGATACCGACGCAGTACAGGCCGCCCGCGAGCTTGCCGTCGATCCACGTCTCCACGCTGTGCGCGTGCCCGGCGGCGTGGAACGCCTCGTAGGCCCGAACCATCTCCGGAACGATCCAGGTGCCGGACTGGCCCTCGCGCGGCGTGGCCGAGCAGGCGCGGATCACCTGGCTGAAAGCGGTGTCGAAGCGCACTTCGCAGTTCGGGTCGTCGATGAATTTCTTCAGCGTCTTGCGCAGCGACCGGTGCAGCCGGAACTCCTGGGTGAACAGCACCATGCGCGGGTCGGTGCTCCACCACAGGATCGGCTGGCCTTCGCTGAACCAGGGAAAGATGGCGCCCGAGTAGGCGCGCTTGAGCGTCGCCACGTCGAGCGCGCCGCCCGCGGCGAGCAGGCCCGGCGCGGGCTGGGACGCGTCCCACGCTTCGCTCGCCTTCGGAAACGGATCGCCAGGGTCGAGCCAGGGAAGCTTCATGCGGACCACGGGAACAAGGCCTTCAGCAGGTGCTGCAAGCCGTCATTGTGGCTGCTGCATGTGTGCAGACGGTCAAGCTCAGGCGACGTTCGTGAACTAATCTGAACTTCCCGTTGCCGCCTCGCGCCGCACGGGCTGCCTCAACTTGTTTGCTCAAGGAGATCCCCATGAGACTCAGCCGATTCTTGCAGCTCCCTGGTTCATTCAAGTGGGTCCTGGTCGCCGCGGTCGGCGCGGGATTCGTCGCCTGCGGGGGTGGCGACGGCGGCAGCGGCGTCGCGACCACCGGCGACCCGTCGCAGGTGGGGCCGACGGCCACGACGCTGTCCGCGACGCTCACCGGCGAGCAGGAGAATCCTCCGGTGATCACGGGCGCGGCGGGGACCGGCACTCTCAGGCTGGAAAGCGGTACGCGCAACGTGAGCGGCGGCATCACGATCACCGGCATCACGGCGACCGCGGCACACGTCCACACGGGCGAGTCGGGCGTCAACGGGCCGATCATCGTCAACCTCGCCCAGACCTCGCCGGGCACCTGGTCGGTGCCGGCCGGCGCGACGCTGACCGAAGCCCAGGCCGCGGCTTTCGCCAACGGCGGGCTGTACTTCAACGCGCACAGCACCGCGTTCCCGAACGGCGAGATCCGCGGGCAGATCGGACGCGAGGTGTTCGTCTCGCAGATGTCGCCGGCGCAGGAAGTGCCGCCCACTTCATCGAGCGCGTCGGGCGTCGGGCGCCTCACCGTCGATCCGGCGACACGCAAGCTCGTTTCGAGCATCACGCTGACCGGCATGACGGCCGCGGCGGCTCACATCCACACGGGCGCGGCCGGCACCAACGGTCCGATCATCGTCCACTTCGCCGAAACGGCCCCCGGCAGCGGCACGTGGGTCGCCGCGGCCGATGCGACGCTGACCGAGGCGCAGCTGGCCCTGATGCGGACCGGCGGTCTCTACTTCAACGCCCACAGCGCCACCTTCCCGGGCGGAGAGATCCGCGGGCAGATCGGACGCGAAGTGCGGTTCGCCACCCTGACCGGCGCCGAAGAAGTGCCGCCTACGCCGTCGACCGCCACGGGGACCGGAACGCTGGTCCTGGATTCCGCGACGCGCGCGGTCACCGGCGGCATCACGGTCAGCGGCATGGACGTGACCGTGGCACACGTGCATCCGGGTGCGCCCGGCGAGAACGGACCGGCCATCGTGCCGCTCACCAACGCCGGCGGCGGCGTCTGGTCCGTCCCCGCGAATTCGACGCTCACCCCCGAGCAGGCCCTGGCGTTCAAGCAAGGCAACCTGTACTACAACGCCCACAGCACGGCGTTCCCGAACGGAGAGATCCGCGGGCAGATCGAGTGAGGCGCACGGGAAGCGGTTGCACGCGGCCTGTTTCCGGATTGCGGTCCGGCAGGCCGTGGCGCGACCGCATCGAAGGCTGGCTCATAACCAGCCGAGCATGTAAAGTGACTTCGTGCCTCATCCATCCGACGCGCCATGAGATACGAGCGGCTCACTCCGCAAGCGCTCGCGCTGCTCGAAGCGTGGGAGCAGGCGCACCGCGCGGCCTGTGATGCCGAGGGCTGGCTGACCCGCCGCAGCGCTGCGGGACCGAGCACGCTCGATGAGATCCAGCAGAGCGCGACCGAGTTGCGCGCCCACGCCGACGCCAGCTTCCGGGTGCTTCTGGAGAGCAAGTGCTTCGGCGAGCTGACGCAGATGCCTTCCGCCGGCTAGCACCAGCCGGCGGCTCGCCGGCGCGCCGAGGGCTTCGGCCTCGGGCTCCAACACCGTTGTCCATAGGGAACCGTTCACGGATTGGCAAGTGCCTTTCGGGTATTCGTGCTTGCATGAGCTTGGGAGGGCGGGTGAGAATTTGTTTCACACCTGTCACAAATGGACCTCTCCAGCCCACCTCCGCAGTCGGCAGGCCCCCTGGCGACCGAGCCCCTCCTCCTGGGACCGCTCGCGGCCGCCTTGTCGCGTGCGGGCCTGGCGGAGTCGGCAGCGGGTTTTGGCGCAGAACTTTGTGACCTTCTGGGTTGCGCCCGCGTTGCGATCGGTGTGCTCGACGACGGCGTCCTTCGTCTCGCGGGCAGTTCTCATCCGGCCGAACTCCAGCCCGGCCAGCCGGCCACCGCGGCCCTGCTCGACGCGATGCAGGAGGCCCTGGACCAGCACCAGCCGGTCGCCTGGCCGCCACTCGAGCACCACGACCTGATCACTCTCGCGCACCGGCAGCTCGCCGCGGCGGGCGCCGCCTGTTCCGTGCCGCTGGTGGACGGGACCCGCGTCGTGGGAGCGATGACGCTGGAGCGCACGTCCGGCCGCTTCGCTGCCGTCGAACTCCCCCTGCTCCAGGACCTTTCGCGGCTGGCCGCACCGGTCTTCGAGTTGAAGCGGCAGCTGGCGCTTCCCTGGCACGTCCGTCTGGTCGAAACCGTGCGTGAGCGCCTCGCGGCGCCCAGGCAACGCCGGTTCGCGGTCGGCGGTGCGATCGCGTTCGTGCTGATCGCGCTGGCCGTTCCCTTGCCTTGGCGGGTCAGTGCGCCCGGCCGGCTGGAAGGCTCGGTGCAGCGCGCGGTGGTCGCCGCCAGCGACGGCTTCCTGCAGCAGGCCAACGTGCGTCCGGGCGACCGCGTGCGGGCCGGCCAGGTGCTGGCCGAACTCGCATCGCAGGACCTGGAGCTGGAGCGGCGGCGCCGCGAGAGCGAAGTGCGCCAGCACGAGGGCGCCTTGCGCGCCGCGCAGGCGGGCGCCGATCGCGCGCAGATGGTCACCTTCCAGGCCAAGGCCGCGGAGGCACAGGCGCTGCTGTCGCTGGTCGAGATGCAGCTGCAGCGCGCGCGCATCGAGGCGCCTTTCGACGGCATCGTGATCAAGGGCGACCTGAGCCAGAACCTGGGCGCGCCCGTCCAGCGCGGCGACGTGTTGATGGTGCTGGCGCCCAACGACAGCTTCCGCCTGATCCTGGAAGTCGACGAAGCCGACATCGGCAGCGTCAAGACCGGCCAGACGGGCCGGCTCGCGCTCACCGCGCAGCCCGATCGCACGCTGCGGTTCGTCACCCGTCGCGTGGTGCCGATCGCGACCACCGCGGAGGGCCGCAACTACTTCGAGGTCGAGGCCACGCTCGACGAGGCCGTGCCGGAACTGCGCCCGGGCCTGAGCGGCATCGGCAAGGTCGACGTCGGCTGGCGGCCGATCGCCTGGCTGCTGGCCCATCGCGCCGTCGACTGGCTGCGGCTGGCCTGGTGGAAGGTCACGCCCTGGTGAGCGAACCGCTGGTCAGCGCCTCGTGGCACCGGGTCGCGGGCCTGCGGCCCAGCCTGGTCCCGGGGCTTCGCATCGTGCGGCAGCAGGTGCGGGACCAGGTCTGGCACGTGCTGGTGGAACCGGCTTCAGGCCGCCAGCTGCGCCTGAATCCCGCGGCCTACTCGCTGGTCGCCCGCTTCGACGGACAGGCTCCGGTGGAGCAACTGTGGCAACGCGAGTTGCGCAAGCAGCGCGAGGACGCACCGACCCAGGACGAGGTGCTTCGACTGCTCGCCCAGCTGTTCCGCGGCGGCATGGTGCGCTTCGACGCAGCGCCGCACCTGTCGCTGCTGTTCGCGCGCCGCGACGAAGACGCGCGGCAGCGGCAGCGGGGCATGCTCAATCCGCTGATGGTGCGCATGCCGCTGGGGAATCCCTCCCGCTGGCTGGACAAGCTGGCGCCGGTGGGCGACTGGCTGTTCCGTCGCCCGGCGTTCGTCGTGTGGGTGGCGGCGGTGCTGCTGGCGCTGCTGGCGGCCGGCGTCCATTTCGGCGAACTGCGCGCCGACGCCAACCGCCTGTTCGCCACGCCCTCCAGCTACCTGGTCGCCTGGCTCTGCTATCCGGTGCTCAAGCTCCTGCACGAGCTGGGGCATGGCCTGGCCGTCCGGCGTTATGGGGGCCAGGTCAACGAGATGGGCGTGTCGCTGATGTTCCTCACGCCGGCGCCCTACGTGGACGCCGGCGCGGCCAACGCCTTCCCGCATCCGCGTCAGCGGCTGGTCGTCAGCGGCGCCGGCATCCTGGTGGAAGTCGCGCTGGCGTGCTTCGCGCTTTGGGTCTGGTCGGTGGTGAGCCCGGGCACCGTGCGGGACATCGCGCTGGTGGTGCTGCTGACCTGTTCGCTCTCGACGGTGCTGTTCAACGCCAATCCGCTGATGCGGTTCGACGGCTACTACGCCTTGTGCGACGCGCTGCAGCTGCCCAATCTGGCGCTGCGCAGCAATGCGTGGTGGTCGCGCCGCTGGCGCGAGTGGATCGGCGCTCCGGCGGCAGGCCCGGCGCCGCTGCTGGCGCGAGGCGAAGTCAAGTGGCTCGCTGCGTACGCGCCCGCGGCCGCCGTGTACCGCGTCGTGCTCCTGCTCGCGCTGGTGTTCTGGATCGGCAACCAGTCGTGGCTGCTCGGATGGATCGCAGCCCTGGTGCTGCTGGCCTGGATCGGACGCCATGCCTGGCGCTGGGCGCTCGGCGGGCAGGGCGGCGATCCTGCGTTCCGCCGGCGCTCGTTGCGCGCCGCAGGCCTGGTCGCGGGTGCGGCGGTCGTGCTCCTGTTGGTGGTGCCGGCGCCGAACGCGGTCGTCGCGCGCGCCGTGGTCTGGCCGCCCGAGGAGGCAGTGCTGCGCGCCGGCGCCGCCGGTTTCGTCGAGCGCATCGAGCTGCCCCAGGGCGCGCTCGCCGAAGCCGACCAGGCGCTCGTGTTGCTGCAGGACCCGGTGCTGGTGGCCGCCCATCAGAGAGTCGTGTCCGAGCGCACCGGTCTGCTCGCGCAGCAGTACCGCGCGCTCCTCAAGCAGCCGGTCCGCGCCGCGGCCGTCGGCGAGGACCTGGAGCGCAATGCCGCGGAACTCGCGCGGGCCGAGGAGCAACTGGCGCAACTCGAGGTGCGCGCGCGGGTGGCCGGCGAGGTGGTGTGGGCGCGCCCGCAGGACCTGCCGGGCAGCTACGTGCGGCGCGGCGCGATGCTGGGCCACGTGCTCACCGGGAACTCCGCCCACGTTCGCATCGCCCTGCTGGAAGACGACTACCTGCGCACGCGCGGCCGCGTCCGCGGCGTTGAAGTCCGCCTCGCGGAAAGCGTCGGCACGGTGTACGAGGCGCGGCTGTCCGAAATGGCGCCGGGCGCGAGCCTGGAATTGCCGGCGCAAGCGCTGGGCGATCGCTTCGGCGGCCCGATCCCGCTCGATCCCGCCGACCCCGATGGCGTGAGGACCCTCGTGCCCGTGTTCCTGCTCGACGCGGAGGTGCCGTCCCTGCAAGCCGCTGCGTTCGGCGGCCGGGCCTGGGTGAAGCTGGTTCTGCCACCGCAGCCCCTGGGCCTGCAGTGGTTTGCGCGCCTGCAGCGCCTGCTGATCAAGCAGTTCAGTCCCACGGGGCAGGCATGAGCACCGCGAGCTGGCCTTTCCCGGGGCTGGTCTGGGGGCCCTATCCGCAGATGCGCCTGCCGGTCGAGGAACTGCGGCGGCGCACGAAGCTGCGCCCGCGGAGCCTGACGGAAAGCGCCCTCGCGCTGCATGTGGAGCTGCAGGCGCCGATCGCGCTGGGCCCCGCGCTGCAGGCGCTGCGCAAGGTGCCACACGCGCGTCGGGACGACGCGTGGTTGCAGCAGGCCTTGCGGCTGTCGGCCGAGGCGATGAAACAGACCAAGGGCGTGCGGCCCTACTGGCAGCAGCTGATGGCGGCCCGCGCCTTGCTCGATCAGCGGCTGGTGGAGATGGACACGGGCGAGGGCAAGACGGTGGCGATTGCTCTCGGCGCCGCAGCGGCGGCCCTGGCGGGCACGCCGGTGCACGTCGTCACCGCCAACGACTACCTCGCCCAGCGCGACGCCGACGAACTGCGGGTGTTCTATGCGCGGCTCGGCCTCTCGGTGTCGTCGATCGCGCAATCCATGGAGATGGGCGAACGCCGCGCGGCCTACGCCTGCGACGTCACCTACTGCACGGCCAAGGAACTGGCCTTCGACTACCTGCGCGACAGCCTGCTGCAGCCGACGGACCTTTCGCCGCTGGAGCGCCGCCTGCGCCAGGGCGCCGTGCAGCAGGCCCCGGTGCTGCGCGGGCTGTGCATGGCCATCCTCGACGAGGCCGACACCATCCTGATCGACGAGGCGCGCGTGCCGCTCGTGCTGTCGCAGGCTGCGCCATCGCTGGCCGAACAGGCGTTCCTGCGCCGTGCGCTGTTGATCGCGCGGCGCCTGATCCAGGGGCGCGACTACACGCTGGAAGCGGGCTCCGTGCGCTTGACGGAGGCGGGCTTGGCGCATCTGGACGATTGGCCGGCCGACCCGCATCCGCTGCTCGGACATCCGCAGCACCGGGCCGCGACGCTCGAACTGGCGGTCACCGCCGTCGCGCGCCTCTCGCGCGATCGTGACTACGTGGTGCGCGATGGCGAGGTGCAGCTGGTCGACGAGACCACGGGCCGCACGGCGCCGGGGCGCGCGTGGAGCCGCGGATTGCACCAGCTGGTTGAACTCAAGGAGGGCGTACCGTTGACTCGGCGCAACGCCACCCTGACGCAAGTCACGTTCCAGCGCTTCTTCATCCGCTACCTCCGGCTGGCCGGCATCAGCGGCACGCTGCACGGATCGGGCGCGGAGCTGCGGGCGGTCTACGGGCTGGGCATGGTGCGCGTGCATCCGCGCACGCCGCGCCGGGTGCAGCACGGACCCACGCGCCTGTTCGCCGACAGCGCCACGCTGTGGCAGGAGGTGGCGGCGCGCGCGGCGGCACTCTGCGGTGCGGGACGCGCGGTGCTCGTGGGGACCGAAAGCGTGCAGCAGTCGGACGCGTTGGCCGACGTCCTTCGCGCGCGCGGGCTCGATCCGGTGGTGCTCAACGCGCGACAGGACCAGGACGAGGCCGAAGTGATCGGCCAGGCGGGGCTGCCGGGCCGGCTCACCGTCGCCACCAGCATGGCCGGCCGCGGCGCCCACATCACCGTGGCCCCGGAGGTGCTGGCGGCGGGCGGCCTGCACGTCATCCTCTGCCAACTCAATTCATCCCCCCGCATCGACCGCCAGTTCCTCGGCCGCACCGGACGGCAAGGCCAGCCCGGAAGCTGCGAAGTGATGGTGGCGCAGGACTTCCCGCTGCTCCAGCGCTGGCTGCCCGCATGGTGGCAAACCCTAACCCGGCGGCTGCGGTTCCCCCGTTCATTCGTCTGGACAAGCCTTCGGGCGGCGCAAGTGGCAGAAGTCTGTACTAGGACGCAACAACGTGTAAGACTTTCCCGCATGGCTGAGAACGAAGAGCGCGACCTGAACTTCAGCCGCTGGGGATTGGGATGAATCCGTCCGGCCGTGCGCTGCTGTCCCTGACTTTGTGGCTGGCTGGCGCCGCCCATGCGGCGGCAGGCGCGCAGGCCTTGGGCTGCCTGATCGAGCCGGCCAGCGTTTCCGAGCTGGGCAGCCCGGTGGTCGGTGTCATCGAACAGGTCCATGTCGAGCGCGGCGAACGGGTCCGCGCCGGCCAGCCGCTCGCGACCCTGCGCGCGGACGTCGAGCGCATGTCGGTGAGCGTGGCCGAAGGCCGCGCGCAAGGGCTTGGCGAACTGAAAGCGGCCGAGGCCAACGCCGAACTGGCGCGCCAGAAACTCGCCCGCGCGGCCGACCTCGCGCGGCAGGAATACATCAGCCCGCAGGCCCTCGAGCAGGCACGCGCCGAAGCCCTCGTGGCCGAGAACCGGCTGATCCAGGCGCGCGAGCAGCGCGACATCTATGCGCGCGAGCACGAACTGGCCCGCGCGCAGCTTGGGCTGCGCACGATCCGCAGCCCGAGCGACGGCGTGGTGGCGGACCGCTACATGTCGGTGGGCGAACGGGTCGAGGAAAAGCCGATGTTCCGCATCGCCGTGGTCAATCCGCTGCGGGTCGAGGTGGTGCTCCCCGCATCGCTCTACCCCGTGGTGCGCAAGGGCGTGTCCCTGCGCATCACGCCCGATTTCCCCGGCGCCCAGCCACGCCTGGCCACCGTGAGCCTGGTCGACGGCGTGATCGAAGGCGCCAGCAACACGTTCCGCGCGCGGCTGGCGCTGGCCAACCCGAACAACACCCTGCCGGCCGGCCTGCGCTGCAAGGCCGACCTGCCCGGCGGCGACACGGCCGCGGCGGCGAGGCCCGTGTCGGGGACGGCCGCCCCACCTCCATTCAAGGCGCCCCTGACGCCCGGCCCGCGGGTGCGACAGGGACTCTGAGGTCGCCATGACCCGCAGCTGGCTGCGAAGCAGGAGACCCGCACGGCGACGCCGGATCGCTCCGCATGCCGAGTGGCTGGAACCACGGCTGCTGTACTCGGCCGATGCCGGCGCCCTGCTGGCCGCCACGGCCGGCAGCGACGCCACCGAGACGCGCACGCTCGACGACGGCCTCGAATACACCGCAACCGCAACCGCCGCCACGCCGACCGAGAGCGAAGTCCGCTCGGCCTATGCGCTGACGCCGCTGCAGTTCGAGGCCGATGCCGGCCAACTGGGCGAGGGCGTCGATTTCGCCGCGACCGGGATCGGCTACGCCGTGCGCCTCGGCGGCGGCCAGGCCGAACTGCTGCTGGACGGCGCCGAACAACCGGTGCGGCTGGAACTGGTGGGCGCGCAGCCCGGCACCGCCACCGGCGAGAACCTGCTGGCCACGCGCAGCAACCACCTGGTGGGACAGGACCCGTCGAAGTGGACGACCGACATCGCCAACTACGGCAGCGTGCGGTACGAGGGCGTCTGGGACGGCATCGACGTCCGCTACTACGGCAACCAGGGCCAGCTGGAATACGACTTCCTGCTGGCCCCGGGCGCCGACGCGTCGAAGCTGCTGCTGCGCTTCCATGGCGTGGACGACGTGCGGCTGGATGCCGATGGCGACCTGGTGCTCCAGGTGGCCGGCACGAACCGCGAGGTCCGATTCCAGGCGCCAGTGAGCTACCAGCAAGGTGCACAAGGCCGCGAGAGCGTCGAGAGCCACTACGAGCTGCTGGCGGACGGCACCGTGCGCATCGTGGTCGGCCCCTACGACACCACCCGCGCCCTCGTGGTGGACCCGGTGCTGACGCACGCGACCTATTTCGGCGAAGGCGGAGCGGAGACCGCGCTCGGCGTGGCCGTGGGCGCCGACGGGTCCGTCTACGTCACCGGCCACACGACTTCCAGCAGCGGCATTTTCGGCAGCCGGCTGGCGAGCGGCTCCGACGGCAGCGAGGCCTACGTGGCCAAGTTCAATGCCGACCTCACCAGCCTGATCTATGCCACCCGCTTCGGCGGCAGCAGCACGGAGGAGGGCACCGCGATCGCGGTCGACGCGAGCGGCAATGCGATCGTCACCGGCTGGACCCGGTCCACGGATTTCGTCGGCGTCTCCGCGGGCAGCGACCAGGCCGCGCGCAACGGCACGCAGGATGCCTTCGTCGCGAAGCTGAACGCCGCCGGCAACGGCCTGGTCTTCAGCACCTATTTCGGCGGCAGCGGCAACACCGACGTCGGCAGCGGCGTGGCGGTGGACGCGGCCGGCACGATCCATGTCGTCGGCACGATCTCGGGCACGTCGGACGACGCGTTCCTGAACAAGTACTCGGCCGCCGGGACCTCGTTGGCCAAGCTGCAGTACGGCGGCAGTGGCAACGACAGCGCCGCCGGCGTGGCCGTGGACTCGGCAGGCAACGTCTATGTCGCTGGTACCACGCTCTCGAGCGATCTCGTCATCACGGGAGGCGCGCAGACCACGCGTCCCGGCACGGATGACGGCTTCCTGGTCAAGTACAACGCGTCGGGGGCCATCGCCTACTCGACCTACGTGGGTGGCACCAAGGCGGACACCATCACCGGCGTGGCGGCCGACGACAGCGGCCGTGCCTACGTGGTCGGGCGCATCAAGGATCCGAGCCAGGGCTTCGCCACGACGGCAGGCGCCTTCGCGACCACGGCCTACACGCACGAGACCGGCTACCTGCGCATCTACGACACGACGCTCACGGGCGCCGCGTCGCTGGAGTACTCCACCTTCATCGGCGGCAGCCTCACGGCGGGAGGCGCGACGTCCAGCACGCTCACCGACAGTCCCACCGGCGTGGCCGTGTCGGGCGGCTACGTGGCCATCGTGGGCTCGACCGACACCTCGAACTTCCCGACCACGTCCGACGCGGTCAGCCGCACCAACACCAGCGGCACCACGGGCTTCGTGATCGTGCTCAAGCCCAAGGGCGGCGGCAGCAGCGACCTGGCCTATGGGACGTACTACGGCACCGGCATGGCCACCGGCGGCGTCGCCTGGGGCACGGGCAACCGCGTCTACATGGTGGGGTCGGTCACGGTCGGTGGCCTGGCGACGTCCGACGGTTACGACAGCAACTACAGCACCGGCGGCGACGGCGTCGTCGCGGTCTTCGGCGGTTTCCCCAACAGCGCGCCGGTGCTGGCGGGCACGGCGATCACCCTGCCCGCGCAGGTCGAGGACGCGGCCCCGGGGACCGGCACGCGCGTGGTCGACCTCGTGGCCGGACGGATCACGGACGACGACGCCGGTGCGCCGCGCGGCATCGCCATCGTCGGCGCGGACACCAGCAACGGCAGCTGGCAGTACACGCTGGATGGGACGACCTGGACCACCCTCGCTCCTCTCGCCAGCGGTAACGCCTTGCTGCTGGCGGCCGACACGAATACGCGCGTGCGGTTCGTGCCGAACGCGAACTTCGCCGGCACCAGCTCCATCGCTCTGCGGGCCTGGGACCGCAGCGCGGGCACGCACGGCAGCGTCGTGTCGGCGGGCGTGGTCGGCGGCACGAGTGCCTTCAGCGCCGCCACGACCACCGCCAGCGTCACCGTCACCGCCGTCAATGACGCACCGGTTCTCACGGCTGGAACGCTGGGCAACCTGAACGTGCTCGAAGGCACAACCGCTCCGCTGGGCCTCCCGGGCTATGGCCCGGGTGGCGGTGCGGATGAAGCAGGGCAGGGCGTCACCGTCACGGTCACGGCGCTTCCCACCGGCGTCGGCAGCGTGCAGCTGGACGACGGCACGCCCGTCACCGTCAATGCCAGCTACACGCTCGCGCAGCTGCAGACGATGCGCTTCCAGTCGAGCGCGCCGGGCAGCGGCACCTTCGCCTTCACGGTCCGCGACGACGGCGGCACGATTGGTGGTGGACTCGACTCGCTGTCGCAGTCGATCACGATCACCGTCACCAACGCGGCCCCGGTGCTGGCCGCCTCCGGGAATGCGTTCATGCAGCTGGAGGACCAGCCCGGCATCGGAATTCGGGTGAGCGACCTCGTCGCAGGCAAGGTCGCCAACGCCGGCGGCTTCCTCGGCATCGCCGTGGTCGACATGCCCAACGGCAACATCAACGGCACCTGGCAGTACAGCCTGGATGGCGGCACGACCTGGCTCGCGCTGTCGGGAACCACGAACAACTCCCGGCTGCTGGGGCCCGACGCGCGCGTGCGGTTCGTCGGCACCCCCGGCGCCAACATCAACGGCAGCATCCCGGGCTTCGAGTTCCGGGCGTGGGACGGCACGAGCGGCGTGTCCGGTGGAACAGCTTCGACGAGCGCCGTGGGCGGCACCACCGCTTTCAGCAGCACGTTCGCGACAGCGGAGCTCACGGTCATCCCGGTCAACGACATCCCGGTGCGCTACGACGTCAACCTCGGCACGTTCGTCGCAGCGCCGGCCAACGTGACGGTGAACGAAGCGGCGCCCATCACGTCGCTCGGCCTCGGGGCCATGCAGTACATCTCCGGCTACGCCGCGGACGAGTACTACGCGCAGACCCTGAGCTACTCGGTGGCCACCGTGCCGGCAGCCGGCATGGGCACGGTCTACCTCGCCGACGGCGTAACCGCCGTCACAGCCAACACGAGCTACACCCTCGCGCAGATCCAGGGCATGCGCTTCAAGGCGGCGGCCGGCGTGCAGAACGCCGTGGGCACCTTCAGCTGGATCGTGAAGGACGACGGCGGCATGGCCAACGGCGGCGTGGACACGCTGGTCGAGTCCATCACCATCCGCGTGCGCAACGTCGCGCCGGTCCTGAGCGGCGTGAATGCCATGCCCGGCACCGTCGAGGACGTGCCGGGCAACGGCATGCGCGTGGCCGACCTGATCGCGGGCAAGGTCACCGACCCGGGCAACTCGCTGGGCATCGCCGTGATCGCCGCGGCGGGCGGCAGCGCCGGCACCTGGGAGTACACCAGCAACGGCGGCACCAGCTGGAGCTCGCTGGGCGCGGCCAGCAGCACCAACGCGATCCTGCTGGAGGCCGGCGGCCAGTGGCGGGTGCGCTTCAACCCGGCGCCCAACTGGAACGGCACCTCGCCGGCCTTCACCTTCCGCGCCTGGGACCGCAGCACGGGCAACGGCGGCCTCACGGCCGACACGACCCTGAACGGAGGCTCGACCGCCTTCAGCACGGCGACCGCGAGCGCCACCGTCGTCGTCGGCGCGGTGAACGATGCGCCAGTGCGCACCGATGCGCCCAGCGTTGCGCCCGGGCCGCTGGTCGTCCTGGACGGTACGCCGACCACTTCGCTCGGACTGGCAGGCTTCACGGTCGGCACCGGCGGTGGCGGCGACGAGGCGGCGCAGTCCATCCTCGGCTACACGATCACCAGCCTGCCGTCCGGCCTGGGCACGACGTACCTGGCCGACGGCACCACGCCGGTGGTGCTGGGCGCGAGCTACACGCTGGCCCAGATCCAGGGCATGCAGTTCGAGTCCTACGGGATCGGCTCGCTCGGCACGCAGGCGTTCTCCTTCGCGGCCCGCGACAGCGGCGGCACGGCCAACGACGCGACCGACACGGCGACGTTCACGGTCAACGTGGTCGTCAACCGGGCGCCGGTGCTCGACGGGGCCCATTCGCCCCTGACCGTCTACGAGGACTTCGACTGGACCAACAACGCGCCTTCGGGCACCCCGCCGCCCTGGGCCAGTGCGGCGCAACGAGCCGGCGTGCTGGTGAGCGACATCATCGCGGGGCAAGTCTTCGACACCAGCGGCAGCCAGGGCGGCATCGCCGTCATCGGCACTTCGGGCAACGGCACCTGGCAATTCACGATGGACGGCGGCACCACCTGGACGTCGCTGGCGGGGCTGAGCAATACCAGCGCGATGCAGCTCGCCGCCGACACGCTGACGCGCGTGCGGTTCCTGCCGTCGGCGGACTGGAACAGCACGATGGGCACGGCCGGCATCACCTTCCGCGCGTGGGACCGCACGGTGGGCACGCCCGGCACGCTGGGGGATGTTTCGTACAACGGCGGGCCGTTTGCGTACAGCGCGGCGACGGCGACGTCGGTGACCACGGTCGTCGCCCGAAATGACGCCCCGGTCGCCAGCAACACCACGGGCGGCACGGTCCAGGAGGGCGCCGCCCCGGTGCCGATGCTGGCCGGCGGAAGCTTCGCGCCCGGGCCGGCCACGGCCACCGACGAAGCTGGCCAGGCGCTCACGTTCCGCTTCACCGCCATTCCCGATCGCGTCGTCATCCTGCTGGCCGACGGCGTGACACCCGTGAGCCTGGGAACGGTCTACACGTGGGAGCAGTTCCAGGGCATGGTCTTCCGGTCCGGCCTCAATGCGACGCCGGGCGTGGCGACCGTGGCCTTCGAGGTGCTGGACAACGGCGGGACCGACAACGGCGGCACGGACCGGCTGAACCACACGCTCAGGCTCACCGTCACCAACCGCGCACCGGTGCTCAACGGCGCGAACCCGATGGCGCCGGTCCAGGAGGACACCGCGGATGCCGGGACGCTGGTGGCCGACCTTGTCGCGGGGCAGGTGGACGACCCCACGGGCACGCGCGGCATCGCCGTCGTCAGCGTGGACAACAGCCACGGCAGCTGGCAGTACACGAGGGACGGTGGCACCACCTGGCTCGCTTTCGGCAGCCCGTCCGCGGGCAGCGCGCGGCTGCTGCTGGCCGACGCGCTGACGCGCGTTCGGTTCGTGCCGGCTGCGGACTGGACCGGCACGGCGACGCTGGGCTTCGCCGCCTGGGACGGCACCTCGGGCAGCGCGGGCGGGCTGGGCAACTCGACGCTCAGTGGCGCCGGCACTGCGTTCAGCACGGCGACCGCCGTGACCAGCATCACGGTGGTCCCGGTGAACGACGCTCCCGTGGGCGGCGTCGTGTCCGACCTGGTGGTCGCCGAGGACAGCGGCAGCACCGGACTCGGCCTCGGCGCGGTGAACTATGGCCCCGGCGGCGGCGCCGATGAGGCGGGGCAGGGCCTGACCTTCATCGTGGCGGCCCTGCCGCCTGCGAGCCTGGGCCGCATCACGCTCGCGGACGGCACCGACGTCACGACGGGCGAGTACACGCTGCAGGAACTGCGCGGCATGCGCTTCGTCACCGCGAGCAACGCCGTCGGGACCGCGACCTTCGGCTTCCAGGTGAAGGACAACGGCGGCGGCGCGGACACGCTGGCGCAGTCGCTGCAGATCACGGTCAACCCCGTCAACGACGCGCCGGTCACCGCGGCCGACTCTGTATCCGGCACTGAAGACCAGCCGCTGGTGATCGCCCCCGGCACGCTGCTGCTCAACGACAGCGACCTCGAAGGCGACGCGCTGACGTTCACCGGTGTCACCAGCGGCACGGGCGGGACCGTGGCGCTCTCCGGCGGCAACATCGTCTTCACGCCGCAGGCCGACTTCAACGGCGCCGCGACCTTCACGTACACGGTGAAGGACCCGAGCGGCGCGGAGTCGACGGGCTCTGTGACCGTGAACGTCGCGCCCGCGAACGACGCGCCGGTGGCCAACGACGACAACCTCACTGCCGGCACCCTCAATCTGACCATCAACACGGCGGCTCTGCTGGCCAACGATTTCGACCTCGAGGGCGACACGCTGACGGTCGTCTCCGTGGGCTCGTCGGATCACTGCACGGTGACGCTGCTCGGGAATACGGTGCTGTTCGTGGCGCAGCCCCTCTACACCGGCCCGGCCAGCTTCGAGTACACGGTGAGCGACGGGCGGGGCGGTTTCGCGACCGCCACGGTGCACGTCAACATCGTGCTGCTCAACTCGCCGCCGACCGCCGGCGCCGACACGGTGGCAGCGACGGAGGACACGCCGAAGGTGATCGCCGCCTCCACGCTGCTGGCGAACGACTCCGACCCGGACCTGTTCGACTCGCCTTCGATCACCGGCGTCTCCGCGATCCTGGGCGGCACGGTCAGCCTTTCGGGCAGCACCATCACCTTCACGCCGGCCGCGGACTTCAACGGGCCTGCCCGCTTCAGCTACACGGTGAGCGACGGGCGCGGAGGCAGCACCGTCGGCACAGTGACGGTCAACGTCGCGGCGGTGAACGATGCGCCGCTCGCGGGTGCCGACAGCGTGGCGGGGACGGAGGACCAGGTCCTCACCATCGCGCCGGCGACGCTGCTGGGCAACGACAGCGACATCGACGGCGACGCGCTGGCCATCACGGGCGTGGCCAACCGCAGCGGCGGAACCGTCGCCATCGTGGACGGCAACATCGTCTTCACGCCCGCGGCCAATGCCAGCGGCACCGGGAGCTTCGACTACACAGTGTCCGACGGGCGCGGCGGCAGCACGACCGCCACGGTGAGCGTGGTGCTCGCCGCCGTGAACGATGCCCCCGTGGCGACGGCTGACGCCATCGCAGGCACGGAAGACCAGCCGCTGACGATCGACGCGTCGCTGCTGATCGATAACGACAGTGACGTGGATGGCGACGGCGTGGTCATCACCGGCGTGGCGAATGGCTCGGGCGGAACCGTGACGCTGTCGGGCAGCACGATCGTTTTCACGCCCACGGCCAACCACAACGGCCCGGCGACCTTCAGCTACACGGTCTCGGACGGCATGGGCGGCACCGCGACGGCGGTCGTGACCGTGAACCTCGCCGCGGTGAACGACCCGCCGGTGGCGGCGGACGACACGTTCACCACCGGCGAGGACACGCCGCTGACGCTCACACCTGCGGCGCTGCTGGGCAACGACAGCGACACCGAGAACGATTCGCTCGCGATCACTGGCGTCACCGGGTTGACCGGCGGAACGGTGCAGATCGTCGGCGGCAACGTCGTGTTCACCCCGGCAGCCGACTTCAACGGCACGGCGCGATTCAGCTACACGGTCTCCGACGGCCACGGCGGCACGGCCACGGCCATCGTCGACGTGGTCGTGACCCCGGCCAACGACGCGCCGGTCGCGACGGATGACACCGTTACCGGAACGGAAGACCAGCTGGTGGTGATCACCCCGGCGGCCCTGCTGGCCAACGATGCCGACCTGGACCTCGACACGCTGGCCATCGTCGGCGTCACGAGCGGCACCGGCGGAACGGTGGCGATGTCGGGCGAGAACATCGTGTTCACGCCCGACGCCGACTCCGACGGCACGGCCACGTTCACCTACACCGTGAGCGACGGCCAGGGCGGCACGGCCACCGGCACCGTGCGGGTGACCCTCGCGCCGGTGAACGACGCGCCGCTCGGTCACGCCGACGTGCTGGCGGCGGCCGAGGACACGCCGCTGGTCATCGACACGGCCACGCTGCTGGACAACGACGAGGACACGGAGAACGATGCCCTGACGATCACCGGCGTCGCCAACGCCTACGGCGGCGTGGTGACCCTCTCCGGGAACACGATCGTCTTCACTCCGGACGCGAACTACGCGGGCACCGCCGGCTTCACCTACACCGTCTCGGATGGACGCGGCGGATCCTCCAGCGCCGGCGTGACGATCGTGGTGGCGCCAGTGAACGACGCGCCGGTGGTCGTGGGGGAGACGGCGGCGACCGACGAGGACACGCCGCTCGCGTTCACCCCGGGCGCGCTGCTGGCCAACGACAGCGACATCGAGAACGACACACTGAGCATCGTCGCCGTGGCCGACGGCGCCGGCGGGCAGGTGAACATCGTCGACGGCAACGTCGTGTTCACGCCGGACAGCAACTTCAACGGCACGGCGAGCTTCTACTACACGGTCTCCGACGGAAACGGCGGCACCGCCACCGTGCAGGTGGTGGTCGCCGTCGGCGCGGTGAACGATGCACCCACCGCCGGTGACGACCTGCTGACCGGCACCGAGGACACGCCCGTCGCTATCGGGGTGGCCGACCTGCTGGCGAACGACAGCGACGTGGAGGGCCAGGCCCTCACGATCACCGGTGTGACCGCCATCGCGGGCGGCAGCGTGACGCTGTCGGGCGGGACGATCAGCTTCACCCCCACGGCCAACTTCAACGGGCCGGCCAGCTTCAGCTACACCGTGTCGGACGGCAACGGCGGCGTTTCCACCGGCACCGTCATCCTCCAGCTCGACGCCGTGGACGATGCGCCGGTCGCCGTGGACGACACGCTGTCCGCCACCGAAGACCAGCCGCTGACGATCACGCCTGCCGAGCTCCTCATCAACGATCTCGCGTTCGACGGCGAGACGCTCACCATCACCAGCGTGACCAGCGGATCGGGCGGCACGGTCACTCTCAGTGGCGGCAGCATCGTGTTCACGCCGGACGCTGGCTTCCACGGCGACGGCACCTTCAGCTACACGATCGAGGACGGGCAGGGCGGCACGTCGAGCGCCACCGTCACCATCCAGGTTGCCTCCGTGAACGACCTGCCCGTGACCGGCGCGGACGCAGTCGCGACGCCGGAAGACCAGCCGTTGACCCTCCTGCCTTCCGATCTGCTGGGCAATGATGCGGACGGCGACGGCGGCGTGCTGGCCATCGCGGGCGTGACCGCGGGCGGCGGTGGCACGGTTGCGCTCGTGGGCGGCAACATCGTCTTCACGCCGACGGCGAACTTCCATGGCACTGCGACGTTCACGTACACGCTGAGCGACGGCCAGGGCGGCACGGCCACGGGGACGGTCACGATCACCGTGACGGCGGTGGATGACGCGACGGTCATCGGGGCGGACGTCGGCGCCACCGTGGAAGACGGCGTCGCCTCGGGCAACGTCCTGGCCAACGACAGCGACGTCGACAACGCGCTGCAGGTCGCGGGCTTCAGCATTGGCGGCACCAGCTACGCCGCAGGGGCGTCGGTAAACGTGCCCGGCATCGGCAGTTTCAGCCTGGCCGCCAACGGCGACTATGTCTTCACCCCGGCGGCCGACTGGAACGGCACGGTCCCGCAGGTCAGCTACGTCACGAGCACCGGCGCCACGGGGACGCTGGACATCACGGTCGGCGCGGTGGACGACGCCACGAGCACCACCGCCGATGCGGGCACCGTGGACGAGGACACCGTGGCCACCGGGAACGTGCTGGCCAACGACGTGGACGTGGACAACCTGCTGCAGGTCAGCAGCTTCTCGATCGGCGGCACGCTGTACGCAGCGGGCGCGACGGCCAGCGTTGCCGGGGGCAGCTTCACGCTGGCCGCCGATGGCATCTACACGTTCACGCCGGCCGCGAACTGGAACGGCACGCTGCCTCAGCTCACGTACACCACCAACACGGGCGCCAGCAGCACGCTGGACATCACCGTGGATGCTGTCGATGACGCCACGGGCGCCACTGCGGACACGCTGCTCGTCGACGAGGACACCGTCGCCACCGGCAACGTCCTGGCCAACGACACCGACGTGGACGACGCGCTGCAGGTGACGGGCTTCAGCATCGGCGGGAGCTCCTACGCCGCCGGCGCGACGGCCAGCCTCTCCGGCATGGGAAGCCTCACGCTGCGGGCCGATGGCAGCTACACCTTCACGCCGGTGGCGGACTGGAACGGGGCGCTCCCGCAGCTGACGTACACGACCAGCACCGGTGCGAGCAGCACGCTGGACCTCACCGTTGCTGCTGTGGATGACGCGAGCGCGCTCGTGCCCGAGACGAACATCGTTGATGAAGACACCACCGGCACCGGCAACGTGCTGGCGAACGACAGCGACGTCGACTCGCCGCTGCAGGTGGCGAGCTTCGAGATCGGTGGCACGACGCATGCTGCCGGTTCGACGGTCGCGATCGCCGGCGTGGGCAGCTTCACGCTTGCCGCGAACGGCGCTTACATCTTCACGCCCGCAGCCAACTGGCACGGTGCCGTCCCGCAGGTCACCTACACGACGAACAGTGGCGCCAGCAGCACGCTGTCGCTCACCGTGAACCCCGTCGACGACGCCACCGTGATCGGAGCGGACGTGGTGACCACGGCCGAGGACAACGCCGCCACCGGCAACGTGCTGACCAACGACAGCGACGCGGACGGGGCGCTGCAGGTCACGACGTTCCAGGTCGGCGCTACGACCTACGCTGCCGGGCAGACGGCCACGATTTCCGGAGTGGGCAGCATCACGATGTTGGCCGATGGTGGCTTCAGCTTCACTCCGCTGGCGAACTGGAACGGCAGCGTGCCCGTGGTGAGCTACACGACCGACACGGGCGCCATCGGCACGCTCACGATCACGGTGTCCGCAGTGGACGACGCCTCGGTTCTGGTCGCTGATGCGCTCACCATTGCGGAGGACAGCGTCGCAGCCGGCAACGTCCTCGTGAACGACACAGACGTGGATTCGCCCCTCCAGGTGACCAGCTTCGAGGTGGCCGGCACCCGGTACGCAGCGGGCGCGACGGCCATGATCGCAGGTGTGGGCAGCTTCACGCTGGGCCTGGACGGAGCGTTCAGCTTCACGCCGGCAGCCAACTGGAACGGCGCCGTCCCGCAGGTCACCTACACAACCAGCACCGGCGCCAGCAGCACGCTGGACCTCACGGTGACACCGGTCGGCGACCCGACGGTGGCAAATGCCGATACGGCCACAGGCCCTGAGGACAACGCGGTCACTGGCAACGTGCTTTCCAACGACACCGATGCTGACTCCGTGGTCACCGTGGCCTCGTTCCAGGTGAATGGCTCGGCGCACACGGCGGGCAGCACGGTGCTGATCGCGGGGGTCGGCTCCTTCTCGCTGAGCGCCGGCGGCGATTACCTGTTCACCCCGGTGGCGAACTGGAACGGCAGCCTGCCGCTGATCGGCTACACCACCAACACCGGCGCCACGAGCACGGTCGCCATCACCCTCGTGGCGCAGGACGACGCCACGTCCGCCACTGCGGACACAGCGGCGGGAACGGAGGACACCGTCGCGACGGGCAACGTCCTCGCCAACGACACCGACTCCGATTCCGCACTCCAGGTGGCCAGCTTCGGGATCGCGGGCAACACCTACGCCGCCGGCTCGACCGTGAACCTGGCGGGCGTGGGCACGTTCACGTTGGCATCCGACGGCAGCTATCTCTTCACACCCGTGTCGAACTGGAACGGCACGCTGCCGCAGGTCAGCTACACGACAAACACCGGTGCCGTGAGCACGCTGGCCATCGTCGTGGCCGCGGTCGACGACGCCTCGGTGCTCGGCGCCGACAGCGCAGTCGGCGACGAGGACACGGTCGTGACCGGCAACGTGCTGGCCAACGACAGCGACGTGGATAACGCACTGGCCGTCGCAAGCTTCTCCATCGGCGCGACCAGCTACGCCGCCGGCGCGACCGCGGTGCTGGCCGGCATCGGCAGCTTCACGCTGCAGGGGAGCGGGGCCTACACCTTTACGCCGGCCGCCCACTGGAACGGCGCCGCTCCGCAGGTGGAGTACACGACCAGCACCGGCGCGCGCGCCACGCTCGACGTGCGCGTGACGCCGGTCAACGACGCGCCCGTGCGCACTTCGGCCGCACCCTCGCGGCTCAGCGTGGTCGAGGGCAGCGCCGCGATGCCGCTCGGACTTGGCGGGCTGTCGTATAGCCCGGGTGGAGGCGCGGACGAGGCGGCCCAGGCGCTGCTGGTCACCGTCACCGGTCTTCCGTCCGGGATCGGCACGCTCGTGCTCGCCGATGGCCGCACGCCCGTAACGATTGGCGCGAGCTACACGCTGGCCGAACTGCGCACGCTGCAGTTCATCGCGTCTTCGACCGTCAGCAGCGGCGCCGGCACGTTCACCTTCAGCGTGCGCGACGACGGCCCCGGCGCAGCGGCGTTGACGGAACGCGTCTACATCAACGTCGTCAACCAGGCCCCGACGCTGCAAGGCGCCAACGCCTTGCCGGCCATCGCCGAGGACGCGCAGTCCAGCGGCGCCATGCGGGTCGCGGACCTGCTCGCGGGCCAGGCCTTCGATCCGCTCGGCCGCACCGGGATCGCCGTGATCGCGGCCGAGGGCAGCGGCGGGCACTGGGAATTCAGCCGCGACGGCGGGACGAGCTGGTCGGCCTTCAGCGGCGTCAGCGCAGCCGATGCCGAACTCCTGGCGGGCGACGCGCAGCTGCGCTTCGTGCCCGGCGCGAACTGGAATGGCCAGGCAAGCGGCCTGGGCTTCCGGGCCTGGGACTTCAGCGGCGGCACGGCCGGCACCACGCGGGCGGATACGCGCGTCAACGGCGGCAGCTCCGCCTTCAGCAGCGGCATCGCCTCCGCGAGCGTGACGGTGCAGGCCGTCAACGATGCGCCGGTGCGACTCGACGGCTCTGCAGCCGTCACTGAAGTCGCCGAGGGTAGCGCCGGGTCGCTCGGATTGGGCCAGCTGGCCTATGGACCGGGCGGAGGTTTCGACGAGGCGGGCCAGGCGCTCACCGTGGTCATCACCGCGCTGCCTTCCTCCGCGCTGGGCACCGTCCTGCTGGCCGACGGCAGCACGCCGGTTGTCGTGGGCGGGACGTACACGCTTGCCGATCTCCGTTCGATGCAGTTCGTCGCCGCCGCGGGCAGCAGCGGCAGCATGGGCGAGCTGGCCTGGACCGTCCGCGACGACGGCGGCACGGCCGGCGGCGGCATCGACCGCGTGTCCGGCGCGCTGCGCATCGAGGTCGGCAGCCAGGCGATCGACGCCGGCGGCGGGATCGGCCCGATGCCCGCTCCCGCATCTGCGCAGCCGCCGCTGACGGACCCGCAGCTCCCGGCTGCCGCACCGGGCAGTGAACCCGCCAGCACGCCAGGTCGCGTCGTCGGGTCGATCGAGGCCCTCGGCGGCAGCCTGCGAGACGATCTGGCCGGCGCCAACGTGCTCGGCTCGATCATGGGCTTCGCGCCGCCGCAACCGCAGCACGCGACCGCCACCGGCCGCGTGCTCGACGGAAGCGACGTTACCCAGATCACGCTGGTTCCCGCCACGCTCGACTTCGCGGGCGACTTCCTCGTCACGGGCTTCGCCGGCCTGCAAGGCGCCTTCGCGCCGGTCTCGGCGGAGCAGCTCCAGCTGGCCTTGCGTTCCGCCGCCTTCCTGGAAGAACTGAACCGGCTGCGCCGCCAGCTGCAGGAGGAGTTCAACCTCGATCGCACGACCACCATCACCGTGGCCGGCCTGTCGCTGGGTGTCTCGCTGATCTACGTGCTGTGGCTGATCCGCGGCGGCGTGCTGCTCGGAAGCTACCTGTCGGCGCTGCCCGCGTGGCGCCTGCTGGATCCGCTGCCGGTGCTCGCGCGTTCCGGTGACGACAAGGACGAGGACGACGAGGCGCTGCCGCCGGCCACGCGCATCGCGCCGGATCCGCTGCGGGGTTTCGCTTGAAGCTGCTCAACACTCGCACCTACATCGCGCTGGGCCTCGCGTCCATCGTCAGCACCGTGCTGCTGGCGGCGTCGTTCCTCGGCCTGGTCCCCGACCGCAACGGCGCCATCCGTGCCGGCCATGTGGCCCTGGCCGAATCGGTGGCTGCCAGCAGCGCCGCTTTCCTGAACAGCTCCGACCCCGCGCGGGTGCAGGAGCTCCTCCGGTTCATCCAGACCCGCAACGACGACCTGCAGTCGATCGGCCTGCGCTCGCGCGAGGGGCGACTGCTGCTGACCACCGGGGACCACGCGCGCCATTGGCTGCCGGTGGAAAGCGGCCGCGTGCCGGACTCGCAGATCCAGGTGATGCTGTTCGCCGGCAACCAGCCCTGGGGCCAGCTGGAGATGCGCTTCGCGCCGCTGACCGCGCCGGGCATCGCGGGCGTCTTCCAGATGCCCCTGGTGGTGCTGCTCGCGTTCGCGGGCTCGCTGTGCCTGCTGTCGTTCTACATCTACCTTCACCGCGTGCTGCACCACCTGGACCCCGCCAAGGCGATCCCTCCGCGCGTGCGTTCGGCGTTCGACTCGCTGGCCGAAGGCCTGGTGGTGATCGACTCGAAGCAGAACGTGGTGCTGGCCAACGAGGCGCTCACGAAGCTGCTGGGCCGCGACCACGAGCAGCTGATGGGCAAGCCGGTGTCGGAGATCGCGTGGCTCGATGGGGAAGGCCGGCCGCTCGCGTCCGAGCACTTTCCCTGGACGGCATCGCTCGCGACCGGCAGCCTCCAGAAGGACCTTCCGATGAAGCTGCGCGACGTCCAGGGGCAGGTGCGCAGCTTCGTCGTCAACTGCTCGCCGGTGCTGGCCCGCGGCGGGCAGGCGTCCGGCGTGCTGGTCAGCCTGAAGGACATCACGCTGCTCGAACGCAGCCAGGTGGAACTGCGCGAGGCCCGGGACGAGGCCGAGGCCGCCAACCGCGCCAAGAGCGAGTTCCTGGCCAACATGAGCCACGAGATCCGCACCCCGATGAACGCCATCCTCGGCTTCACCGAGCTGCTGCGGCGCGGCTTCGGCCGCAACGAAGGCGAGTCTTCGCGGTACCTCGAGACGATCCATCGCAGCGGCAGGCACCTGCTCGGCCTGATCAACGACATCCTGGACCTCTCCAAGGTCGAGGCCGGCCAGCTGGCGGTGGAGAAGATCGCCTGCGCACCGCACGAGATCGTCCAGGGGGCGGTCGAGGAGCTGGGACTCAAGGCCCGCGAGAAAGGGATCGCCCTCACGCTGCGGCAGGACACCCAACTTCCGGAGCAGGTGCAGTCCGACCCCGCGCGCATCCGCCAGGTGGTGCTCAACCTGCTCAGCAACGCGATCAAGTTCACCGATGCGGGCAGCGTGGAAGTGGTGCTTTCGTGCGCCAACGGCCACTACACCGTGACGGTCAAGGACACCGGCATCGGCATGGAGCAGGGCAAGGTCGAGTCGATGTTCGAGCCGTTCACGCAGGCGGACGCATCGATCACGCGCCGCTTCGGCGGCACGGGCCTGGGGCTGGCCATCAGCCGCCGATTGGCGCGCGCGCTCGGGGGAGACCTCACCGGCAGCAGCCGGCCGGGCGCCGGCACCACCATGGTCTTCAGCTTCGCCACCGGCGCGCTCGACGGCCTGCGGATGCTCGATCGCTCCCAGCTCGCAACGGGCGCAGCGGCTCCCAAGGCCAGCCGCCGCCGCTGGAAGATCCCGCCGGCGCGGGTGCTGGTGGTGGACGACGGCGCGGAGAACCGCGAGCTCGTCTCGCTCGTGCTGGCGGAGCAGGGCCTCTGGGTGGAGGAAGCCGAGCACGGCCAGGCGGCGCTCGAGAAGCTCGCGGCTGCGAGCTTCGACCTCGTGCTGATGGACATGCAGATGCCCGTGATGGACGGCTACGCGGCGACGCGCGAGCTGCGCCGCCGCGGCGCGCGCGTCCCCATCGTCGCGCTCACGGCCCACGCGATGAAGGGCTCCGAGCAGAAGGTGCTGGAGGCGGGCTGCACCGCGTACCTGACGAAGCCGATCGACATCGATGCGCTGATCCAGCAGGTGGCGCACCTGCTGGGTGGCGCTCCCGAGGACGTAGCGGCCGGCCTCGCGACGCAGGTGGCGCAAGAGGCGCAGGCCCCAGCCGAACCCGATGACGCGCCGGCACGGATCCGCTCGCGCTTCGCCGACAACGCGAAGCTCGCGCCGATCGTGGCGCGGTTCGCCGGCCGGCTGTCCGAGCAGCTGGGGCACGCACGCGACGCGGCCGAACAAGGCGACCTGGCGGAGGTGGAACGCCTCGCACACTGGCTCGCCGGCGCGGCCGGCACCGTCGGCTATGACGAATTCACGCCGCCCGCCCGCGAACTCGAAGCGGCCTCGCGGGCCGGCGACGGCACGCGCGCCCGCACGGTCCTGCAGCGCCTGCACCGCATGGCGGAGCAGCTCGAAGTCCCTGAACACCCCGCAGCAAACCCGCAGTAACCCCGCAGTAGATGTCCATGAAAAACTTCCTGTTCAAGTCCGATCCGGCCCCGGCGAGCGATCCCGAAAAAATCGAGCCGGAGCTCGACGCGCTGGCGACGGTGCCGACCATGTTCGCGCCCGGCGAGGAGAAGCTCTCGCAGCAGGAGTTCCGCGCACTTTCACCGCAGGAATCGGTGTGGCCGCACGGCTCGATGTCGAAGCTGCCGGAGTCGCTGATCATGATGGTCGACGACGAGGTACTGAACATCGAGATGACGCAAGCCTTCCTGGTCGAAGCCGGCTACCGCCACTTCGCCAGCACGGATGCGCCCGAGACGGCGGTGGAAGCGATGCGCCGTCAGCCGCCGGGCGTCCTGCTGCTGGACCTGAGCATGCCCAAGGTCAGCGGCCTGGAGATCCTGGAGGCGATGCGCGCCGACTCCGTGCTGCGCCATGTGCCCGTGATCGTGCTGACCAGCAGCACCGACCCTCAGGTGAAGCTGCAGGCGCTTTCGCTGGGCGCGATGGATTTCCTCTCCAAGCCGGTCGACCCCAGCGAGCTGGCGCTGCGCCTGCGCAATACGCTCACCGCGAGCGCATACCGCGACTACCTGCGCCAGCACGACCCGCTGACCGGCCTGCCGAACAAGCAGCGTTACCGGCGCGACCTGGCCGCGGTGCTCGCTTCGGCCCAGGACGAGCAGCGCGCGGGCGCCTTGCTCCTGGTCGGCGTCGACGCACTGGGCCGCGTGAACGACGCGCTGGGGCGCGCCAGCGGCGACCACCTGCTGCAGCGCATCGGCAAGCGGCTGGCCAGCTGCGTGCAGACCGAGGCGGGCGGCGAGCTCAGCGCCGGTGACGTCAACCCGACGCTGTACCGGCTCGACGGAGACGAGTTCGCGGTCGTCGTGCCGCACATCGAGGGCGTTCACAGCGCCGCCGCCTTCATCGGCAAGCTGCTGGACGACGCGGCCGTGAGCTTCCAGCGGCGCGGATCGCCCGAGCTGTTCGTGACGTGCAGCATCGGCGTCGCCGTGTTTCCCACCGACGGGGCGGATCCGGAACTCCTCACGGGCAATGCCGGCCTCGCACTGCGTCACGCGAAGCAGGCGGGTTCGCACCGCTACGAGTTCTTCACGCCGCGGTTCACGCAGGTGGCGCAGAGCCGGCTGGACCTGAGCGCGGAGCTGCGCCGCGCGATCGGGCGCGACGAGATCGAGCTGCTGTTCGAGCCGAGGGTGGAACTCGCCTCGGGCAAGTTGCTGGCCGCCCAAGGCCTGCTGCGCTGGAACCATTCCTCAGGCCGCGCGATCGACGGCGACGAGCTCCTGGACCTGGCGCGCGGCTCCGAGATGAACGTCGCGCTCATCGAGTGGGTGCTGGACCGGCTGCGGCTGAGCGCCGGCAAGTGGCGCGCGAGCGGCCTGCAGCCGGTGCCAGTCGGGATCGGCGCGTCGCTGGCGAACCTGCCCCTGACGGAGCTCAGCCACCTGGTGTCGGCCGCGATCGCGGGTGGCCTGGAGCCGCGTCAACTGACGCTGGAGCTGCAACACCTGGGCGGGGACCACCGCCTGCACGACGCCGACGAGAAGGCGATCGTCGCCTTGCGCAGGAAAGGGGTGCGCCTGGCGCTGGACAGGTTCGGCTCGATCACGTCCGTCGCGGACGTTCGCCTGATCACGTGCGACGAGATCAAGGTCGATGCGTCTTTCGCGCACCAGGTGGAGAACAACCCCCTGAACCAGGCCATGCTGCTGGGCATCGGCGACTTCGCACGGCGTCTGAACCTGACCTGCGTGGCCTGCGGCGTGGACACCGGCTCGCGGCTCTCGTTCCTGCGAAAGAACGGCTGGCAGCAGGGACAGGGCCGCGTCTTCGGCAAGCCCCTGGCGGCGGTGCCCTTTGCCGCGCAGTGGCTCTCGAAGAGCGGCAGGTCCCAGCGGGTGGAGCTCGATTGACCCGCGGCTCGGCTTCTTGGGCTAGTGCTCGCAGGCCCCGGCGACCAGCACGCTGTCGTTCAAGCTCAAGCTCGCGCCGGCTTCCGGCGCAACCATGGCGGAGAGGCGCGACCTGCGGCACATCACCAGGGTTCGCTGGTGCACGTCGTTGGCCAGCTCCTGCAGCTCGCGCTGCGTGACGGGCACGCAGCCCTCGGCCGCGCAGGTCTCGGCCCAGCCCGGCTTCATCTCCAGCCAGGCGGGATAGCGTTCAACGGTCTGGGTCGCTTGCGGGGCGCTGGCGCATGCGGCCGCCATCAGGGTGGGGAGCAGGGCGATCAGGGCTTTCATGGCGCTCCTCGGGTCAATGCTGCTGACCGGGTGCATCCTCTTCCGGAGGATTTCGGTGTGTCGGTCCTGACGGACTAGTCCCGCTTGCGAACCGAGGCGAAGGGGTCGATGCCTGACATTTTGCTGGGAGAACCGTCCCGTGTCCTGACGGAATCGAACGCGGAAATCGGACCCATCCGGCTGTCCAGCTCCGTTTGCGATTGCTCCCACAGGTCCCAGGCAGAGTCGTCGCTGATTTCCTTCACTTCCGGCGCGGGAAGCGGAAAGGCCGGCCGCTGCCGCGCAAGATCGGCCCTGTTGCGGCGCGCAGCAGTTCGCTTCGAAGACGCCGCCGGCGCTTTCGGGGCGGGGTCTTGCACCGCAGAGACGATTCGGGCGAGGAGCTTGAACACGATTGGATCGTGCCGCCTGGCTCGGCTGTTCGATCTAGGACGAGTTCTCAACGTATGCACGCCACGAGGATGCTGGCCGCGACGACCGCGAGTGGCGTAAGTGAGACGGCACCCCAGTTGTTGTTGGGTTCCGCGAAAAAAGCCCTCGCGGTGCCATGCACTGCAAAAGTACGCTCCATGCATGGATGCAATTGCAGACCGTGACGAGTACCCCAAGACCGCACCGGCGGGGCTCGAGACAGTGGCCACGACCCCCGAGCACTTCGTCGGTCCTCTCGAAGGCCACCACCTCGCGTGCTACACGGTCAGGACCGGCCGCGGCTACGTGGCCTACGCCACGGTGTTCGCCGAGCGGCCGGACACGGTCTGGACGGACGAGAAGCCCCTCGAGAAAGTGTCCGCGGGGCCGTTCAGCGACAGTGAAGAGGCACTGCAAGCGGTCGTTGCGAAGTGCACCCGCAAGCTGCGTCTGGGGCGACCCAGCAGGCTGAGTGTTCTTCTGAGGCTTTTGGTGAGGGCTTGATCGCAAGGCTGCGAGAGACGCTCGAGTCTTGCGCCGCGCACGCCGTCCGCGCAAAGAGAAAGGGGTTGCGTTCGCACGCAACCCCTTGATTTTTTGGCTCCCCGACCTGGGCTCGAACCAGGGACCTACGGATTAACAGGCCAGGTTCGAACACAAGTCCGCTGCCGCCGGACTCCGCAAGACACCAGAATACACCACGCCAGGCTCGAAGCGCCCCTGGTGAATCGGCCTCCGGCGGGGAAAAGGCGCGGCAGCTAGGCACGTCAACAAACGAACTCAGAGGCCGCATCCTGCGAAAGAACTTGCGGTTTGCCTAGCTGCCCCTCACTAGGCCGCTGCCGCGGCGACCCTGGGACGGCCAGTCTTCAGACCTCCTGCCCGCGAACATATGGTCTGGGCCCCAGCCACTGCGAAAGACACTGTGACGCGTTTGGTTCTGGCTATGAGAGCCTCCCCCCTAGGCACGCTTAGCGACGCTGAGAACAGTCAGGTTGGACGTTTCCTCTGCGGCTGAGACGTTGCCGCGAGGAACCACTACACCTACCGAAGTACTGATTCCCACGACGGTCGCGCAGTCGACCACCGATGCGGCGCGCGTGACGGCCGGATAGCTGTTGACTATCATCATGGCAGCTCAACAGCGCGGGAGGGGAAGAGTGACTTTGACTGACTTCGAGCCAGAGTTCCTGCCGGTACGTCCGGAAGGCGAGCGCATCTGGGTGGTGCGTGCTTCAGGCGGCGCGTACGTCGGACATTTCCGCGAGCACGGGCTGATGGCGATAGGCCACCTGAACCCGCTAGGACTCCGACAGGGAGCAATCAGTCAGGGGACCCTTCCAAACCTCGAAGCGCTACTGCTCCGGGCAGATTCAGAACGTTCGCAAGGATCGCTCACCTCTCATGCGAATCAGGCTCGCACATTCATCTCCGGTATCTCCGAGGGAGACCTGATTGTCACTCTGAACTCCGGCAGCATCTCAGTCGGCCGTGTAGCGGGTGATGCCTTTATCTCGCGTGAATCCCTCTACATATACGACAAGAACGGCAGGAGTTACGCGCTGGAGCACGAGTTGCGCCGAAAGGTCATCTGGGGGCCCCGGCTTCTACGAACGCAGGTGCCAGCTGCGCTTCAGCTGACTCTGCTGGCGCATCAGACTGTCTTCAACATCGATGACTACTGGGACTCGATATACCACCTTCTGTACCCATGCTTCGCCTACAGAGACCATCTGTACCTCTCCGCGAACATCAAGCAGACGTTGGAACTGGACAACTATTCACTGTCGCAGTTCTTTTCGATGCTCAGCGCAATTGAGAGAACTGCACGCGACTTAGCGGAAGGGCTTGAAGTCGGCCACACACCGAAGCGCCATCGTGAGGACTTGAACCTCACGACAAAGGCGGAGTTCATGTCTCCGGGAACCATTTGGGCCCAGGTAGCAATGGACTCTCAGTCCTTACTGTGGTGTGCGGTGATCTACGTCATGCTCTTCGGAGGTGACCTCAAATTCTTCAAAACAGACGGCCTGCTAGACACGCACACGCGACAGAAGATCTGGGATGTCGTGATCAAAATAGTCAAAGACTTCGACTTCTCGCGCGTGCAAAAAAGGCTCCGCGTCGACATCCCGAGGGTTGACACTTCGAAGATCGATCCGCCAAAGCCCAAGCGGATCCGGAAAGCGAAAATTAAGCGCGAGAACGAACCCGCGCAGTTGCCGCAGGAAGATGACCCGGATCTCGGATAGTCAACTTGCACGTGCGGGCAGCTCCCTCCGAACCATCAATTCTGCAGGCGATTGGCTTTCAAACCATGCGCAATGCATCGAAGTCACCGACACGCACTTAATGTGCGGACAGCCTCTCTACAACGACAAGATGACTACTACACCACGAAAGAAGCGGGGCGTCGCTGCACCTGCCCCCACAGGAGCGAAGGCCGCGAAAGACAAGAAGCAGCCTCCACTGATCTCCGAGGAAGTGGAGGTGATGCTGCACATTGCTTTCGTCAACGCACGAGATCGTCGCCATGAGTTCATCACTGTCGAACATTTAGTGTTCGGTCTCGTCGATGGGCCCTCTTCCAAGGTTGCTTTGACTGCCTGTGGTGCTGACTTAGATGAACTGAAGTCGCGACTCGGCTTGTTCATTGATGAACACACGCCAGTAGTCGACGCCAATGAGGAAGTTGATACCCAGCCCACACTAGGTTTCCAGCGAGTCGTGCAGAGAGCGATCATGCAAGTGCAAGCGGCGAACCAGGAGGGGCGCCAAGTACTCTGTGTGGACCTGCTCGTAGCCGTCTTCGGAGAAAAGGACTCGCACGCAGTCTACTACTTGCATCAGCAGGGCGTCACTAGAGTGGATGTGATCGACTTTTTGGCGCATGGAACCAAGCGCGCGGCGGGATCGCAGGTAGAGGAGCGGGAGGCACAAAGGGTAGACCGAAATGTCGCCACAATCTTGGCTGAAGCTGCTCAGCCATTTGTGATTTCAGAGGTGAAGCGAAATGAGCGCCCGAAGCTCTTCATTTCGTACAGCCATGTGGACACTCAGTGTGTTGAGAGGCTGCTGGTCCATCTGAAGCCCCTCGAAAGGGCCAACACGGTTGTTTGCTGGTCAGACAAGAGGCTGCGGACAGGTGACAAGTGGAAGGCGGAAATCGAGCAGAATCTCAATGAAGCAGTAATAGCCGTATTACTCATAAGCGCAGATTTCCTGGCCTCTGACTTCATTGTGAACAACGAATTGCCTCCCCTGCTGGTTAAGGCCGACTCTAACGGGCTAAGGATTCTTCCTGTAATTGTTAAGCCCTGCGGTTTCCGGCGGGATCCGATCTTGAGCACATTTCAAGCGGCCAATGACCCAGCGACGCCTCTTTTGGGTATGACGCCTATTGAGCAGGAGGCCTTGTACGACAAGATTGCCGATGAAGTTGCTAAGGAGATTGCAAATCGGCGGGTATCTTGACCGTCCTGGCAGTCATAGTGCGGCTAAGCCGCGCAGTTCTCTAGCGAGCGACATCTGCTCGGAACCGGCCGGCGTGAGATTCGCCGATTCAACCGACTGCTCCTCCCAGAAGAAGCAAAGAAGTCATACAAGGGGCCGCAGGCACTTTGGCGTTCGCGATATCCTGCTGGAGGTCTGAAGCGAGTCATAGACATCTACTCAGAGCTGGTCAGACGCGACACTCGCGAAGGTCGGCCGACAGCAACCTACGAAGAAGCCCGAGCCATTTGTGAGAAGCAGCTACGCAGGTTCCAAGGAACCGACTAAAAGGCGCGCAAGCCGCAAGGAAGCCGCGGCCTTATTCCGAACCGACGGACTCTCAGTCCCCCAGGCAGGAGGACCGCTCATCTTCAATCCTGGTTAGCGAGGCACTCATTCCTGCGCGTGTGGCAAATCAAAGTCGCAGCGAAACTCAAGGCTCACTCCTCCAACGCCACCTCGGCTGCATCCTCTGTGCCAGGCACGAGAGGCAAGTCTGATGGGGATTCAAGCTGTACGCCCTCCGGTGCAGCTGCGCTTAGGAAGTCAGAGATACCATTGAGAATTGCGGCTGCCAATTGGCGGCGGTAGTCGTCTCTTGCAAGTCTTCGGTCCTCAGGTGGGTTGGTGATGTAGCTCACCTCCACCAAACACGCGGCTGTCTCGGGCAAGTGGCTCTCGGGCTGCAGTACGCCGAACACGCTGCACGTTGGACCTGTCGAGGCCGTGACCCAGTTACGTCGCGAACACGACTCAGTACGGCCTCTGCCAACCGCATTGATTCTGCTGACCCGCGCTCATGAATGTACGCGGAGCTGCGCTGTACGGTTGGGTCCTTAGATCCGTTGCAGTGGACCGACACAAAGGCGACTGCTCCGCTGAGTCTGGCTACGGATGCCCGGTCGGTTAAGCCTAGGTTCGCATCGTCCTCGCGAGTCAGTAGCACACGAAATTGCCCCGGGTCGTCACGCGCTGCTCTCGCGATGCCCAAAGTAACAGTTTTCTCAAGCTGCCCGCTAGGTCCAGTGGCATTGTTCGGACTTGAGCCGCCAACACGCCTGTGGCCGCCGTGCCCAGGGTCATTACCACTACCTCCATTGTCACCTCCTGTACTGCCGGGCCGAAGCGGCATCGTCCCCACATGCTGCTCATTGTTGGCGGCCCGGTAAAGAGGGTTCATGTTGTTCTACTCAAAGTTGCTTGGAAATCGATGAGTTAATCGCTACCGAGGGGCGAGTCGCGACAACGAATCAAAAAGCCGTCGAGGCAGCAGCGGTCGACTGTCTCGCCGCAAGAGTCACAGCCGCACCGCACCCGTTATGCAGAGGTAGATGACACGCTCTCGCGGGGCTACACTTCTCTCGCATCTCGGGAGCCATCATGTCCGAAGAGAAGAACATCGACCCACGTGAGCGCGGGGAAGTCGAAGTGAGATTCGGGAGATCAGCTCACGAACTGAGTCTTGCCCGTCAGGTCGGTTCGAGCTACTTCGGTGAGCTCCAGCGGTCTGAGCTGCTGGGCACCCTGGAAAGGCTTGCAACCCGCACGCAGGAGCCGTTGTTCTCAATTCAGCGGGAAGGCGTGCTGTTATCAGTCGGCGCTGTAGAAGTCCACAAGGTACTTGAGATCAGTAACGGACGCGCGTCCCTGACTGCAAGTCACGCCCGCCATAAGTTGAAGACTGAGTCGCCGCTGGAGCCGGGTAAGACTTACGAGATGGTTATCGATCCGGCCACAAACGAGGTGCGCTGGGCTCGGCAGACGGACAAAGCTGCGCGGGAACTAGGCGGCCCTGTCGTTCACAGCACCGAGCCGATCAAGAAACTCAGAGCAGTCCCGCGCAAGAAAGCCAGCGAGTTCTTCGACATCGTGCGCCGTCAGCCTCACATTCCTTTTCAGTACCCTGCGAACGGCTGCTGGGCGCGGGCTCACGAGATGTGCCGAATAATCGAACGCCATCTTGACGCAGATCCTACCGACGTCGTGGCAAAGGTGTGGCACTACGCTGGAGCAGGCACCGAGCTTTCGGCCAGGAGCAACAATACTCCAGAATGCAAAGTGGAGTGGTCGTACCACGTTGCCCCAGTCGTTCAGCAAGATGACGAGCTTTGGGTCATCGATCCTTCTATGTTTGACGAACCCGTGCCGCTAGACCGGTGGCGGCAGGCTCAAAATCCGGACAATAGTACGCTCGCGTACAGCACTTGGTCGGTGTACTTCCGCAACAGCAAAGGCGTGGAAAGTGCTGAAGCACCGTATGAGGCTGAGAGCGATATGCAGGAGATGCGGGCGAAGCTTTACGGCCAGATCTACGCGCGGGGGCCACTGCCTTATAAGTGCCCGTGAAGAAAGAAAAGTCCTGCATCGCTGACGCGGCGCCGCGGCGCGATCGCGACCGGCTGATGTATGACAAGCCGGTCTTTTGGACTGGAACCGTCACGGCTCTCGTCAAGCGCCGCAAGCTGAAGTGGGCAGGCGGGAAGCGCCGCCCAAACGGCGGATCGCGCATGCCGCAGCACCACAGAGCCGTGTTTCGAACCGACTCCGAAGCAAGCTGATGCCTGACGGAGCGGGGGTTCTCACTCCGTGACAGGGTTAAATCCCGCAGGTGCGCGAACGCCGCACCCGATTAGCTGCCCGCCCGCCCGATCCTTCCAACTGTGAGTTGTCGTGGCGCGCAGCCGGCGGTATCCCCCATAGTGCTCCGCTTGTGCACGGGCGCAAGCTCAGTACCGCGACAACTTCGCAATGCAGCTGTACTGATGCAGAACTCGACCTGAGCGTCGCACAGCTGGCTGTCCGGCTCACCTGAACGAGAGCGGCGGACTATCAGTCCCCGGGCAGTCGCGATTGGCGAGCGGCTTTGCTAAGGGTGCACCTGTGCGAATTGCCGTCGAAAGCTCTTCTTGCTCTGCACGGTCTGCGATCCGTCCACGAACCCGCGAGTAGTACACCGTGATCATCGGATTGCTGTAGCTCTCGTCGTTGTTGATCACTTCGAAGTAGCGCGTTACGCTGATCTCGTTGGAATCCGCCCCGAGCGGGCTGCAGAGCGAAGCGTACCTCAGCCGCGGCCCCGGAGTGAATGACGAGGACTCTCGGGCGTTTCGAATACCGAATCGCCAGCACATCGGCGATCCTTGAGAGAGGGTTGGGTCGACAGTAATGACTCTCCACTTGGTCCTAACTAATCGAGATGGCACCGTACACGTAGGCGATCGGAAGCTCACGTTCAGTGGCGGCCGGCAATTCGACGACGCTTCGAACAAGATCGTCATATTCCGTGCTCGGGACGCGATGGTGAGTATCGGATTTACTGGGATCGCTTATCTCAATGGGATGCCTACCGATGAGTGGATTGCCCGGCGGCTCGTTCCAGAAGCCTACTCAGATAGCGCCTCGGCGTGCGCTGTTGGCAGCATCAATACCGGGTCTGGGTCAGCGCCCGCGGTTACGCTTCTGCTTTGTCCGCGCAAGGGCGTTCAGTCGTATTGGCCAAACTTGCCTTTGGCTTTAAGGCGCCTGCAGTCGGCGCTCAATGAATGGCTACAGGTAGCGCGACAGCCCGATCGCGAGCAGGCATTGACAGTTGTAGCGACCGGTGTTCGTTTGGTCTGGGAGAGTCGTCGAGCGGCCAAGATGCACCCATGTGCTGCGCTAGTCTCTAAGGACTTCGGGGGTCCACAATTCACGTTCAAGTGGACTCGTCCTCGCGATTTCTATCTTAGCGGAGGGCACAGCCTGAAGCTATTCTCATATCCGGCCGAGGTTTTTGGTAAACAAGAACGCGCTGCGTTGATGAATCGGCTTCGAGCGTCACTTCGACCAGGAGAACCGATTAACTGCGACATTGTCGAGCGTGTGCTTGTGAACACAATCCAGGACGTAGCACTGCGCACCCCTTATGTCGGCGATGCATGTGTGAGCGTCACACGCGTGGGAGTGTCGCTGCGCACACGATATTTCGAGCTCGACGAGGTCACAGGTAGGCTCGAACAGCCGATGAACCGAGGCTTCACTCCCACAGTGCTGATGCCAACTCTTCGAAAACCAGCTGGGGAGACTACAGGAGGATGGAGGCTCACGACCGGGCTCGGCTCCGAGATGCTCGAAGACGTACTGAGCGAGGACGGTCGCAAAATGAGTGAACTAACTCTCCGCGCACAGCCTCGCAAAAGTTGGCCGTAGAAGCAGCCTATGCGCGAACGACTGGCGAGAGCTGATGGCCTGGTTGAAACTCGATCCCAGTTCTGGTGGTCGGTAAGAACACTCCAGAGCTGATTGGTACGGCTTCGATTCGACTGAAGACATCGTGTGTGAACGCTCAGATTGCTTGCGCATGGCGGGCAGAGGCGCTGCGGGATGAGTGCGCCGCTCGCACCAAGTCAAAGCTGCTTCCCGTCGTGGGGCACGGCGGGAGCGGCGGTTTGCACGACCGCCCCTCATCCTGCGAGAAGAGTGGGTGAGGGTGGTAAGTACGAGCCACGCCGAAGCGGCGTGAATACAAGCTGAAAGCGGTGGACGCCAGTTCGCGGTATCGGCGGCTACCGTTTCACTTGGGAGCTGTCAGTTTGGTCCCATCGGTGAACACCACCATCTCTGGCTCCCAAACAACCTTGAATTTGTCGTCTGAGAGTTCAGCCAACTTTTCGTCCTTGTTGTTTCCGAAGGAAAAGCGAGTCGATCGGGAACCGGTCCACGTCACGGTGTCACCGACCTTGATTGTTTCGTCGTTCGAGATCAGGAACTCGGATAGGGTATCCCCGAATAGGTCCTGCACGATCAGCGTTCCCTTCACCCCCGCTATGTCCTTGGTGCCGCTGTTCTTGTAGGCGACAGACATGACGAACTTGCGGTCCATCTCAATTCCGCTGTAGCCGCGCTGAACGTCTAACCTCTTGCTCACCAGCGCGACGGTGACGATGTCCCGCATGGCCTTAAGTCCAGCCTCTCGTTGTGCCTTCGCCTTTTCCTTCAAAGCAGCAGCCTCGGCTTCGCGCCGAGCCGCTTCGGCCATAAACGTGCGCTGGTTTTCGATGGCCTCGCCGATCGTGGTGGCGTCTGTCGCTCCGGCCATGCCGCCCAACAGCGTGCCTTTCATCGCCTTTCGCATTGCGTACTTGGCAAAGAGCTCGCGCTCCTCAGGTGTGAGTTTCTCGACCTGCGGCTTGATCGTCTCGTACTTCTCGATCTCAGTTGGAAGGGCAGTGTGCTTAGGGTCAGAGCAGCCGACCAGTGCGACCACTGCAACTGCGATGAGCAAACGAGACATGTTTTCCCCCTCTGTATCGACCACGCGCCTCTTTCTAGAGCTTGCGCAGCCTACTTCGTTAGGCCTCGACGCGCCACAGGAGCCTTCCGGGTGTGCGCGCTGCCGATTTGCTGTACACGACTGCCCGATTGCGGAGCCCCTCCAAGTGTGCGCGCCGACCGCAAGTTCGCGCCGAGAGAGCGGTAGTAGGGTCTTACCCGGGCTGGGTTGGCTGCCCAGGTAATCAAATGGACGGCTGTCGGCCCGGATAGCATACGGAATGCTCACTCCGTCCTCAGAACTAAATACAGAAGGCTCAAAAGCGCCCCTTGTATTTGTCCCGAAGCGGCCGCCGTTCGAAGACGCGCTGCCTACCGTATTAGGGGGCGAGCGTAGTCGGTCAATTTGCTCGGAGATGGAGTCACTGCCGCTGTTCGCGGGAGAGGCCATCGGTGCACCCTCGGGCATGGAACACACATGAATTCGCCTTTAATTCCTGACGGTTTGGGATCGGGTGCGGTACGCGCTACCTACTACCGCTACAGCGGGCGCCTACAATCCACGCTCATCTTTGAGCGGAGTTTAGTGATGTACAGGGTGTTGATTTTCCTCTTGATCGCGGGCGTATCGGGAGCGTGCAACGCGTCGAAATCAGCGCTGGACTGCGAAGCTGAGGTGGGTGAAGTCCATGGAGACTCTTCCCGACGGGCTGCGGTTGCCAAATGCCTGCTCGACGCCGCAACTGCCTCAAGTCCTGGCCAGAGTTCGGCGACAGACAGCAGTTCGTCGACGCTGCCATCGAATGGACCACATCCATCGCATGTAGTCCAAGCGTTCGGAATTGAAGAGGTCAACTCTGCTGGCGGCGTGGAGTTGGAGGCTCGCTTTGTGAACCCGAACAAGATGTCGTCGATCAAGTACATTCGGCTGCAGGTGACGCCTTACAACGCCGTCGGCGACGTGGTTCGAACTCGGATCGGCGATCACTCAACGACATGGATTCGGGCGACCGGCCCGATCCGCAGCGGCGAGGAGCCGGAGTGGCGCGGCTGGAACCCAGTCTGGTACAACGCGACGACCGAATGCGTGAAGATCAATGCCGTGGAAGTCGAGTACATGGACGGTAAGAAGCGCATGTACACCGCCAAAGCACTGAAGGAAGTTCTAAGCCCCGAGATCAAAAACGACTGTCGACCCAGGTAGTTGATCTCTGGTCTCTTTTGTTGCCCTCCGGAGCTGGCACTTAGTGAGAGTTGCCCTTGCAAGCGAGTCCGCCGGCTCCACGCGTCCCGGCCAACCCAGCGACGATTCAGGTTGCGAAGCTCCGCTCAGGCACTGCCTAGAGTAGCCACGGGCTTCGCGAGCGCCAAGAGGTCATCGCGAATCCCCTGGGGAGCTTGACTTAGATCGACCGTCCGCACTGACATCCTATGGCCTTGCACGGTTGTCGTGAAATCCACGGCCTTCTCGGTAGTAGGGTAGAGAAGGATCCCATCAGCGTTCGTGTAGTCGCCGCCCTTGAACTCAAGGTTCTTCAGGTACGAGAACAGCTGATAAAGGTGTTCGGACTTGAGCTTCTGCTTCTGAAATCTCTGCTGAAATACCGATTGGGAGAACTTCGTGTCGATCACTACAACGTGCCCTGGCGCGCGGAGAGTTATGTCCGTCTCCATCATGGGCATGAGCTGATCACTCTGAGAATCAGGCGCAACGATGTTCCACCTGAACCGGTCGTTGCCGACTTCGTAGTGATCCTGGTGATGTCGAAGAAGGTTCGAGACGAAATGCTGGAAGAGGCGCCTCATGGCGTGCTCGTCTTCGATGAAGCTTCTGAAGGAGTATTCCCCGTTGGCAGAGTCGACTAGTAGCCCGTCATGAACGACGCGGCAGATGTCGATGAGGAATTTGTAGAAACTATTATTAGAGTGCAGCTGAACCCGATCAAAGTCCCTTCGGCTGAGACGTATCGCTTCAACGTCTGGTAGACGCCGCACAAGCAAGGCAAGGCCATGACGGAGATCTGGGTCAAGAGCAGGCAAGCGGGTTAGCTGCTGCATAGTTGTCTTAACGATCTGATTGGCCAGGATGTTGCTGGTCAACTCGTCGACGTGGCAGGCTGCACGGGCTTGCTTCAGCAGCAGACGCCTCACGGACACCCCAAGGTCCAGGCGGCCACGGACAAATGTGCCCTCTTGCAGCTGCTCTTTGTACCCACGATCGATCCCGTCCTTGAGGCAGCGTTGAACCCCCCGCAATAGAACACTGGCCAAGAGGTCCGGAAGGGTTTCGATCTGTTCCGTGCTGACATCTACGAGCTCTGCTTGGTCGAGCCGGTTCCATGCGTAAGAGAGCATGAAGTAGATATTCCTGATCGGAATCATGTCAGGCCAGCAATTCGTTGACCCGATCTTCGATGTAGCTCGCGGGCTTGTCGAACCAGTACTCCGCAAGCAATGGTGCTACTTCCGCGCGGATAACCCTGGCGTACCAGGCGTCCGCGCTGACTGATTCGTCGGGCGAGGTGAAGAAGCTATGTCCAACCATAAATCCCGCGCCCAAGTCTTTATCGGCTGCGATAGCCGCGTTCAGTTTGGACATACGGTCAACGATTTTCTTGGTGAAAGCCTCAGGAATTTCCCTAGACTGCAGGTGCACCTTGAACCGTGCAGACTCGAACGCAGGCAGCAAAGTCCAGAAGGCGAAGCGCCGCCGAAGAGCGTAGTCGACCATTGCGAGCGACCGATCGGCGGTATTCATCAAGCCGATGATGTACACGTTCTCGGGAATGTAAAAAGGCGGCTCCTGCTCGGTCGAGTAGGTGAGTGGAATCGCCCACCCGGGTCCGCGCTTGTCGGACTCCATCAGCAGCATCACTTCGCCAAGGATCTTGCTCAGATTGCCGCGGTTGATCTCGTCGATTACAAACACGAACTTCGCGGTCGGCCGTTGCGTTGCAGCCGCGCAGAATCGCGAGAACACTCCAGACTTGAATGCGAACCCTTCGCCAGTTGGACGGTAACCCCCGATGAAGTCCTCGTACGAGTACGACTGGTGGAACTGCACCATCGTGACGCGGTCATCTGCGGCCTCGCCCATGAGAGCGAAGGCGAGTCGCTTAGCCAGGTAAGTCTTGCCTGTACCAGGCGCCCCCTGGAGGATCAAGTTCTTCTTACTGGATAGAAGTCCAATGAGTTCCTCGAGGTCGGTCTTCGAGAGGAAGATGTCTTCGATTGCGTCGTCGACGGTGTAAGGCTTTGAGGGCGTAGGCACACCTGTCTTCTGCTTCCGGTACGCGTAGCCGAAGGTGCTCTGGTTGAGGATGTTGTTGTCGCTGGACCAAGGTGCTGCCGGCTCAAAATCTGAGAGCGCGAGAGCCGGCTTGATTTCTTCGACCGAACCCACGAGCAGCCAAGTCTTGAATACCTCGCTCTGGCGATCGCCGGCACGTGTCGCCCCTCTCAGGCGCAGAGGCGTCTTCTCTGGCCATGGAGACTCCATCCCCGAGTTGCCTTGGCTAGTTCGGAAGTCATCGACACGACATCGGTGAGTGAAAACTCCGCCGCCCCGATTCAAATACACGTAGAACGGGCGGGGGAGCGCGCTTTGTGCCTCACTCTTGATTGGGAAGCTCCACCACCACGCCTGGCCTCCTTCTCTGTTGACCAAGTCTTGAAACTCGTCGAGCTCCTTGTCGGTTCTTCTGGTGGTTCCAATCAGGACGACTTCGTCGATCATGTCAATCGGCTTTCCATCGGTGATCGCCTCGAACAGCCGTCTGCTAAGTGGGCGGATCGCGTGCTGAACGTTGTACCCGGGCTGCGCAGCGATTTGCGCCTTAAGCGCAGCAGAAATTGGCTTTGGCGGGGAGAACGGTGTCCAGGAAGTGAACTCGCTCACGAACTCTTGCGAACCAGAGGGCGTCACCTTCGACTGCGCGGGCCCCAGGTTGCCGTGCCCGCGTAGCCTGGTCCCGTTTGAGCTTGTCGAATCAACAACTACGCGTGCTCCAACAAGCAGCTTCTTGTGGTTCGGAACGGTGTTCGTGAAGTGATAGCGGACGCCGAGCTCGTCGTCATACGGGGAGTCTTCATTCGAGCGGATCAGGAAGAACAGGTCATCTGAAGGCTTAGGCTGAATGGTGAACCCCAGCTTCTCCAGTACGCGGAAGTTCTTCGTCCCCATACCAGCGGAAAATTCGCTGGGTCTCAGAGGCCGGCCCAACGTGCGCATAGTCGCTATCCCTGCAGCTGCTTTAGGCGGATACGGCTTACCCTCGTGTACCAGGTTGTAATCCGTTGATGGCCCGTACCCGTGGGTCTCACCCGCGTCAAGGCGAGCCAAGGCATCGAGGACATCTTGTCTCGTGATGTTGTCCAAAGGATGCGCATCGATCGGTCTGCTGAGGAGCTGCTGCTCCACAAACGTGTTGATCGACCCGAATTCGGCCTTGATGCGTGCGGACTTCGCGTCGCTAATGCGGGTGAACCCCATATAGCCCTGTTGAAGGTAGCCGGCCAGGTCGAGCAGGGGGACATCGAGCTTCTGCGGTTCCGTGAGGAAGTAGATCAGGCTCCAAGTTCGGCCTTCAGGGTCTTGTCCCCAGATCGCGCGAGCCAAGTCTTCGTTCTCAAACTTCTTGAGGACCTGGGCGACGTACCGATACCGTGAGTCGTAGACGCACAACGCGAGATCGCCTTCTTGCATCGCAGCCCAACGTGGTCTGTTCTGAGGGCCCGGGATGGCGCCCCATGCATAGAGACCGTGCTCTTTGCTGATTTCACTGATTTGCGAGTGCGTGTCAGGCGGAAGGTGAGCAAGAACGGTCTCAAGCGAAATGGACTTTGTGATCGAATCATCGAGGTGAGCCCGAGCGGATGCGTCCCCGGCTGTGAAGATGAATATGTTTGTTGGTTCAGTCATTCCTCGCCCTCGATTCCGAATGTGGTGTACTTCTTGGCGTTACCCTTTGCCCTTTCGACTGGGTACTTCTTCGCGTTCAAATCGATCTTCTGCTGGGCGGCTGCTGGGAGATCAATGGACAGGCGGTCCGCGAGCCGGACTAAATACAGGTAGACATCTGCGAGTTCTTCGCCGACGGCCTGCTTCGCTTCCGCGGACAGGCTGTCGCTTTCGGACTCTGAGAGCCATTGAAAGTGCTCAAGAACTTCCCCAGCCTCACAGGCGAGCGCCATCGCCAGATTCTTCGGTGAATGAAAACGCTCCCAGTCGCGCTCTGCTGCAAATTGGCGCAGCTGCTGCTGCAGATCGGCTAAGTCAGAAGTACGTTGCACGTAGGGCCCCCGGCATGATCGGTTTATTTTTCCACAACGCGTAGGCCTGGGGCCGGGATAACTGTCGGCACTCGTTCACAAGGCTGGACATCGCCCCCTCGTGGCGAGGGGGGCGAGGAGGCTATCGGAAGCCTTTCGCGAGGGCCGTAAGCGCTCGGTCTCGCGTACTGAAGCCTGGTGTAAGAAGCGCGGACCAAGTTGCCAGAAGACCGTTAGTCCAAAGCCAGCGGGTATGGGCGAGAACCTGCGGATTGCAAGTCCGGTCGTTAGAGCTACTTAGCTTGTGAGCTCCGGACGTAGCGGGATAGGTGATACGCGAGCAACCGCGCGTCTTCAGGTGAGAGTCTTGAGGGTTCAGTTTCGATGAAGTGGGGTAATGCCTTCGGCTCCAAAACCCAGACGTCAGTACTTCGCCCAGTCGTCTCCACGAACCACCCGGGAAACGCGATCACCGGTCGGACTTGCACGGAGCGGCCGCTGCTCTCTGCCAGCAACCCGCGCAGCCAAGATGCTTGAGCACGGGCTTGCGAGATCGGGTCACGCTCCGGGCTTCTTGCGCCCACTTTGAGCGTGTCCCCATCGAAGACGATCCGAGCGTTGCCAGAGCTAGGTTTGCTCCACGTCTTTGTCTCTACCGTAAACAGACCTTGAGGACCGACAAGAACGTGGTCTACGTTGAATCCAGGTCCGACTACGTCGTGGAAAACCTGAAATCCACTTCCCCTCAAGCGCTCCAGGAACTGGCCCACAGCCTTCTCGCCTTCTTCGCCAAGCCGCAGTGCCCTTAGCTTTGGACGCACTCGGAAGAATCGCAACGCAGCGTACCCAACCGCAGCGGCGGCTGCCAGTGAAAAGATGACCGGATTGGGCTTCATTCCCGTGTACCACCGCCACCACTCGATGCCCGCCAGGAGGACGAACAAGAGCGCCTGCATCATTGGTGTTGAAACCGAGTCTTCTATGAGCTTTTCTCTTTGTTCGAAGACAGATTGGCCCGGCAGGCGCAGTGGTTTGTCCTTGAGGGGAGATCGTTGGCCGGGATCAGACAATTTTCGTAAACAGGAGTCCTGACTGCTGAGTTTACGTTCCGCAAGGCCGAGCGACTCGCATCGTCGCGCGAAAGCTGCAGTTACGCCCCGCGGAGCGTCGAAATGAATCCAGGAGAGTCTGGCTAGTTGACAGGCGGATTCATAGTCCGGCGTGTGAAAGTGGAGGGGATTCGCGATCGCTCGTCTCGCGTTCGATCTGGAGCTGCCGGACTCTCAGACCGCGGGTCGTTCGCTCGGTATCTGAATGGATCCAGCCGGATGGGAACAACGCCTGCGGGCGGTCTTGACTTCAGGGGACCGCAACACGCAGGCTTTCTACGTGTTCTCCTAGCCGTCTCTCGCCGCCCTGGGAAAGCTGCATCTCCTTGTCTGTGCACGCACCTAGATCAATCCGCGCAACGGTGCGCCACTCAGCCAGGACGCGTTCCACCGCGGCTTTGCCCGTGCGCTCCCATTTCGCATCGAGCGCCTTTATCACCTTCTTCCGCTGCACGGGATTTGGGTAGAAGATTGACATGTTGGAGCCCGACCGATAGCGGCCGGACATCCACTCGTACTCACGGCCGGAGTCCGGATCAACAGCGCGGTACATTGCCAAGGGCACTCCGTACTCGTACAGCCCTGAACGCAGCCCGCTCAGCCACTTCTCGGCTACATCTTCTGCATCCAGCATGCTGTGGAACGCCCGGCCCATGAACTGGAAGTGCCTGGTCTGGCCATCTAGATCCACCAAGTCGAAGAAGAAGAGTTTTTCGATCCTCCACAAGTCCCGCGCGGGGGTAGGGGGCAGGTTCATCGCGGCAAACGAGGCGAAGACACTCTGAGCGGCCCGCGCACGGTCGTAGCCCGACCAAGATGGGCCGCCGTCCTCGTCGTCGGCATTGCACCCAGCACCACCACGTGACAAGTGATAGGCGCTGTTGTTCGGGTTCAGCTGGTTAGCACGATTGTCGCGGTCGGACTTGGAAGACACAGTGGGCCCTTGGCTCGGTTCGACCTGAGTAGGTTAACCGTGGGGGCTGCATCAGTCTAGTTGGCCGGAGAAACCAGACCAGTCAGCCATCGGCAAGGAACAGCACCATCCCGACGGTCAGCGCCGAAGCAGCTCGGCGCTCGACCGGTGGATTGCGAGTCCGCCGGCTGGATGTTCGCGATCGGCCAGGAGCAGACGTCCTACCAACACACCACTCGCACAGGCACTCGAGGGACAGTGGGAGCCCCTTTCAGAGCGCAGAGGTGGCAAGAGTCGACGTGACACCCACGGCCCTTGGAGCCAATCCCGAAATCTCACGCCTTGATCCTGAGGCAGACGGAGGCCCAGCAATGTCGGGGTGTTCTTGCCGAGCGGCACCAGGCGGCCTTTTCCCAGCAATGCCCCCAGCACTATTGATTGGACCTGGTCCTTGTCGCTTCCCTTACACCCGATCAAGCCCGAGCTCAGTTCGGCCCAGTCGTGCGAATGAGGCACTCCCGGCTTGAGAATCCAAACTCTCCAGGTATCTGCAATGTCGTAGACACGCAGTTATCTCCATAGAACTTTGCGCAGCCGCCTTTAGGCTTTTTTGAGGATGTCCGCCTTCTTCTTGGCGAACTCCTCGTCTGTTATCAGACCCTTGGCCCGGACCTCATCGAGACTGGTCAACCTCTGCGCCAGAGAAAGCTGGCGAGATGCGGGCGGCGGCTCATTGGCGATTCTGTCGACGCTGACACTCGCCGGCGGAGCTGGCGATTTTGAAGCCTTCAGTATTGGGCCAATCCCCAGAGCAGTGCCGCCAACGATGATGCCGATGAACATGCCCCAGATGCCGTTCACGAAGTAGCCAATCACCCCTCCGATGATCGCGCCAAGCATCATGGACCCGTGCGCCTGTCCCGACTCCGTCGTGTCGCGGTGGCAATAGGGACAAACCTTCGCGGCCATTGAGATCTCTTTCTGGCAAGCAAGGCAGCGCATTTCCCATCTCCTCCTACGGATGTTGGATTCTGAACGGCGATCCCGCCAATTGCAAATCTGAGTTGGTGCCGGCCCGGTAGGTTTGCCCGCGCCGTCGCTGCTGATTTGAGGCACGTCGCCGCCCAGGCGCCGTCGAGCGTCGGAGCTGCCTATACCGACCAGGCCCATCGACGCCTTCCGTCTGCTCGCTGCAAGGCATGTAGAAGTGGTGTTCCGCGAGGACAACACCCACACCCGACCTCAGTTCACCTAGGAGCCGGTAGACAAGGCAGACATCTACGGCCTTCCTGGGCTGGTGCGCGGGTCACAAGGACTATGGTGGGCTCGTTAGCGTGGAGGCGGCGAAGAGCAGGCGTGTAAGGGAGACGCTGGGCAAGGCGGACAAGCGGAACCTTGTTCTTCAGAAGGAGGAGCTGGGCGCCTGGTTCCGAGCGGTTTGCGAGAGTTGTCGAACCCCGTGATCTCCGCCTACCTGCAGTTCATGCTCCTGAACGGACCGCGGCCAAATGGGCCGCTCGCGCTGCAATGGGAGGATGTGAATTTCCAGCGCCGCATCATCCGGATCCTTGAGAAGATCGAGGGGCACAGGCTGATCCCGAGACTCCCTACACGGCGCACCTGCTGGCGGGTCTGCCTGGGCGCAAGAAGTGGGTGTTCTCCACCCCGAAGAGCGAGAGCGGCCGGCTGGTCGAGCCTGGCGACGCGCAGATCTCGCCTGCGGTGTCGCGGAGTTGCCGCGCATCACGCTGCAGGGGCTGCGCCGTTCGTTCGCTACCTTCTCCGAGTGGGTCGAGATCCCGGCGGGCGTGGCGATGCAGATTCAGGGCACGCGCCGCAAGGCGTTCGGGAGCAGAACTGCATCCGGCGTCCGGTGGACTTGCTTCGCATGTATCACGAAAAGTTGGAGGCGTCGCTGCTGGAGCAGGCGGGAATCGTCTTCAAGGAAGATGCCGCAGCGAACAGGCTCCAGCGGTCAAGTAGGGCAGACCACCCAATTGCGCCATTCGGCGGCCTTGAGTTACCTTGCGGACTGAGGAGGGGTTGCCGTGGATAAGTTCGTGAAAGCATCCGTCATCGCTGGCGCGCTAATGGGTGGAGGCGGGGTCTTCTATCACTACGTTGTCTTCTTGCCGGGCGTCGAGCGCGCGAAGTCTGAAAAGGAGGCGGCGGCCGAGCACCAGAAGGAGCAAGCCGCAGCCGCACGCCGAGCGGCCTATGAGCGCTGCAATCGTAGTGCCCGCGCTATCTACGACATGGATTGGGCAAACGCGTGCAAGCTAAAGGCGAGCAGGAACAAGACTGAATATCAGCACTGCCTTCGGGATCCGCTGGTTGCAGGGAACCCGTACCTTGGAAAAAGCCATTGCGAGAAGATGTACGGCCAGCAAGAACAGTCTGACGAGTGCTCGTTGTCGACATCGCAGGCGAATTACCTGAATAGTCGACTCAAGGAGTCTCAGGAGAGGTGCCTGGCAGAAGCTAGAACCGGTTTGGGCTTGGATTGATTGCTGCGGCTGCCATCTGCTTGATTGTCGCGATCAGCGACGGCGACACCGTCAAGGCTCGCTGCGGCGAGCCTGGCGCCTCCCAACAGGTTTCCGTGCGGCTGGCGGAGATCGATGCGCCGGAGAGTGCGCAGGCCTACGGGAAGCGCTCCAAGGCCGCTCTGAGCGTGCTGTGCTTCGGCGTCTGGGCAACCATCAAGCCACTGGCGCGCGACGGCTACGGGCGCACCGTGGCGCGTCTGGAATGCCGCGGGAAAGACGCCAGCTCCGAGCAGGTGCGGCAAGGCATGGCGTGGGCGTTCACGCGCTACCTGACCGACCCCGAGATCAAGCGGCTAGAGGAGGGCGCGCGCGCTAGTCGCGCCGGGCTTTGGGACGACCCTGAGCCACTTGCGCCCTCGGACTGGCGGGCTTCTCAGCGCTTGAAACCCAGCGGGCTTCGATAACCTCAGAAGCAGGTGCCGCGGGTCAGTGGCAGCCGAATGGGCCACACGTCCGCTGATAAGGCCGGCCTCTGCTGTCGGTGCCTTGGTGGATTTGCGTGTTCCCAATGCTCGTCGTCGTGCCGTTCCAGTTGTTGCCGTTGGCAGCGGTCCCGTTGTGGAACGTCGTATTGCCGTAGGTCTGGCTGGTTTGGTTCCACTGTGAACCGTTCGGATTCGACCCCTGCATCATGGTCGTATTGCCGAATCGGTTTACGGTGTACGAGTTGCCGGAGCTGTCGGTGCAGCTCTGGAAGTTCGGGGTGCCGACGCACATCGCCTGAGCACCGAACGATGCGGCGAAGAGCAGGGCCGCAAGAGTGGATCGCATTTGCCTCTCCCAGAACACCCCGCGAGCCGCGCGGGGGGCGGTACAGCAAATGCATGATGCGCCGTTACGCCGTCGGCGTCAGCGCTACCGTTGCTTCCGCGACGAGCGGCGGACGTTCCGTGAACTAACGAACTAGTTATTCTGAGACTAGTCGGCTGCACCGTGTCAGGCGCCCGCGAGACTCGGTCAGCGGGGCTTGTCGGACTTCAGGTACTCGCGCACCTTCTTGACGCGATCTCCGCCGGCGGCAAACCGCCTTCTTCTGCTCGGGGGCTGACTCCCAGGGTCTTGCTCCAGTCGCGTACTTGATGCTCCTGGTTCACGTTCATGCGCTCACGGTCTCGACCGTGTGCGTTCGTTTTGTCGTCGGCCATGATGGTCTCGCGGTTGGTTGCACTCCAAAGGTTGCGACTAGCTTGGGGGGAACCTGTCGGATACGTTGAACAGATGAGGTCGGACGTATTAAAGAGCGGGGGATGCTTGCCGCTTACTGACCAGCCACCTATGATCGACTTACAAACTGCAACAGGGAGAGATCATGAGGGTTGTGCTGCCAGTCTTAGTTGCGCTCCTACTAACTGGGTGCGCCAGCCCCACCACCCAGCGCGTGTCGGTCAGCAAGGAACAGACCGCGACCGAGGCTCAGAAGCAGCTCGACATCGTGGCGGAGGAACTGATCTCCGAGACGAAGCGCCTGCGCGAAGTTCATTGGCGTCTCAGTACTAAGGGCGTGGCCATGTGCCCCAAGGTGGGACCCGCGTGGGGCGCTGAACTGGCGACTACCCCTAAGGGTGAGTTGGCCGGCTCCATGGTGCGTCTCTACGGTACGAGCGAAGTCCCCACCGTCTTGTTCTTGGTCCCGGGAAGTCCAGCCGAGGCGGCCGGGCTTCGACCTGGCGACAGGGTGCTCTCCATCTACGGCACTCCTACTTCCGACACGAAAGCGCTCGCAGAGAAGCGCAGGACGATGAAAGCTCAGGATCCGATGCCCTTGGTAGTGCGCCGGGGGGTGGAAGAACTGAAGTTTGAAGTGAAGCCTGTGCCGGCTTGCGACTACCCTGCAGTGCTTGCCCCTCAGCAAATCCTGAACGCGTTTGCAGACGGTGAGCGGATCATGATTACCCGCGGCATGATGAACTTCGCCCGCACTGACGAAGAATTAGCCCTGGTCGTTGGCCACGAGTTGGCTCACAACACGATGCGCCACATCGATGCGAAGAAGGCGAACGCGGCCGGCGGCTTCGTCGCTGACTTGGCTCTAGCCGTCCTGACGCGAGGCGCTTACAACCAAGCGAACTTCGCTCAGGCCGCAGCTAGCGCGTATTCCCAGGAGTTTGAGGCAGAGGCCGACTACGTGGGGCTGTACATGATGGCCGCGGCGGGCTATGCGATAGACGACGCGCCGAAGTTCTGGCGTCGCATGGCGGCCGCGAACCCGGGCAACATCAAGGGCACTCACTCCGCGTCGCACCCCTCGACGTCTTACCGAATGGTGGCCCTTGAAGAGGCCGTCAAAGAGATCAAGGTAAAAGCTGCGAGCGGCTCTGCACTCATTCCCACGAAAAAAGATGGAACGGCCTTTGCCGGCACCTCGTCGGCCGCGCCGGGTGCGGGGGGTGCGGCCGAGGTTTCAATGTGCGTGCAGAAGGGTCGACGTGTGGGCGACACGTTCAAAGTGCCGGGCGACGGTGAGTACGTCGTCAGGCGCATCCAGAGCACGGCCGGCAATTGCCCCTCCAGCATGGCTGACAACGCTCTTGTGGAGCGGGTGACGCGTTGAGCCGCGTCAAAGAAGGTGTGTTGCGACTGAATCGGCGCGGGCCGATATTGGGTTCTGCAGTCCGTTCGGCAGTTGCTGGCTCGCTGCTGCTAACACCGCTGGTCAGCACTGCCGGTTGGGTGAATGGGGTTGATCCTGGGTCGATCCGCGTTGTGGCCAGCAGCGGTGATGTCACCTTCGCTCCGCGAAACTTCAACATCGCTTCTGCCTGCGCTGCGAATGACTTCTGGATCATCAAGTCCGCCGCGAATGCTCGAATGGTGCTTGCGGTCTTGCTAACCGCGAAATCGACGGGCAAGCTGGTGAACGTCCACCTAGACGGCAGATGCGATGCTACAGGTGGCGGTCGTCCGACCGTTAGCGAGGTCATGCTTGTGGACTAGCCACGAGCAGCTAAGCGGAGAGGCTTGAGAGAAGCCGTGTGGGGGCTTGCTTTATCACGGATTGCGAGTCCGTCGGCTCCTAAGTCCGCTTTCGGGCAGAAGCGGTCCTGGCTGGCGCTTTGTCACAGGCTCTCCAAGCTGCTGTAGAGTTGGGCTCAGGGAGGGCGTATGAGGTTTTATGGGCTCTTGCTTCTGCTGCCAATGGCCGCAGCGCATTCTGGTTCTATCTATCTGTGCAAAGCCTACAACGGCGGAACGTTCTGGGCACAGGCGCACTGCAATCAACATAACGCGCTCATAGAGAGCATCGTGAGTGTTCCCGACGGAATTCCTTGGGATCAGCAGGTTGCCTTAGCGGAGCAGCAGCGGAACGTTAATCGCCAACCGCAGCATCGCGTGGTGTCGAACGAAGTTAACGTCCATGCTGCGCGGCAGAGCGAATGCAAATCGCTCGATGCGCGAGTGGCACATCTGGATGCCATGGCACGGCAGCCCCCAAGGTGCCCAGATGCACGACTGGATCCGATCGGAGCGCAAGCAGGCACGTGACCGGCAGTTTGAGATTCGCTGCCAGTGATGATGGGGGCCCAGTGCAACGGAGTTGCAGCCTCTGCGTGGGGCGGGCGGGCTAACGTCTGAGCTCGATGCGAACCAACATCGTCATGGTTGATTGGGAAAGCGTCCAGCCGGAGTCCTTTGATCTGCTCACGCCGGTCTACTTCAGAGTGCTGGTTTTTGTCGGGGCCACTCAGAAGAAGCTGCCGTTTGAAGTCGCCGATCGAATTCACAGGCTTGGCGACCGCGCCGAGTTTGTGAAGATCTCCGGGGTAGGCCGCAATGCCCTCGACTTCCACATCGCCTACTACATCGGAAAGCTGGCCGCAGCCGATCCTGGTGCCTTCTTCCACATCATTTCCAAGGACGGTGGATTCGGCCCACTGATTGAGCATCTCAAAGAGCACAATATCTTCTCCGCGCGCTGGCCGGCTATCGAGGCAATTCCAGCCGTGAAAGCAGCGCGGGCCAAGTCACCACAAGACCGGGCGGCGCTCGTCTTGGCGAAACTTCATGGTTCGGGCGCTCCCAAGCCGCGTTCGGAAAAAGCACTTCGCAGCGCAGTGGCCGCCCTGTTCAACAAGCAGTTGTCCGATGGCGAGGTCACCGGAGTCTTGGAGCGGCTGGAGGCTGACGGTGAGATGGCCATCGTTAATGGGCGAGTGTTTTTCCCGAAGCTGAATATGGCGGCGACCACCTAGGAGTTAGCTCGTCCGAGCGCCTGTGGAAGACGTAAGGCTGCTTCGGGTCGGTAGCGGACATCCTGGACCGACGGATTGACACTCCGCAGGATAGGACTCCAGAGGAGATCAAACGTCTCTAACGCACGGGGGCGGCTACACAAGCAAATCTGGATCCACACAGCCAAGTAACGCCGCAGGTGCGGTCAAACCAGGCTCGCTGAATGTCTCACACGTGGGAGGGCCAGCCACTTCGTTGGCCAGAACGCAGGCTTGACGCTAGGCTCTCGGACTTGGGCCTGATGAGACGCACGTGCAGAGAGACGCCCCCCTAAAGCCGAGGCGAATAAGGCGGAAGACCGCCTCGTGACGGCGCGCTGCGCCAGCCGATCTGAACCGGTGGCCGAGGCTTATTTCGTGAAGCGGAAATAGGCGTTGTGTTCCGATCCATCCTTCAGCTTGAGCGTCAAGATTCGACAAGTGCCGGCCCAAGAATTGTCCGTCTTCCACACCAGCGTGTAGCGATCGGTTGTCGGGTCGTACGCGAGTCCGCTAGAACCCGGCGTTGCGACTTCTTCCACCGGAGCTTCGCTTGTCGTCTCGTTGCAAGACACGTTCTTGGACGCGGGTCCGCCTTGTTGGAAGATGTCCATGCCCTGGTTACCGCTCAACGAGAACTTCACCGGAACGGATTGCCCGGCTCTTGTGGAATTCATATTGCGTTGCTGACCCGTACTCCTATCGACTGGAGCGAAGAACCCGCTGAAGTTATAGAGGACGCCGTAAGCAGATGTCAGAAGGGTGGTGTTGCCCGCGTAGTCGCTCGCGCTTACACTGAAAGATTTGGAGCCAACAGTGGCGGTATCTACTGCGGCTCCATTGCCTACCGGCCCCGCACAAGTTGCGACTCCCGTGCCATTTCCATCACTGCAGCTGTAGTTTGCTGCGACGGATCCAGCTAGCAGGTAACTGGCCCCATTCGCTGGCGACGTAATCGTGATCGATGGCGACTGAGCGTCTTTTACGACAGGCGTCCATCTAACGCCCATGTTGGATGGAATGCCTTGACCGTAGCTGAGAAAGGAACCGACTGTCTGGTCCCCGTGGGAAATGGCTATTACTCCTCGCAGCGTTTCCGCAGCTCCGGCATCAATACCAAAATACTGATATTCAATGATCCCGTTCTCGTTGAATATCGTTTGAAAGGATAGTCGTGGTTCTCCGCCATTAGGAAAATCCCACCAGTAGCCAAAGAATGAGACGTTGTCCCACTGCACGATCCATTGTCTATTCGGCGGAAAACCGCGAACTTCAGTTCTCAGGGACGCCTGTTGGTCCACCATGAGATCCCAGGTGTACGTATAAATTACGGTCGCGCCGCTATTGCCCAAGTAGATGTAGCCGTTTGTTGATAGCCACGCCTCGTTGTACGTGTTCCCGAAAGCGTTGATCGGGAAGGGTGGGTCATATTGGAAGTGGAGATCATCCGCATAGACGAGACTTCCAGCACCACCGATTGGCATCCACTTTGACGATACGTCAGTGCAGGTGTAATACGGACTTGCGGTGCTTGGGCAAACTCCCGCCGCTTGTGCCGCATAAGGCATTGCGGCCGCGCTCGCGGCTAGAAGGGATTGGGCCAGCAAACGGCTGAATGAATTCGTGCGTCGCATTACTTATCGTCTACGGGCACTTGATGCAATTGCGTGGATACCGGGACAATCTTGGGCTCAGCCGATGCTGTTTCGCCAGTACCGCCTCCGCCACAACCCGCAAGCAGCAGAACCGCCACTGCAGAGATCAGAACTTGAGCTTTCATCTTCAAGGTATTCCTTCGCCTTCTTGTGTCCAAAATTTTGGTGCCCCTCCCATCTGAGGACCGGACCGGGCGCTAAGCGGCTCGCTCCGATTGAGGCATCTCGCCGTGTCAGCTTGCATCCCATGCGGACTCCAGCTCGCAGCGCGTTGAACACTACCCGAGCCAAATAGGACCTGGCTGAGAGTCTTCCTCATTGCGGGAAATCTGTGCATGCAAGCGGAATCTGGCCTCGTTGCTGTCTCCTTCCTGCCTAAGGGCCCTCCAGGTGATTCGGGCGAACCGCACAGCGGCTCGATTCGCCCAAAGAACATCTCTCCAACAGATCCGGCGGCCCGCTGGACTGCAGTCCCGGTGAGCCAGCGTTCTCTGCGTATTCCACCAACTACCTGATTGACCTCGACGCGGGAATCATCCTGGACGTGGAAGCACACCCCAGCTCACCGCACCGAAGAAGTGGAGGCAACTCGGACCATGATCGAGGCGTCGAGCGACAGTTCGATCTCAAGCCCAAGCGCCTGGTCGGCGACACACTTATGCAGCGGCGCCGATGCTGAACTGGACCGTCAACGAGAAGAAGATCGAGCCCCACATCCCGGTGTGGGAGAAGTCCATTCGCAACGACGGCACCTTCAGGCGCCCGGATTTCCGCTTCGACGCGCAGACAACACGTACGAATGTCCAGTCGGAAAGAAGCTGACGACCACCCCGCCCTCCGTTTATTGGCCCTGCAAATCGCAGAGCGCGATCCTGCTGCTGACTCTTCCGCGGGATTGACATCCGGGGCTCTGGATCGCCGCCGATTGGAACGCCAGCGAGCCTGACTTCGCTTGCTCTGCTAGTGAGCGAAGTCCTCGAGCTTTGCGCCACCTGCGAGCGCGTCTTTTAGCCAGCGAGGGCGAGGCCCTCGGCCTCCCCAAGTGTTGCCTTGGCTGTCACGGTAGGCGGCAGTTGCCGATGCTTTGCTCGTCTTGGACTTGACGGGTGCGTTCGTGACGGTCTTTCTGCCGGGTCTACGTCCGCCTGTGAGTCCGAGATCTTCAGCAGTGATGTCGTAAACGGCAATGGCTTCCCGCATTCGCTCAATGACGCCCTTTCGTTCAGCCGCCTTCAGTGCCTCAGCCTCCTTCTGGAGAGCTTGAATCTGCTGATGAACCTCAATGTACGTTGCCATCTTTGCCCTGAAAAAGTTGAAGAGGCATTATCGACGCAAAGCCAAGCGATTTCCGCTTTGAGGGCGTGCAGTTGCGTCACTGAATGCGCCCGCTAAATGCCGTAAGTTGCGCTTCCGACGTCCTGCGGGGGGCTGCAGTCCTCTGCAAAGCGCGTGCGAAATGGCGCCGCATCGGCGAGCACGGCTGGATGTCGGTTCCGGACAGAGGCATCCACCATCTGCGGGCACTAGGCTGCGCGCGCGCTGAGATTTAGGTTAGGTCGCTTTCTACCTAAATTCAACCTGACTCGTAGAGCGCCGCCCAAAGCCCCTGCTCGCAGCAGATTCTTTCCGTCACAGGCTTCCAAGCCATGGGGGAGGGGGTCTGCAGTCACGAGTGCGACGGCGGCAGCCGCTTCCACGCAAAAGAAAACGGAGGCATTCACGCTTGCTGGACATTGCGGCCCGTGACGCCTCTCCGAGCGGCGTTTGGGGTCTCCATCTGTCCGAGGCATTCGGAGCAATCCGCTAAGCCAAACTCATACTGCACTCGGTAAGTTCCACTGGCACAAGGCCCCGCCCGCCTAGAAGCTAGCTGCTTGGCCATTGATGCTGACCCCGGCGATCTTGTTCGCAAGTGCGCAGCTGCTGAAGGCACTTCGGTGAGCAAGCCAAAGGCCGGCTTCTTTTCGAAGAAAGTACAGGTCGGAAGATCACCCCGTCGGTGCGTTGGTCGTGGCTGAATGCTCGGCCTGCGTCACGGACATCCTTGTCGAGTCAACCAGAAGAATTGACTGGACCGTGGTCCCCGTGACGCCTTGCTTCGGGTCTTGCGCCCGTTGCCTGATTGCCGCAAACTGCACCGTCCTCAGCTAAAGGCAGGAGTCGCAAAATGGTGAGAGTCGCGCGAAATTCCTTGTCGATATTGGCTGCTGTTCAATGGCCTGTACTAGCAGTCGCTGTGACGATCGAGGAAGTAAACCAGGCAACGTCACCTCCTTTGATTGTTGGTTCAAGCCAGGCATGCAACACGACCCTAGCCTTTAAGCCAGCCATTGCAGAAGGCTTCGACGACATGCATGCCTTCCTTGTCATCTCCCGTCCTGACGGCTCGAAGACGGAAGTCCGCGGAGGGCCGTCTCAGAAGGGAAGCGGCACGTCCTCGGAGGCGGGGCCAGTTGGCAACCCGTTCGCCTGCCCTGTAGCAACGAAGTGGGGCGTTGTTGTTCCATATATCGGACCACACGGCAAACTGGGAACAGATGGCAGCGGTGCTGCCGTTTATTCACCGGATGGCAATGTTCCAGATCCGAAGGGCACAACCGTCATCTCTAAGACCCTCGACGGAAAAAAGGCATGTGTCATAGCCAACTGCATCATGCAAGTCGTGCACGCTGCAGGGAAGACATGCCAACCGTATACCGTCGGAGTCGGCGAACTTCGAAACTCGAATACCCTAGTCTCGTTCGCGCTGTCGGCGTGTGGTGTTAAGGATCCCCTTCCTGCCGGCATAACTGCCACCGGTTGGGGCAGCGCTTGGTATACGAAGCAGTGACTTCAAGCTTGTAGGGCGGAGTTTTGATGCCAGCTCGACACATCTTCAGGCTAGTGCTCTTGCTTCTTTATTCGGCCGTAGCAAACGCCAATTTGCACGTGGTGGAATTTAGGCGCACCTTCTCCGCGCCTGATTGTGCGACGGGAGAGGTTTACATCGATGGGTACCTGAAGGCGTTCTTCTACACCACCCCGGTCTTTTTTGACAGTCAACTGGCGACTCAGCCCGTTCACAGCGGGAGCGCAATTAGTGAAACTTTTAGTCAGGTCGCCGAATATCTGCCCTCGAAGACACTTGGCGCCCGAGTGCCACTTCCCAATGGTTCAGGCATTAGAGTAATTGCGCTGGACGATACATCGTACTGGCAATATCAAAGACCTCGTAAGAAGGCGCGCACCTTACCCAGTGACGTCATTTTGCTCGGGACGAAGCTTCTTAACCGAGAATGTCGGATTCGCTCCCAAGGAGAGGACGCCTACTATGAGGCGAATTACTACTATGCGTGGGCTAGCGGGATCTTGGCTGCTTCCCTATTTGATGGCAGATTGAATCGAGCGGACTATACGCCGGGGATAGTTGCAAACGCCGTGTTCATGTGGTCCGATGCTGGTGAGACGAGACGCACCACGATGGGCGCTATCGTCGCCACCGCAACAAAACCTCGCGACTCGAATTCTGTGGGACCCGACAATCCATGCTTGACGCGAGCCGAACATATGTCGAACACGATCGTCATGCAGGGTGGAGCTAAGAAGTATGAGCGCAGGGATGACGTGTGGTTCTGCCATACGGGAACGCTTATCGGTGCAGCGGGCGGAACAGTACTCGAAATGAACTATGACGTCCGTTACTGGAGCTTTGTGTCGGATGAAATTTGCGGCCATGTCTTGGGCATTCCATTGAACCGCACCTACCTCGTTGGTAGGGGGGAGCGCGGCGATAGCACAGGGGCGTGGACACGGTGCTTTGGTACGGACGACTGGACTAAGTTGACGGATCAGTCGCAGGTTGAGTCGTTTTAGGTTCGGCAGAGAACGCCGCCCGGCGTACGCGGACGGGTCAGCGCCTCAGCAACGAAGCATCTAACCACATAGGCGGCGAGCACCGCCGCTGCCGCCGAGGGTGTTCCGGCGAGCACTGGCAGCAGCCCCGCTTGTTGGACCAGGTGGGGCCGCAGCGATGTGGAAATTGCGCTAATCGCGCCCGCAGCCCGAGTTGCACGTGCGCCCACGTCTGTACGAGCAAAAAATCCAGACAGCATGAGCGCGCCGTTGCAGGAGATCTTCAAGGCTGTCGGTGTCAGTTTATCCACACCGTGGTGGGCCGCATTGACGTAGCGGCAGGAACTCGAGCTGCAGGGCGTGTTCCAGCAGGCAGCGCGAGAAAGCACATTGCAGCGAGCCCAAGATATACCGTGCCCATACGGCGGCCAAGCAGCAGGACACCTTCCGTGGCTTCCACCTGCCAACGACCCACAACTACATGTGCGATGAACAGTTATTCGAGTCGAGAACAAGAGCGATTATGGCGGCGGGCTGCGGCGCCCGGTAGGTCATGACTGGGTCTCCAAAGCGGAAGGCAGATGCTCGTTCTAAGCACTATTGCTGTGGGTGCCAATCCTCAGAATGAAAACGATCTGCAAGTTCCGCCGTCTCCTGGAGCGCCACGAACTTGGCCGGCAGCCTTTTTCGAGCGCGTTGGCGCACACCTGCAGTCGGGGCTTTCGCCTGAGCCACCGGCACGATCGTGGACGCCACGCTCATCATGCCCAGCTCAACCAAGAACACCAAGGGCGAGCGTGACCCCGAGATGAAGCAGTCCCGCAAGGGCAATCAGTGGTTACTTCGGCATGAAGCGCATGTGCCGCGGACGCGAAGATCAGCAGATCCGCAATGTGGTGGCCACCTCGGGGGCGGTCTCCGACGGCAAGACGCTGCCCCACCGGGTGCGACGATCTCCATCTTCCACGCGGCAAGTGTCACACAGCATCGGCTAGAAGCCACCCTTTTGGCACTGCGCTTTTAGGTGCCTGCAGTGAAAACCAGCGTTCGTCGCACCGGTCGAGAGGCGCGCACCGGGGTCGAATTGCTGCGGCCCATCGGTTCAACACCGCGCTGTGTCGGTAACGCTCTGACGGCGCGACATTGAGAGAGAAAAGTCCGTGCTGAGACACGCGTTGTTGATTGGCTGGGCTAGGCTCTGCAATTCGCACCCCGTTTACTAAAGCGCGACGAGCGCGGCGCCACTCGCTCTTGTTACGGATCCAAGGTCTCGGTATGACAGCAAGGTCTCGACGAAACGCGAGCCGCGATGCGCACAATGATTGAGGACCCCGTCGATTGTGGATCGCTCGAGCGGCAGACGCCTCCAGCTCTTGGGTCGACAACAACGCGCCGCTTTGAAGAGCTATGGCGGCAAACAAGTATGGACGACATGACGGCTTGCCTGCTATATCGTGTCGGAGCAAAGCCCAGCGTCTTCGTAACCTTCCTCCAGCGGCATCATGGCATCGATTCAATTCACGCCAGCCCAGCGCCAGTTTCTGACGCATCCGCTGGACTCTTCGCTCCCTCTTGTTCGAAGGGACGAACACGCAGAACGCAACGGTAAAAAGACGACATGTGCCCGATTGACAAAAAGAGAGCAAACGGGCCCTTGCGCCCACGCTTGCAAATACGTGATAGTGCCGCGATGCTGGGGGCGTGCGCCGTTCCGGAACGCCTTGGGTTCGTGGTAGTGCGCACGTGACTTAGCTGGCGTTCGGATTAGCGGACTTGGAGTGCCACTTAGTCACAGCAACCGTCACAAGGAGTTTGCTCATGGGTCAAGATGTTGCATTCGGTTGGCCCCGAGCCGGCAACGACTATTCAGTCGTCGTTCCAGCTCGATTGGGCGACAGTGCTTGTTGCGTGCAACCGATCTCGATGGTGGTTCCGACGTACAACAGAGCGGAAAAACTGGAGCGGTTCCTTGCGGCAGCGACCCATTTATATAAGCCCGTAGGAGGTCTCGAGATCGTCGTCGCGGATGATGGCAGCGGAGATAACACGGCTGAGGTTATCCGGAAATTCGAGGACCGGCTGAACGTCATCCATGTGCGACAGCGAGACGCTGGACATCGCCTCAGCGCGGTGTGCAATTTAGGCGTTCGCGCTGCAAAACACGATCGGATCGTACTGCTCCAATCCGACATGCTCCCATCGAGACGTTTACTGAGCGCCTACAGCGCTTCGCTCGAGTACGAACAGGTGCTACTGATCGGCATGCGGCGCTTCACCTGTACTGATTCGATTACCGCGGAGGACATATTAAGGGCTCCCGACTTTGAAGATCATCTTCCGGTGATTCAAACTCGGAACGAGATGTGGATACAAAACGGCGCAGGTGTCGCCGAAGACTGGCGAATGGAGGTCTATCGGCGCACTGACTACCTGCGAAATGACTATGCCCCGTTTCGCGCTGTTGTTGGTAGCAATCTTGCGTTCAGGCGAGAAGCCGCCCTCCGAATAGGCGGGTTTTGCGAATCCTTTCAATCTTGGGGTGGTGAGGATGGGGAGTTCGGCTATAGAGCTTACTTGGCAGGCTTCCATCTTATCCCCATTCCCGCGGCTGTGGCGTATCACCAGGAGCCTCCTGAAGGGATCAACGAAACTGACCGCCGCGCTGGTTTTATTCAAAGTCGAGACTTGCGAGAGCAACTTTGCCCGCTTCCGCCTTTTCGAAGTTCAAAAAGCGAAGTGACGAGCTACGCGGTTCCGAAAGTGGCTGTCGGAGTTACGACGCCTTCGCCCGGCGCGTGTGCTGAGCACCCTGAGTTCACGCAACTGGACGCGCGAGTTATCCAACTTAGTCGGGTCTCCGCGCCTCTTCCGTTACCAGACAGCGCTGCGGCTTCAGACGTAATCGCATTCGATACGAGGCCTGCGGAACTGCTTAATGCACTAGCCTGCGAAACGCGGGCTCCATATCTAGTTCTTGCATCAAGCGGGGGTTTGCCTTCCGCCGATTCGATCTCCGCTCTGGTGGACTGGATCCAGTCCGACTCCGCGGATGCCTTGTTAGGCACTGCTGAAGACTCGATATTGATTGTCAAGGCGCGAGCATGGAACAGGGTCTCCGCTGAAGTGCGCCGCTTCTCAGGCGAGACGTTCGTTGACTTGCTTGCTCAGTTGGGAGGCTGTCTAAATTTGAAGCAAAGGAATTTAAGTGACTTTGCGCCAACGGCCACCGACCGCAGCAATCCAGTCGATGACACGGTGCACGGGGCAATGGGATACGACCTTCGTGAAATTCTGCGAGATGTTCTGGAGGGGTTTCGTCTTCGGCAAGATCGTACTCATGGCGTTGGACACTGGGCAAGAGTCTGGGAGAACGGACGTCACCTTGCCAAACTCCTTGGCGCCTCAGTGCCAGTCGTTGAGTTGTTTGCGATTCTTCATGACTCGCAACGCGACAAGGAGGGAGCGGATCCCGACCACGGGCCGCGTGCCGCTGCGTATGCGATTGAGCTAGCTCGTCGTGGTTTGATTCGGCTCGCGCCGAATGACATTGAGGTCTTAGCCTTTGCGTGTGAGCATCACTCGAAGGGGACACGAGATGGTCCCCTAACCGCACAAGTTTGTTGGGATGCAGATCGTCTCGATCTCGGACGTGTAGGTGTTGCACCGCTACCGTCACGCCTATGTACGAAGGCGGCGTGCGAATCTCCATTCTTTGAGCATGCGGTAGCTGCTGGCAGAGCTCACGCATTGCCAAACTTAATAAAAAGCGAGTGGGGGCTTGAGTGGCAGGGTAGCCGCGTTCGTTTTTCGAAGGGAGTAGCCGAGCTAGGTGATTTAGGGCTGATATTTCACGGTACTCAGGACGCTGTACTTCAGCCTGCGTTAGAGAGAGGATTCCGGTTTCGGCGCCACGAGGCAACGTTAACGTTTGATTTGGTGTCGGCGTGCCTTATCTTCGCTAACCAGGCGCACCACGCAAACCGTGAGATGCAACCCACGGTCGAATACGGCCGCTGCCTGGCTCTTCAGTTGCGTCCTTGGATCCCCGCCTATTCGCCTACGGCTTATGTCTGGGCGAGCTCTGAGCGACGAGGAGTTTACGGCGGAATGACTAAGTGGATAGGCGGGTACGTTACGCCATATAAGCTCGCTGAACTAACGGCGCGGGACAAACATCGCACGCAGTTCGTCTCGCACGAACTTTCAGATTGTGCAGATTGGAAGCGAGAGCGTAGTGAACACGTGTCGATGCCAACACACAGTTTGGTCGCGGCGCCACGTGTGACGGCGTCTCTTGAAAGCTGGCTTCGTGCGGTCGATGAAGATTTTCGGTGCGGAGAAAAGGCGTTTGACCCAGGAGACAACGTTTGCTCGATATTTGGCGGCGTCGATAGCCGAGCGCTTTTTTTGGCAGCATACAGAGCGCGTGCATCTAGGTACATGCGACGACTGCTTCTCTCGTTGCTCGCTGCTCGCAACATCCCTCTGTACCGGACCGACGTAACCCCTTGGATACAGCCCCGGCATCCGTTTATTTGGGATGCGAATGAAGTGAACACTTGGATGGCGAGCATCGATAAGTCATTGGAGCGTCGTGGAGGCATCACGCCGTTACAGACCGGGATGGACCTTTGCCTAGCGGTTGCAAGTGCGAAGCGCTTTCATCAGAGCGATGTTGCTGAACTGTTGGTTAAATTTTCCCGGCTAACTGAGCCGTGTAGCGTGCTGTAGTGGGGCGGAGCTATGTACTCGCAAGTTGATATCCGGCGCATTCATCTAGAGATGACGACGCGTTGCAATGCTGCATGTCCAATGTGTTCGCGAAACGAACGGGGCGGATTTCAGATTGCGGATCTCCCCCAGGTTGATCTCACACTTTTGGAGGTGCAGCGAATGCTGCCGCCTCATTTTATAGAACAGCTTGAGCAAGTTTGGCTATGCGGAAACTATGGTGACCCAATAATTGCGCCAGACACACTCGAAGTCTTGACTTATCTAAAAGCCGTCAATCCGAAAATTCGACTTGGACTAAATACAAACGGAAGCGCGCGCAAGCCAGATTGGTGGCAGAGGCTCGCGCGTGTTTTGGATCACTGCCACTTCGGTATTGACGGACTGAGCGATACAAACCACCTCTACCGCCGGAGGACACATTGGAACGTGATTATGGCCAATGCGGCTGCTTTCATTGATGCTGGAGGAGCGGCACACTGGGAATTCATCGTTTTTCGTCACAACGAGCACCAGATTTCTGAGGCGCAAGAGCTAGCTCGAACGATGGGGTTTCGGAAGTTTAGACTCCGTAAGACCGGGCGGTTTTTCTTCGATGGACAGTTGCACCCGGCTCTCGACATCCAAGATACAAGTGGAAAGACAATATACAGTATCGAGCCGCCCATCGATATTTGCCTTCGCAATGCCTCAAGCGCGGAACTTGGCGGCATCGCATCTGAACGAAATGGCTACGCAAACTATCTTGATACGACTTTGATCGAGTGTAAAGCACAGACTGAGCGCGAGCTCTACATAAGTGCTGAAGGTCTAGTTTTTCCATGCTGCTACCTCGCTAGCTGGTATCGAGGATCTCGTCGAAAGAGGGACGCGCAGTTCCAAAAACTGCTTGAGCAGCACGGAGGCCGCAATTCTATCGATGCTCGTCTTCGACCTATTGGCGAGATTATTGAAGGCGGAATTTACCGAGGCATTGTCACGTCCTGGTCGCAGCCCAGTGTTGCCCAAGGTCGACTCGCGACCTGTAGCGGCACCTGTGGAGGAGACAGCCCAAATAGGCATCAGTACACCAATGCTATTTACCTGAAGCCCGTTCACAGGGACGAGCGCGATACTCACTAACGCGGATCCAAGGCGCGCTTCGACGAAATGGCACCTTCCGCCCCCTTCTGTGCTGTACGGGTCTGAGTGGACCGGAGCAGGTGCGCGTGCCGCGGGGCCGCGGCCGCAAGGAAGACGATACCGACACCACGATCGTGCGGGCCAGGCAATGTGGTCGCGTTCCGTCAGAAAGCTGCCCTAATGGTTAATTTTCAGATCGGCGCAACAAGAGGATTGAGTGTGAAGAATCCTAAATTGCAGACTGACTCATCAATTCGTCAGTTGGCCCTTGGTAGGACTCAAGCGGCAAACGTTCTGTTGTGCCGGATTTTGGGTAACGACCTTCCCCCTCGACACTGTCGCAAGCAGACGCTCCGCAACGTGGAATTCATTTTGCGAAACGAAAGCGCATTGCCACGGGTACAGAAGAGATGGATACTGAACCGCTTGGTGGATACTGAAGTGCAGCAGCAGCTGTTGCAGATGCTTAACGACGCTGCTCAAGACGTTTTGGTTATCCCTTTTGAAGGGGATGCTCTTGATGGACTCCAACCTAGCTTCCCGCATTTTTCTGCCGACGACTTTGCTCCGCTGCTGTGCGGTCAAATCCTTGATGATTATCGCTACACGTTGCTCTTGGACCACGCATTCCATGACTCCAACAGATACGTGATGAACGTCAACGGTGCTCGGAACGTTGCACTCGATACCGGTGATGCGTTCGGATGGGTACTTCCATGGGACGGCAACTGCTTTATTCACCCAAGTGGTTGGAAGAAGATTCTAGAGGCAATAGACGGGTCGTCCACCGAGAAATACATCATCGTCCCGATGGAGCGAGTTCTCAGGAACGATGAACTCCTAAGTCCTACGTTCACCTGTGAGGCGCTCGAAGAGCCGCAGATCATCTTCAGGAGTGATGCGCTTGAGCGTTTTGACGGTGACCTGAGGTATGGCCGATATTCAAAGGTCGAATTTCTTCGCCGAATTTCATATCCTGGTGTGTGGGACGATTGGGCCTACCAACCATGGGAGAACAAGCGTTGGACCTTGTCAACGGATGCTGGCCGTTGGGTGAAAGCTGGCTGGGTGGCTAGATTGAGTTCGGGGCGTGATGAGTTCGACACAGATCCGAGCGTTCAAGGAATCCGACGAAGGAGCAACGCCAGACGAACTTCAGTGAGAAACTTTCTGGCTTCTGTTCTTGCAGAGCGCGCAAGAGCTGCTAGCGATACAACGGAAGGAATCCTGTACGACGCGCAAAGGATTTCAAGGCTGAGTTCTGCAGCCGACATCGTTCGCGAAGCTATCTTAGGGAAAGCAGCAGAAGCCCTCCAGAAGGAAGTTCCATGTGTTTTGGACAAGCTTCGGCTCCCTCCGTCCAAGGACAAGCGAGACTACTACAGCGTCGCTCCATTCTGGTGGCCTGACGCTGCTGGCACCGATCTCCCATATGTCCGGCACGACGGAATCCGAAACCCCGAGGCATCATTGGATCACATTGAAAGCCTGCAGTACGACAGCACTCGCCTTCAGCAAGTGTTTGATGACGTCACGGCATTGAGTCTCGGGAGTGTAATTTCCGGAAAAGCTGAGTTTCGAGCGAAGGCCGAAGCAGTATTGGATAGTTGGTTTGTTGGGCCCGAATCAATGCATCCAGATTTGCGTTTTGGCCAAATGCGACGTGGCCACGATCAATTCGAGGCGGCTGGACATGGAATCATTGACGCAAAGGACCTCTATTATTTCTTAGACGGCCTTCAGATTCTTCATTGCAGAGAAGGCATTGCGGGTAAAATCTGGGTTGGAGTCCAGCATTGGTGCACGGGGTACCTGCGATGGCTCAAAAACAGTCCGCAGGGAAAAATCGAAGCGCAGGCCGCCAATAATCACGGTACTTGCTATGAGTTGCAGGTTCTTGCGCTATCTCGATTCGTGAGTAACTTCGAAGAGGTGGCAAACAGCTTCGTGCGATCTAGAGCTCGACTATGGCAGCAGTTCACGGACAGTGGCTCGCAGCCCGCAGAAGACAACCGACAAAATCCGCTGCACTACAGACTATTCAACGTCCAGTGCTGGTTGCTCTTGAATCACATGTTTCGGCGGCTAAATCTTCGGCTTCTTGCGGACTTCAAGCCTTTCCACGTCGCGCTCCATGATGTGCTGGTTCAGGTGCGCGCCATCACCGACTCTGCCGCGGCTCTTGGTGGGAGCGCCGCAATGGAATCTCTTACAAGGATCGTACCGCTGCTTTCGATGTTGGATGAGGAGTTAATCTATTCGCAACCCGTTCGCGACATGAAAGACGCGGTAGCCCGAGCGATTCCATGCGGTTCTTACCTTGTTCTTCACCCTTACTTTGGCATCCCCCCTTTTTGGCCTCTTGTCAGCGGTGGAAAATCGTAACGCCTACTCACCGCCCGCGCCTCAATGAGCCCAGCGCCTCGTCGCGCCCGCGCAGACACGGGCCGCCCTCGTGGAGGGCATCCACGTCGAGGGCGGTAAAGGTCGTGCTCTCGAAAGACATGCTGGAGACCATCAAGACCATGGGCTACGAGCCCTGGACGATGCACCCCGGTGAGTTCAAGGCCTTCATCCGGACCGATCACGCGAAGTGGGGAAGTCATGAAGGCCTCCGGTTTCAAAGCGGAGTAAGGCCGCTGCGAGGCTCGACTGCAATGGCCGCCACGGTCGAAAGCAGACATGGACCGGCGGATTGTTGATCCGCCGGCTGCCCGGGCAAATGCCGGCGCCCGCTAACTGTTCCCTCTTCTCAGCGCCGCTTTGAAAGGCGAGGGCGCAAATTTGTGACCGCAGAGCACAGCGACTTCGTGAGCCTTGCGCATCAGGGGGTCGGTGAGAGACGGCCAGTTCTCACCAACGCAGTCCAAATCAGAAGCTTCGAAGGCGATTTCGCGTGAAGTGGACCTGGCGCTGAAGATCAAGCCATGACCGGTGGAAATCGGGCCGGCCTCAAGCACGACTCGGCGCTTCGTCACAATTAATAGGAAGCGGTGCAACGCACCAGCAGCTGCGGGAACGTAGGCATCACAGTAGTACGTGGCTTTCACCGGGAGACCTGTTGGCACAAAGCGAGCCCAAAGCTTCGCATCAAACTCAAGGTATCGCGCGAACAGTTCGTCCGTTTCATCGATGAGCGACATGGTGTACCCCTTTGGCTGTGAGCGGCCAAAGGGTACAAGCGGCTTGAGCAGGCGACACAGCCTCCCGGCCTTGCGCTCATTCGCGTTTAGCGCTAGCTCCCAGCCGGGGAGGGCTTCGATGGTCCGGCGCGCTACGCCGACTTACGCTTGCTCGCCTTCACAGTGGCCTTGGCCTTCCCCGTGGTCTTCGCGGCGGCGGCAGCCCGTTCGCGCTCGTCATTCGCCGCTGTCTTGACGCTCCGGGCCGCGGCTTTCTTCGGCGCAGGGGCGGGGGTGCGGGATGGCGCAGGTGCCGCGCCACCCTTGAGGCTTCGGCGCAGCAGTTCCGTTAGGTCGAAGACTTCGGCCGATGCAGGCACGGCCTCGTCTCCCATGATCTCTGCAACCTGCTTCACTTCCCCGGCCCTCCGCTTGGCTTCGATCAGTGCCTGCACTTTCTCGGCGAACTCGTCGCGGAAGCGCTCCGGGTGCCATTCGTCAGCCAGGTCGAGAACGAGCTGCTCGCCCATCTTCAGCTCGCGATCCGTGAGGCCCACCTCCTTGGCATCTCCCGGAAGTTGCAGGCCGGTCTGGTCACGGATCTCCTCGTGCCAGCGCAGCAGGTTGACCACCAGCCCGTCGCCGTGGGGCAGCACCAGCGCTAGATGCTGCTTCGTGGAGACCACGATGCGGCCGACGCCGACCCTGCCGGTGCGCCGCAGCACGTCACGGAGCAGGGCGTAGACCTTCTGGGCCTTGCCCGTCGGCGAAGTGAGGTAGGGCTTGTTGAAGTAGATCGTCGGCACTTCTTCCAACTTGACGAACGACTCGATCTCGATCGTCTGGGTCGTCTTGGGCAGGGCTTCCCTGATTTCGTCCTTCGTGAGCGTGACGTACTGACCCTTGTCGACCTCGACGCCCTTGACCACGTCCGCCTGGCTCACGGCCTCGCCGGTCACCTTGTCCACCTTCTTGTAGCCAACCGGGGCACCGGTTTCCGAGTCCAGCATCTTCATCTTCGGCCTGACCTCCACGGTGGCGGAGTGCAAGGCGATCGGGATGAACACCAGCCCGAAGCTGATGCTGCCCTTCCAGAGGGCGCGAGTGGGTGCAGGTGCGGCCATGCTCGCAGGTTAGTTGCTGGGCCATCGGGAGCGCTGTAGGCGATCCCACGTTGCCGCTGTGAGTACGCATAGATGAGTCCGCTTGAGAGAGCAGCAACTGCTAGAGCGCTTGCAAGCAGTGGGCGTTCTGCGATACTGTATGGACATACAGTATAGATACAGGAGAGCAGCATGGAGCGCCCCTACACAGTGGCCCTGCGCGACGGCAAGGCCTTGCCTAGCCCCGAACGCATCGCTGCGGAGTGTCGTTCATTGCCGCGCTGGAGCGAACCCTCGGTAAGCCAGAAGAGGTGGAAGCCACGTACCGCGCCTGGCTGACGGCTAACGAGGTGCATGCAGGCGGTCTTAATGGCACTACCTTCGCGCGAGCGGTCCGCTGGCCCAAGGCATACCTGCTCGCCGCGGAAGCTGCCTTGGCGGGCACGGACGGCGCCGAAGAACTTGCCTTCGAGATCAGGCTGTTTCCGCAGCCAGCGTGAAAGAGGAAGTGCAATACAAGTGGCGCATCAAGTGGTGCGGACGTTGGACCACGAGCCACTACTGCACCGAGGAAGTAATCCGCCGCGAGCACCCAGAAGCCGTACGACTAGAGGGCTCCAGGCGGGTGGTCAAGGTGGCCTCCACCAGCCACGAAGTTCTTCAGAACATGTGCAGACCACGCGGTGGCCGTTAGAACTCGGCCTCTCCACCTTCGCGGCGGACTACGAATCCGCCGGTCTTCTTGTCGTGTGACTCACTCGAGGCATAGAGGTCCGCTTTCGGACACTCCTGGACTGGACTCGCGCGCGGTGTCTCATAGGGATGGTTTTGCCCCTGCATCAACGCAATGGGGTTGAGCCCGCCGTGCGCACGCCGGATCGGATGCGCAGCCTGCGAGATCGGCGAACCTGGATGCCGATCGTGACGGGAACGATTGGGCTTAAACCCAGACAGCGTGGCTGTCGTTTTTGTCGGTGTCGCGGGTCCATTCCTTGCCGCACACCTGGCACCGGTACTTCTCGATGGCGCCCTTGGCCATGCCCCCCGACTTCTTCGACCAACTCTCACTGCTGACGAGTTCAAGATCCTTGTGGGGCTCAGTCTGGCGAGCGGGTTTGCCAGCGAGCTCGGTACATGCGACGCAGGTCATGACGCGAGTCTACTTGCTCCTCATTAACCCGGCGTAGTGCTCTAATTCGAAGGACGGCAATACTGAGGCTCACATTGTCCACCAAGACCCTGTACATCATTGGTAATGGCTTCGACCTCCATCATGGGGTCGGGTCGAGGTACGCTGATTTTGGCAAGTACCTAGAAAAGGCCGATCCAGAAACGTACGACGCCGTCGACCAGTATTTCTACATCGACGATTCCTTCTGGAACGAGTTCGAGGCGCGGCTCGCGCACTTCGATGCTGCGACCGCGATCGAAGACGCTTCAGACTTCTTGATGCCGTACGGTGCGGAGGACTGGAGCGATGCCGGGCACCATGATTACGAGTACGAGCTGGATCGAATCATCAGAAAGATCTCCAGCACGATGCGAAGCCGATTCGCGGATTGGGTTCGACAGCTTCAAATCCCACCGCTGACCCAATCGGGAGTCGCTCCCCTGCCGATCGACAGGAGCGGCGTGTTCCTCAACTTCAATTACACGGACACGCTGACCAGCGTGTATGGCGTCGCGCCCGCGCGAGTGCTTCACCTCCACGGCCAAGCGCGGGATGCCACATCCCAGATCGTCCTTGGTCACGGCTGGAGGCGCACGGAAGCTGACTCCCTGAACCACCGGGCAGACCCGGAGGCAATGGACACCCGGGTGTGGCAGGGAAACTTCATTGTTGACGACTACTTCGCCAAGACGTTCAAGCCTACCGAAAAGATCATCCAGGCGAATCAGGCCTTCTTCTCAGCCTTGAAAAGCGTGGAGACAGTCCTTGTCATGGGCCATTCCCTTGGCGAGGTGGACTGGCCCTACCTGCAGCTGGTCTGGAAGAACGTCTCGCCTGCTGCTCAGTGGAAGTTCAGCTACTACGGGAACCCTCAACACACGCAGGATGCCGCCGCTCGGATGGGCATCGAAAAGTCGAGGGTGGCGTTCCATACGCTCGCCGATGCTGATGCATGGGTGCCCTGATCCCGAGATCATGAAAGGAGCGGCTCGTGAACTGCTTCGGTCGCGCCAATCGGCCCGAGGCACCTGAATCCACTGCGGGCCTGGAACGATGTGAAGTTGGTCTGGGTCAAGCTGTCCGCGAGGTCCGCCTTCGGCCAGACGCGGCCGCAACTCGAGTCATCGAGCCGCGAATCGTCCCAGTGTCTGGTGGCTCACGCGGGGAAGGCAACAAGAGCGGGGATGCTTAAACTCTGGATAAACGCTTGCGCAGTTCTCAGGGCACTGCCTGCCGACTGCGGGCAGGGCCCGCGCGCCGCACCCGGCGTTGCGTTGCAACTAGCTCCTGCGGTGAAGCCGACCCGTATCCGGATCCACCTTCTCGTACTGCAGCGAGTGCCGGAAGCCGACTTCTTCTGCCCGGATCAGCATCTGCGCAAATCCAATGATCGGCCGTTCCTCGCCGCCGCGGGGATCACCTTGCGGGAAACTCCGGTGCTCGATGGCATAGGCCATCAGTGCTGTACCCCAATCTTCCCCCTTGTCGACCTCTGGCAGGCGGCCATCACGGTGCAGTCTCTTGAAAAACTCATCGCCTGACTTCGCGCCTTCCAGCTCGCAAAGTAGAGCGTCGCGCGAGTAGCTCTGCGGCGGGCTGCCCGGGGTCTCGTAGCGAGCCGCCATCCCAAGCGCGACGTTTAGCAGCTCGGAAATCGCGAAGTTCTCCATCTCGATGTCCGGGTTGGAGAGAAGGAACGCGCCGTGGAACGTCTCCTCGGATGCAGCTTTGCGCAATGTCCTGACTACGTCAGCTCGATCGGCGTCGAGCATGATGAAGCTGAAAGTGCCACTGGCTTTGTCGGCAGCCAGGGATTCAGCGAAGGCGAGCCCTCGGCCGCCCCGCTCCACGACCGCCCCGCTCAGGTTCACGACGACGCACTGGCTCGTGGATCCCAGGACATGCCGCAGTGCGCCCAGCTCAGTTTGACCCTCGACGTAGCAACGCGCCTTCACGCCGCCGTCCAGCCCGAACGAGCCCAGGAAGTCACGCAACATGGAAGGCGCAGCGTCGAACACTCGGTCCGTTCCGTACCGGATCTTTCGTGCACCGACCATCCACATCCCAGCGCCGATCTCATCTTCTTCGGGGAGCTCGACGCTCAAGTGGCGCTCGACGGCGCGGCGGATGGATTCGGCCATGTCCAGCAGCCGCATCGCCGCGCCGATCCGGCCTTCGATCCGATCCCGCTCAAACCGCTTCATCAGCCGCAGCAGGGTGTGCAGCCCGCTGTTCGGGTCCAGCTCCCCCGCCGACAGCGCGAACGCTTGCCTAGTGCTTGGGACCGCGTCCTCTGGCAGCGTACGAAGATGTGATTGAAGCTTTAGCCCGTAATCCTGCAGCCACAGCTGCTCGGGATCCTCGTTATCTGTTTCGCGCCGCGTCCATCGGACCGGCTCACACACGATCGCGAGCTCGCAGGTCCAGTTCCAATGGTCAAAGCGGTCGAGGAAGTTCTTCGATTCAGTCCAGTGGTTCAGGCTGCGTAGCTGCCATTCGACGACGCTGAGCACACCGGGAGTCCACAGCAGGTACTGCGTGTTGCTCGTGCTGACTCCCAACGTGCGCACAACGTGGTGCAACAGGAAGATCCTGTATGGGTGGAAGTACGGCGTGAGCGCATCTTCCGGGGCCTCGTCCTTCGGCACGAAGGAAGGCGACCCAGTTGGTCTTGCCTTTGGTTTGCCCACATCGATGAAGCGCACATCGGGCGCGCCCTGCACTGGCTCAAAGCCAGGGACCTGTGCAGGAGCCTGCGCGGTGGTGACGTCCGCACGAACAAGCCCGATGCGCCACAGTGCACGGATGCCGGCCTCGTCGAAGTGCCCGAACCCAAGCTTCCGGGCCAAGTTGGCGAGCTTGGCTGCATCCAAGAGCGTGGATTCCCAGCCGGACCATCTGGCTAGCCTCGACCGCAATGGGCGCAGGTCCACGTCGCGATAAGGATTGAGGTCGGGCGTCATCCCGCCCATCCTAGCCTCGAGCAGCCAGAAGACCCGGATATGGGAGTACCGCAGAGCGAAACTGCTGTATAGACAACCAGTGTCCGGCCGAGAGTCTTTGCAGGCGCCCTCCAACGACTTTTCACAGTCAAACCGCGAAAGCCGATTTTTTTACTGTGGCCGTGGAGTACTTCGATGACTTCGATCCTGCCGCTCTTTCTTCGAGAGACGCTTTCGAGCTGTCGGCGCGCAGTCCGCTCCTGCGAAGCCTGGATGCAGGTGCTGCCCACGGGGCCCAGTACGCCTCCATGCAAGCATTTCGCTCCTACATGCTCCGCAACATCCCCTCTGAGGCTGTCGACGCCCTGGCTCAGAGTGCTCGTCAATCGGCTGGGTGCTTGAAGCCACTCTGGTCCCATTTGAGCACGTGCACCCCGAGTACTTGCGTGCCACACAAGTCGAGGGCGGCGTAGACGAGCTTGCGCACGAAGGTGATCGACTGGAGCTGGTTGTCGGCCTGCCTTACGGTCGGCCGCTCCTGGACCTGATCAACGCATTCAGGGCCGAATACATCCGGCTGGTCATCGGGCGCACGGTGGCGCACCTAGCGCATCGCAACTGAGCGGCTGTTTGCGGAAACGGTCGCCCATGCAAAATGAGCTCATGAACATGCGTGTGAATCGCCACGGGCTTAGGCGCCATATCCCATCCGACGTACGTCGAGAGGTCCGGCGCCGCTCGAAATTCGGATGCGTCATTTGCCGTGACGGGTTCTGTGTGTACGAGCACCTCGAGGATTTTGTCGGGGTCGATGAACACGACCCCGCGAAGATGTGCCTACTATGCGAGAGCTGCCACGGTCGGATCACGCGAAAGCAGTGGTCCAAGGACCGAGCGCGACTGGCGTACGAGCAGATCCAAGCGCAAACGCCGGCCGAAGCGGGGGAGCCTCGGGGCCCACTGGACTTCCACACGGGCCAAGCAGAGTTGGCACTGGGCGATCTCGTGTACGCCCCCGCCGTAACCAGCGTGTTGCGCTACTTCGGCCAAGATCTCATCAAACTGAATCCTGGAAGGCCCAGTGAGCCTGGGACGATCTCCGCGGTTTTCACAGATGACGAAGGGAAAGCCATCTTGGCGTTAGACGAAAACGAGTGGATCGGCTCACTCGATGCCTGGGACATCGAAGTGGAGGGACCCCGAATTGTGGTCAAGCAGAAGCTGGGCGTCGTTGCGCTCCAACTTAGGCTGGACCCGCCAGGCCGGATCGTCGTTGAGCGTTTGGATATGCGCATCGGCGACCACCATGTGCTGGCGTCCGAGCACGGCTACGCGGTCGGAGTGCACTTCGAAGACGGTCACATGAACTGGACATCACCGAGACTGATGGTGACGGGAGCTGCTGCGAACGGGATCGCTATTGAGATCGAGGACGGCCCGATCTTGCGCGAGCGCTTTAACCGGTTCAAAGCCGCTGGTAAGGGTGTCTGGCTGGCGACTGCGGACGAGAGCATCATCATGCACTCCCCCGCTGGGGCAATGATTCCGCAGCTTGGCATCAGCATTGCAAGCTGGTGCTCGTTCGATATGTTCGAAGACGCAGCTGGTGCAAAGACCCTCCCTCAGATGCGCGATGCGGTCTTCTTTAAGCCTGCGAGAGAGATGCGGCTGTTTCTAGCCTCCGGGCTTGTCTAGCGCACCGGCTTGAGTGTGTGGCGGAGTGCTCGCGACTCCGGGCCGGCTTGCTAGACGCTCAGCCGGCGGCGATGTCTGTTATGGGTCGAAAGCCGCATTGACCCCGGATTGTTCATCCGGCCGTCCGCTACTTGGGGACCAAGAACATCTTCGGACCGCGGGTTGCGGCCGAAGGCGCGCCCAGCTGAAAGAGACACTCGTTTGCGTCGATGACCCTCAGCCAACCCTTGTCTTTCATCACTGCAAGTGCGCCGCGAAACTCCGCTTCCGTCACTCGAGCCTGATGCAGTAAGCGGAGTGTCGCCTCGATGTACACGTACCCGCTGTCATCAGCGCTGTCCGAGAGCGCCAGCGCCAGCTTGAAATCATCGCCGCCTCCCGGGTACTTGTCCCAGACCAGTCCAGTGCACTTACCGCTCACGGTTACCTCCATGTCAACTGTCAAGTAAATCAAATTTCCAGCCACTAGCGAAACGCCGGGGGTCGAATCACCCGCATCGTTTGTCTTCGCAGAAGAACCTAAAGGGGGGGTAAGTCGATCCCGTGCCAGTCTGTGGATGTGCCCGTTGATGTCCCTCGTTCGCGACGAAGGGCATCTGTCACTCGCCCCTTGTAGACAAGGAACTGTTCCATGGATGTGTTCGGATCCCAAGTGCCGACACCTAGTCTTTCTCCATGCGCAACAACGACTTGCCACGGCACTTCACTCCATTCCATGGTGCGCTCGACTTCTGTTCCGACGGTGTCCAGCCTCTTGTTGATTAAGGTCTGCGCGCCGTACGCGAGCGCGTTCTTGACACCCGGAATTCTTGAGGCCGCTCTTATGGCGGCGAGCACCTCCCCCGAGTGCGCGCCAATTCGCACCAGTTCCTCCAACCGGACTGCGTCGTGCCGGGAGACTTCGACACCAGCGGCAATCAACGATTTCGCTAACTGCTTAGCCCTTAGCTCAATCTCCTTGTCCTGAGACTGTTCCTTTACTGTTGAGCTATGTTTTGGATGAACTGCATCGTCAGCTGTCCCACGCACTCCTTCTTCATGTCCCAGGTGAACCACATCGACATGGTCCGGCGTGCTTGAGGGGTGAGCGGTATCGTCACCTCCTGTGGAAAACTTCTCCCACAAACCCCTCTCACCAGCGGCAAGGCGCTTCGCGAGGTCTACAAGACGCGGCCCAAGAATGTAGATGTTCGAAGCGCCTGTACGTCGTCGCACAACCAGTTCTCCCGATTCCTCCAAACGTCGCAGACATTTCTGCGTCTGCCGCACCGATCGTTGGATAGCATGTGCGATGTAGCGTACTGGCGGCCATGCTTCGTGAGTGTCCCAACTCATGAACGAAGTCACCGCCGTGAGAACGAATCTGTCGGTGTTGCGGCTTTTTGAGGCTAGCAACACTGCGGTTGTATGAGGCCACGCCACGGTTACGCGCTATACCGCTGGCGAGCTTTTTCAATCGCTAGCTCATGCGCGATCTCGGCCACCTTCTTTGGATCGACTTGTAGCCGACCGCGGTGGTAGGCGAGGGCGCCGGCTTCCGCCAAGCGACGCTTGATGGCGCGCAGCGCCCATCGCGCCGACTGCTCAGAGGGAAAGAGGGCGCCGTCACCCTCCCAAAGCACACTTACAGGCCAGAATTGCCCGAATGGCCTGGAGAGTTCTGTAGTCTTCACCTTGTTCATAAGTCCTTCATCTGACAGCGTGTCCAAGGCATTGAGCCTTGGCCCAAGGCGGGGTGCCTTGGGTTCCCAGACAACGCGAGGTGAAGTCTTGCGGTGAGTGGCGGCGCCGCCAATGATTTGGAGTCAGCGCCCCCGCTTCATTGACACAAGCTTCGGCGACATGTACGTGTCGCTGTACTTCGAGAGGTAGGCCGCCTCGCCCCCAGCCGCCCAAACGGCAAATTCCATCGCCTCTTTATCGCAGCGAGTGTGCTTGGACTTGTACAAGCGCTCTAAAGTCGTCGCGCTCAGGCCTTCTGAGCACCTCGGTGTATCTGCAATGATCGCAGCTGCATCGTCCGGTTTCTCACCGAGCATCACTAACGTCTCGAGTTCAATAAGTAAGCTCTCGTCACGGCACTCGCGCATCTGGCTCGCAACGTACTTCGCCATGCCGCCTAGGCCGAGTGCGTCGGCCAAATCTCCCCGCGCCCCGTTGAATATCCACTGAGAAAAGGCCCGATTGAGCCACATCAGCGTTTCGCGATCCATGGATTGACGTCCGTGAAAAGCATCGAAGAAGCGGTAGAGGTGCGGAATGCCACTCGAGCCCTCATTGCTTGGATCAGACGCGTTCACACTGCCGTCCGGACAGCTGCTTTCCAACATTGGATTCCTCCCTAAATAGTGGTTCCTAGGCGATGGTTCCGAGTGCACTTCGCATCGCATGTGCCTTTGACTGAGTGGTCAGGTGTGCATACCGCCGACTCATGTCTAACTTGCGATGTCCCAGCACTTCCGCGATGACATTCAGAGGTGTGCCAGCTTGGGCAAGGTACGACGCGCAGCAGTGACGGAGATCGTGGAAGCGGAAGTTTTGGATCTGCGCACGCGCAACTGCATCACGCCACGGCGAGTCGATCACGACCGGCAGCTGGCACCGGCTGCGAACGGAGCCAAACACATACCGCTCCCCGTCTCCTGAGAATGGACGCAGAACGTCGACGACTTGCGGAAGTAGCACCAAGGCTCGCCTGTCGCCATTCTTCGTTTTTCCGAGAAGAGCGACTCCTCTGTCGAGGTCTATGTCGCGCCAACGAAGGCTAAGTAACTCCCCTTTTCGGGCGCCGGTGAGCATGGCCGTGAGGGCAAGCGCATAAAGCCGCGGGTATTTCGAGCGACGGCACTCCGCGAAAAGCCGGTCTCGTTCGGCCTCGCTGAGGAAGCGGACTCGTCCATCGGGCTCTTCCAAACGCCTAATCCCGCGGCATGGATGCACCCACCCGCGCGGTGCCAGACGTTCATCTATGGCCCAGGTGAAGACGGCGGCCACGGCCACCATGTACCGATTCACCGTCGCTGGCGTCTTCAGCTTCCCTCCGCGCTTCGCCTTGAAGATGCGGCGCCCTGTGTGATCCAGGCCGTAGAAGGTCAGCGAGGGCTGTTTCGCAAGCTCGGCACGGCCAGCGTGCATGAGGTCGGAGTCGACCTGTTCGAGCGTGAAATCACCAATGAGAGATGACCAGGCGGCGAGTCGCTGGGCGCGCGTTGTGTCGGCCCCGGCATAAACCGCCATGTAGCGGTCGATCAACTCGCGCACAGTCAGTGACTGAGGGCGCACGGCCAGCGCCTTCAGACGCTGGGCTATGGCTGCGGAGTCGGCGCTGGGAATCGCCTCCACCGCGAAATTCTGCTGAACGTTCATTCAAGTCTCCGAAAGAAGCCGGAAAAACCGGCGGACTAGCGGAGTCCAGAGAAAAACGCTGGCAGATCAAGAACTTATGGCTCCCCGACCTGGGCTCGAACCAGGGACCTACGGATTAACAGTCCGGCGCTCTACCGACTGAGCTATCGGGGAACAAGCCCAAGATTATAGCGTCATCTTCCAGGCCTTCTCCGCAGCCGAGTCGGCAAGGGAAGAAGCACGTGCTCAACGCGCGTTCGTGAGGCTGTGCCGTGCGGCAGTGGCTGCGCGCGGAGCGCCTGCCACGGGTCCGTGTCACAATCCTCTTCGCTCCGGGGTGTACGCGCCAGCGTGCTGAGATCCAGACCCGTGAACTTGAACCGGTTCAGACCGGCGTAAGAAGAGCACCAGCCCGCGGCTCCACAGCCGGGGGCGACCGTCCTTCGGAGCAGCGGCCAGCAGCCACCGAAGGAGGTCCGATGTCCCCGCCTGCCTCATCTCCGCGGAGCCGTCCATGAACGGCGTCGCGACGACCATGCGCTATCCGCGCGTGCTGACGATCGCCGGCTCGGACTCGGGCGGCGGCGCCGGCATCCAGGCCGACCTGAAAACCTTCTCGGCGCTGGGCTGCTACGGCATGAGCGCGATCACCGCGTTGACGGCGCAGAACACGCTGGGCGTGCGCTCGATCCACGCCGTGCCGCTCGACATCCTGTCCGACCAGATCGACGCGGTGGCGCAGGACATCGGCATCGACGCCGTGAAGATCGGCATGCTGCACTCGGCGCCCACCGTGCAGACCGTGGCCGCGGCGCTGGACCGGCACGGGCTGCGCCAGGTGGTGCTCGATCCCGTGATGGTGGCCACCAGCGGCGCGGTGCTGATCGATCGGCAAGCCGTGGCTTCGCTGGTGCGCGAACTTTTCCCGCGCGCCCTGCTCGTCACGCCCAACCTCGACGAGGCCGCCATGCTGGTCGACCGGCCGCTTCGCAATGAATCCGACATGGAGGCCGCTGCGCAGCAGCTGCTTGGGATGGGCGCGCGCGCGGTCCTGCTCAAGGGCGGCCACCTGGAAGGGGAGATGGTCAGCGACCTGCTGCTCGTGCAAGGCGCTCCGCCCCGCTGGTTCCGCGACCCGCGCATTCCCACGCGCAACACCCACGGAACCGGATGCACGCTGTCCAGCGCGATCGCAGCGTGGATCGCGCTCGGGGCCGGTCTGGAGGACGCCGTGGCCCGCGCCCGCGCCTATGTTCGGGCCGCGCTCGAGGCGGGCGCGAAAGTGCGCACCGGCGCAGGCAGCGGCCCGCTCAACCACGCCCATGCACCGGTGCCGATGCAACTGAGGCCGCTGCCATGAGCCGGCACCTGCCCGAGCCCATGCAGCGGCTCGTGGAGCGGCTGCTCGTCTTCGTTGGCCAGGAGGGCTGCACCGATGCGGAGTTCGACGCCATGGCGGCCGAGGTGTTCGCCTTCCAGTACGAGCATGGCGAGACGTTCCGCCGCTTCTGCCAGCGGCGCGGTGTCACACCGCGGCGCGTGAGCGGGTGGCGCGACATACCGGCCGTGCCGATCAGCGGCTTCAAGGAGACCACGCTCAGCTGCATGTCGCCCGCCGAATGCGAGCGCGTATTCATGACGAGCGGCACGACGCGCGCCGACGTCAAGGGCCGCAACCACCATCCGACCATCGAGCTGTGGGACTTGTCGATGCGCCGCAACTTCGCGCAACGCTTCATGCACACGCGGGAGCGCACGCCGATGCTGACACTGTTCCCGGATGAGAAGGAACTTCCGAACTCCTCGCTCGCGCGCTATCTCTCCCTCGCCGCTCGCACGTTCGGCACGCAAGGCAGCCGCTCGTGGGTGAGCGCGAAGCACGGCCTCGTTGTCGATGGGTTCTGCGACGCGCTCAAGCAAGCCGTGGAGCGTGGCGAATCGGTGGCGGTGCTCGGCGCCACCTTTAGCTTCGTGCACCTGCTCGATGCAATGGCTTCGCGCGGGCTTGCCTTCCAGCTCCCGCCCGGCAGCCGCCTGCTCGACACCGGCGGCTACAAGGGCCAGGCGCGCGAGCTGCCTCCGGACGATTTCTACGACGCTCTCGCGCGTGCCTTCGGCGTGCCACGCAACCTGTGCATCAACATGTACGGCATGACCGAGCTCAGCTCGCAGTTCTACGACGCGGGCAATGCCGTGGTGCCGTCGGTCAAGTCGGGGCCGCACTGGATCCGCACCCGCGTGCTGGATCCGCTCACCGGCCGCGAACGCCCTCCTGGCGAACGGGGCGTTCTCGCCCACTGCGACCTGGCCAACTTCAATTCGGCCGTGGCGATCCTCACCGAGGACATGGGTGTCGCGGTGGATGGTGGGTTCCTGCTGCTGGGCCGCGTCGAGGGCGCCGAGGCCAAGGGCTGTTCGCTCGCGGTGCAGGAATTCCTGGAGGCGGCGCGGCCATGAACGAGCAGCGCTGGCGCGCCGGCCACCTGCCGGGCCTCGATGCGGGCCAGGTGGACTGGCACGTGCTGCCGTTCGAGGCGCACGGCCGGCGCGTTGCGATCGAGGTGCCGCTGCTGGACGAAGCTGCGCTGACAGCGCTGTCCCGCCGCGTGCGTCAGGCTGCGCGCGACAGGCTGCAGCCGTTGTACGTCGACCAGATCATCGACATCGTCGCGCGCGCCGTGGCCCGTCTGCTCGATCCGCAGGATCCGGCGCGCCGCGAGCTCGACGAGCTGCTGCCCATCGTCACCGGCTGCGATGCCGAGATGGTTCGGCTCGGCCTGACCAGCTACCTGCACACCTTCCGCGCGCCGCAGCTGCGCCGCTTCCTCGCGCAGGACTTCCCCAATCCCAAGGTTCTGGACGGCTTCCAGCCGGCGACGAAGGGCGGCTCGGTTCGCGCGTTCGGGCCGGCGCTGCTCGCGCACCTGTGGGCGGGCAACGTCCCGGGCCTGCCGCTGTGGAGCCTGGTCTGCGGCCTGCTCGTGAAAGCGGGTAACGTCGGCAAGCTGCCGAGCGCGGAGCCGGTCTTCGCCAGCGTGGCAGCGCGCGTGCTGGCCGAAGTGCATCCGCCGCTGGCCGACTGCCTGGCGATGGTCTGGTGGAAGGGCGGGCAGGCCGGTCCCGCGAAGGCGCTGTACGGCGAAGCCGACACGGTGCTGGCTTACGGTGGCAACGCCGCCCTGCGCGCAGTGCGCGACGAGCTGCCGGTGACGACGCGCTTCCTAGCCTACGGCCACAAGATCGGCTTGGCGATGGTCGGCCGCGCGGCGCTCGACCGTCAGCGTGGCCCGGCCACAGCGCGCCTCGCCGCCTTGGACATGGTGCGATACGAGCAGCAGGGCTGCTACTCGCCCCACGTGCTTTACGTCGAACGCGGCGGCGCGGTGCAGCCGCGAGAGTTCGCGCAGTATCTCGCGGCGGAACTGGCCAACCTGTCGCACCGCCATCCGCCTCGTGCGCTTTCGCTGGAAGAGGCGGCGGCGCTGGCCGACTGGCGGCAGGCCGCCGAATGGCAGGCGCTCGGTGCACCAGGCGGCGAGCTGCTGGGTGGAGAGGGCTCCGGCTGGTCCGTGGTGTTCCGCGACACCCCGCAGCCGCTCGCGCCGACGGCGGGCCATCGCTCGCTGGCGGTCAGCGCCGTCGATTCACTCGACGAAGTGGTTGCGCAGCTCGAGCCGCATGGGGCCTTCCTGCAGACGGCGGGCCTCGCCACCACGTCCGAGGAGCTGTTCCGGCTCGGCCACTTGCTCGGGCAAGCCGGCGTCACGCGCATCGCGCCGATCGGCGGCATGGCGCAGCCCGAGGCCGGGTGGCACCACGACGGCCGCTTCAACCTGGCGGACCTGGTGCGCATGGTGGAGATCGAGCAGTCCGCCGAGGCCGCGGCCGACCGCCTGGAGCCGAGTTGGCAGGAGGGTCGTCCATGAGCTTCCTCCGATTCGAGAGCGTCGGTTTTGCCTACCCCGGCCATGGGCCCGTGGTGCAGGGCGTCGATCTGTCGCTGGCGACGGGCGAAGTGCATTGCCTCGTGGGCCGCAGCGGCTGCGGCAAGACCAGCCTGCTCAAACTGGCGGCGGGCCTGCTTGCGCCGACGCAGGGCCGCGTGCTCCTGGAAGGCGTGCCTTCGCCGGGCGGAACGCCTCTGGGATTCGTGTTCCAGGCGCCGACGCTGCTGGACTGGCTGAGCGTGAACGACAACGTGCTGCTGCCCGCGTCCCTGCAGCGGCGCCCGGGCGCGCAGGACCGCGCTGCGTGCGCCGCGCTGCTGTCGCAGCTCGGCCTCACCGCATACGCGGACCGCTATCCGCGCCAGCTCTCGGGCGGCCAGCAAAGTCGGACCGCGCTCGCGCGGGCGCTGCTGCTGCAGCCGCACTTGCTGCTGCTCGACGAACCCTTCGCGTCGCTGGACGCGATCACGCGGGAGGAGCTCCAACGCGACCTGCTGCGCCTGGCGCGTTCCCGCGGAACCACGGTGCTCTTCGTAACGCACGACATCGGAGAGGCGGTGTTCCTCGGGGATCGAGTGTCCGTGTTGGCGGGCGGCTGCCTTGTGCGCACATTCGCGATCGAGGGCGATGCCCGCGTACGAGACAGCGGTGCCTTCGGCGCGGCGTGCGCGCGTGTGCGCGAGGCGCTCGGCATGCAAGAGGTGCCCGCATGAAACGCGCCGCCGGGCTGTTGCTGCTGGTCGTGCTGCTCGCGCTCTGGGAAGCGGGCGCGCGCGCCTTCGCGCTGTCGGCGCTGGTGCTGCCGCCGCCCAGCGCCGTCGTCGCATCCTTGTGGAAGGGCCTGGCCAGCGGCTACTTCTGGCCGCACCTGCGTGCCACCGGCGTCGAGCTGCTGCTCGGACTGGCCGTGGGCTGCGGGTTCGGATTCGGCGCCGGCGTGCTTCTGGCCGAGCTTCCCGCGTTGCGCCGCATCCTCATGCCCTATGTCGTCGTGAGCCAGGTGGTCCCGAAGCTCGCGCTCATGCCGCTGTTCGTCGTCTGGTTCGGGTTCGGCCTGACCTCCACGGTCGTCATCACGGCGCTCATCTGCTTCTTCCCGCTGATGGAGAACACGCTCACCGGCCTGGCGCAGGTGCCGCCGGAGCGATTGGAGCTGTTCCGGCTGCTGGGCGCGAGCCGGCGCCAGACGCTCCTGCGCCTGAAGCTGCCCACCGGGCTGCCTTCCATCCTGGCGGGCCTGCGCATCGCTGTCGTGCTGGCGCTCGTGGGCGCCGTTGTCGGCGAATTCATCGGCGCGAGCCAGGGGCTGGGCGCGTTGATCATCGCCGCGCAAGGGAGCATGGACACGCCGCTGATGTTCGCGGTGCTGGTCCTCGTCTCCCTGCTCGGCCTCGCGGCCTACCAGGCCACCCTGCTGCTCGAACGACGCCTGCTGCGTCCCTACCAACCATGAGAACGATGATGACTTCGCGCCGACACCTCCTCGCGCTCGCCGCCCTCGGCCTGCTGCCCGCCGCCGCAATCGCGCAGCAACGCGACCGGCTCGTCGTGGCCGGCTGGAGCAAGCCCATTACGGAAGTTACGCCGCTGCTGGTGGACGAGGAAAAGGGCTTCTACCGCTCGCAGGGTGTGGCGCTGGAGTACGTGCCCGGAGCGGGCGGAGGCGACGCGATCCGAAACATCCTGAGCGGCCAGGCCGATGTCGCGTTCACCGATCCCGGCTCGCTGTTCGCGGCGCTGGACAAGGGCGAGAAGCTGCGGGCCATCTACGACATCTATCCGCAGAACGTGTTCAACGTGGTGTCGCTCAAGAAGAGCGGCATTCGCGGCCCGGCGGACCTCAAGGGCAAGCGCATCGGGGTCTACAGCCTCGCGAGCGGGACGCGGCAGAACCTGCAACTGCTGCTGCACCAGGTGGGGCTGACGGAATCCGACGTCACCATCGTCGTCACTGGCCTGCTGAACTTCGCGCCGCTGCTGCAGGGCCAGGTCGATGCGACCGCGGCCACCGACACCGGCCTGCTGGTCGGCCGCCGCCGCGGGCTGGGCGAGGTGGAGGTCATCGAAGTCGGCCAGTTCCTCAACGTCTCGAGCGACCTGTTCGTGGTACGAGAGGAAACTCTGCGCGCCCGCAAGGACGTGCTGCGCCGCTTCGTGCGCGCGTACCGCGATGCGGCGGCATGGATGCTGGCGCAGCCGCAGGAGGCCGCGACCGTGGCCGCGCGGCGCGCCATCGACGGCAGCGATCCTGCACTCAACCTCGAGGTGATCCGGCTGCGCAATGCCGCGAGCGTCTCGGACCTGACGAAACGGCAGGGCCTCGGCGCGATGGATGTCGCGTCGCTGCAGAGGGCGGCAGACGTGTACCGCCAGCTCGGCCTCGTCAAGCAGCGGCTCGACATGGCGCAGGTGGTCGCGACCGACCTGCTGCCCGGACATTGAAGGACCAAGGCATGGACATGAAGGGCAGGGTGGTGCTGGTCACGGGCGCATCGCGCGGCATCGGCGCGGCCATCGCCCGGGCATTCGCCGCACAAGGCGCGGCGGTCGCCGTGAACTACCTGCGCCAGGCGGATGCAGCGCAGGCCGTGGTGCAGGCCTGCCGCGAAGCCGGCGGCGACGCGCTCGCGCTGCAGGCGGACGCGACCGTCCCGGAGCAGGCCCGCTCGCTGGTGGAGCGCACGGTGCAGGAGTTCGGCCGACTCGATGCGGTGGTCAACAACGCCTTCGCGCCGTACGCGTTCGACCCGGAGCGGCGCGCGACCTTCGCCGACCTCGGCTGGCCCGACTACCTGCGGCAGTTCGAAGGCTCGGTCGGCGCCGCGTTCCACGTCTGCCAGGCCGCGCTGCCGCACCTGCGCCTGCGCGCGCAGGGCGCCATCGTGAACCTCGTGAGCGACCTGGTGGAGGACCCGGTCGTGCCGTACCACGACTACGGCACCGCGAAGTCGGCGCTGGTGGGCTTCTCGCGCCAGCTCGCGGCCGAGGTTGGGCCGCAGGGCGTGCGCGTCAACTGCGTCGCGCCCGGCCTCGTGCATCCGACGGCGGGCAGCGAAGCGACCCGCGCGTCGTTCCGCGAAGCGATCATGGCGGCGACGCCATTGCGCCGGCTGGCGAGACCCGGGGACGTGGCAGGACCGGTGGTCTTCCTGGCGTCACCGGCGAGCGGCTTCATCACCGGCCAGGTGCTGATCGTCGATGGCGGGAGGGTGATGCGATGACGGTGCCTGATCGCACTTGCCTGCTGCTTGCACGCGGACCAGGCGCTCCGATCGAGCAGCTCACGGTCGATGAAGCGCGGGCACGCGCCGGCGCGAGTGCAGGGGTTGCGAAGCCTGCGCTCGCCGCGTCATTGCGGGATGCGGGCGCGCGTGCGGTGCTGCTGCTGCAAGGCGAATCCGCGTGGCTCGACGCGCCGCATGCGCGCGGCGAAGTCCGCGGGGGCTCAGTCGGTTCACACGATGTCGCACTACGTTGGTCCCGCTTCCTGGCCGACGGCTTCGTCGCGGCCGATGCCGCGTTGCTGGCGCTGCGGCGGGACGACGCGCGCTTGCCGACCCTGGGCTGGGGCGACGCAGTGCCCGAACCGCTCGGTGCGCGAGCGCCGGTCGACGGCATCTATGCCATCGTCGGTTCGCTCGATCTGCTCCGTGGCGTGCTCGACGCGGGCATCGCCATGGCCCAGCTGCGCATCAAGCGGCCGGCCGATGCCGACGCAGCCTGGGACGCTCGACTGCGGCAGTCGCTGCGCGACGGACTCGCCGCGGCCCGCGATGCCGGCGCCACCCTCTGGATCAACGACCACTGGCGCCTCGCGGCCGAACTCGGCGCGAGCACGGTTCACCTGGGCCAGGAGGATCTCGGCGCCCTGGGCGAGCGCGGCCTGCGCGAATTCGCCGCCACCGGGCTCGCCCTGGGCGTGAGTTCGCATGCCGTGTGGGAGCTGTGCCGCGCCCGTTCGCTCGCGCCGGCGTACGTGGCCTGCGGCCCGGTGTGGCCGACGACGACCAAGGACATGCCCTGGCGTCCGCAGGGACTGGACAACCTCGGTTGGTGGACGCGAGAGGCCGGCTGCCCCGTGGTGGCGATCGGCGGCATCCTCGATGCGCGGCAGGTGCGCGAAACCGCGCGCGCCGGCGCATCCGCGGTCTGCGTGCTGCGCGGTCTGGGCGACGATCCGCGGCGGACCGTGCCGGCGTTGCAGGAGGCCTTCGCGCAAGGGCGCGCCGAACACGATCCGCGAGCCGCGCCGCGCCTGCCGCATCCCTCGCTGGAGGCCGACGCATGACGTCGCGCCTGCGCATCGGCGTCGCGGGCGCAGGCCTGCTTGGCCGCGTGCTCGCCGTGCAGCTCGGCGCGTCGGGGCACGAGGTGCATGTGCACGATCCGGCCTCCGGGCCGCAGGAGCGCGGCGCAACGGGATGGACCGCGGCCGGCATGCTGAGCCCCCTGGCCGAACTCGAAACCGCCGACGAGCGCGTGTTCCGCTGGGGGCAGCGCTCGATCGAGCTCTGGCCCGGGATCCTGCGCCGCCTGCCGCAGCCCGTGGAATTCCGCTGCGATGGCAGCCTGCTGGTCGCGCATCGCGAGGACCTCGGCGCCGCGCGGCGTGTCGTGGACCTGCTGGCCCGCAAGGCGCCGGCCGGGCACCAGGCGCAGGACCTCGCGCCGAAGGAACTCGCGCAGCTCGAACCTTCGTTGAAGGCCGGGCTGCATGCCTGGCTGCTGCCCGGCGAAGGGCAGATCCACACCGTGCAGGCCATGCAGGCCTTGCAGGCCGGCGCGCTCGACACCACGTGGCACTGGAGCAGCTCCGTTTCGGAAGTGCTGCCGCGATGCCTGAGGACGGCGACCGGCGACGAGCGCTACGACTGGGTCTTCGACGTGCGCGGCCTCGGCGCGCGGCCGCAGCTTCCGGTGCGCGGCGTGCGCGGCGAGATCTTCTGGCTGCAGGCCCCCGGCCTGGGCCTGCGCCGGCCGGTGCGGCTGCTGCATGCGCGCCATCGCGTGTACCTTGTGCCGCGCGAGCCCGACATCGTGGTGGTGGGCGCCAGCGAGATCGAGGGTGAGGACCGCTCGCCCGTGTCGGTGCGCAGCACGGTGGAACTGCTCGCGGCGGCGTGCAGCATCCTGCCGCCGCTGGCCGAGGCGCGCATCGTCCACACCGAAAGCAACCTGCGTCCGGCGCTGCCGGACAATCAACCGCTGCTGGAACACGCCCCCGGGCTGGTCCGCATCAATGGCCTGTTCCGCCACGGCTGGCTGATCGCGCCCGGCCTCGTGGAGTCGGCCCTGGAGTGCCTTGCATGATCGAGATCCAACTGAACAGGGAGCGGCTGCAGCTGCGCGAAGGCGAGACCCTCGCCGGCCTGCTGGAATCGCTCGGCCGCCCGCCGGCATCGCTGGCCACCGCGGTCAACGGCGACTTCGTGCCGCGCGACCACCGCGCGCAGCGCACCTTGCGCGATGGCGACATCGTGCTGACGTTCGAACCCATCACCGGAGGCTGACACCATGGCTTTCTCCATCGGCGGCCGCGACCTCGAGAGCCGCTTCTTCCTCGGCACCGCCGGCTATCCCTCGCCGCAGGTGCTGCGCGAGGCGGTGCGCGCTTCCGGCACCCAGGTCATCACCGTCGCGCTGAGACGCCAGCTGTCCGGTGGCGGCGAGCCCGGCGACTTCTATCGTCTGATCCAGGAAACCGGCGCGCACCTGCTGCCCAACACCGCGGGCTGCACGACGGCACGCGAGGCCGTGACCCTGGCCCGCATGGCGCGCGAGATGTTCAACACGAACTGGATCAAGCTGGAAGTCGTGGGCGACGAGTACACGCTTCAGCCCGACCCTTGGGAGCTGGTGGAGGCCGCACGCGAACTGGCGCGCGACGGCTTCGAGGTCTTCCCGTACTGCACCGACGACCTGGTCACCTGCAACCGCCTGCTCGACGCCGGCTGCCGCATCCTCATGCCCTGGGGCGCGCCGATCGGCTCGGGGCAGGGACTGCTCAATCCTTCGGCGCTGCGGACGTTGCGTGCGCGGCTGCCTGGCGTGCCGCTCGTCGTCGATGCCGGCATCGGTTCGCCGCGCGATGCGGTGCAGGCGATGGAACTCGGCTACGACGCCGTGCTGGTGAATTCCGCGGTGTCCCAAGCGCACGACCCGGTGGCCATGGCCCGCGCTTTCAAGCTCGCGGTGGAGGCCGGCCGGATCGCCTGGGAAGCAGGGGTGATGGCCAGGCAGGAGATGGCGGTGGCGACAACGCCTGTCACGGGCAAGCCGTTCCTGCTTTGACACGCACTTGGTCGTCCCGGATCAGATCGCGAGGATGGCTTCAACGCCCTTCTTCTCGATCACCTGCAGCAGGCGGGCGGCCGCCCCGGTCGGATGCTTTCCGGATTGGGGCGACTCCCACTTCTGCACGGCGGACACGCTGACGTTGAGCACCTCGGCGAACACCGCCTGGCTCATTCGCGCCTTGTTGATCCGGATGTCGGCCACCTTGCCGGCGGTGTAGACCGGAGGCGTTTCACACAGCGCGCTCACCTGCAGCAGGTCCTCCTTGGAGAGCAGGCCGTGCCGGCTCAGCTCGGCGGCCATCTCCAGCATCTCGCCGAGAACCCGGTCCTTCTTCTGGCTGGCATCCTTCATTGCAGATCTCCTTGATCGTTCCTGCGGCAAGCAGTCTGGATGGTCTATAGCACGTTGTGATAGAGCGAAAGTCAGGCAGAGCGTAGCGCTCCGGGCTCTGGCTTGGGTGCATCCCGGAGTGATCGACCCTGAAAAGAAAAGGGCGCCGAGGCGCCCTTTTTTCATCGCGTGCAGATCCTCAATCAAAGACGGGTGTCTCGACCCCCAGCACCTTGTGCAGCTTCGGCGAGGTGGTCGTGTACTGCAGGTGGATCTTGCCCTTCTCGGGGAAGATGATCGGCGCGGCGCCGAAGGCGGCCAGGGCGCACTCGTGGAAGCCGGAGAGGATCAGCTTCTTCTTGCCCGGATAGGTGTTGATGTCGCCGACCGCGAAGATGCCCGGGATGCTGGTGGAGAACTTTTCCGTGTCCACCACGAGCTGCTTGCGCTCGATGTCCAGGCCCCAGTCGGCGATCGGTCCGAGCTTGGGCGACAGGCCGAAGAAGACCAGCAGCATGTCCAGCGGCACCACGCGCGTCACGCCGTCGGATCCCGTGACCTTGGCGCCGGTGAGGCGGCCGTCCTTTTCCTCGTAGCCGGTGACCTGGCCGACGATGAATTGCATTTCGTACTGCTCGCACAACTCCCTCATCCTGGCCACCGATGCGGGCGCGGCCTTGAAGCCGTCGCGGCGGTGGATAAGGATCACGCTCTCGGCCTTGTTGGGGCCTTCGGCCGCGAAGTTCAGCGTCCAGTCCAGTGCCGAGTCGCCGCCGCCGACGATGACCAGGTTCTTGCCCGCGAAGTCGGACGGGTTGCGAACGCGGTAGAACAGCTGCGAGCCCTCGAACTTGTCCAGGCCGTCGACCTTCAGCGTACGCGGCTCGAAGGCGCCCACGCCCGCGGCGATGAAGATGGTCTTGGTCAGGAACTGCGTGCCCTTGGACGTCTGCACGAAGAAGCGGCCGTCGTCCTGCCGCTCCAGCACCGAGACGGTCTGGCCCAGGTGGAAGGTGGCGCCGAAGGGCTCGATCTGCTTGAGCAGCGCGTCGGTGAGCTCCTTGCCCGTGCACACCGGGATCGCCGGGATGTCGTAGATGGGCTTGTCGGGATAAAGCTCGATCGGCTGCCCGCCGGGATAGGCGAGCGAGTCGATCACGTGCGCCTTGATCTCCAGCAGGCCCAGCTCGAAGACCTGGAAGAGGCCGACGGGCCCGGCCCCGACGATCACCGCGTCGGTTTCGATGGGGCCGTCATGCTCGGCGGCAGTCTTGATCACTTCTTGGCTGAGTCTCGGTTCCATATTCTTTTCAGCGGACAAGCTCGGACATCTTGCCCGGCTTGTCTTTCCATTCGTCCGCATCCGGCAGCGCGGGCTTGCGCTTGGTGATGCTTTTCCAGCCCGTCGCCTGGGCCAGCTCGGCGTTCAGCTTGATGAACGGCATCTGGTCGGCCGGCACGTCCTCTTCGGCATAGATGGCGTTGACGGGGCACTCGGGGATGCACACGGCGCAGTCGATGCACTCATCCGGGTCGATCACCAGCATGTTCGGCCCTTCCCGGAAGCAGTCCACGGGGCAGACGTCCACGCAATCGGTGTACTTGCAGCGGATACATTGTTCGGTGACGACGTGGGTCATGTTGTCTTCGCGTGTGCGCTGGGGAAAACCCCGAATTTTACGGCTGCTCCCGGGTCCCTCCGGACGCTATGGAGATGAGCCTCAAGGGGCAGGTATCCGGCTCAGCGCACCAGCAGCGCTCCCGCGGTGCGATGCGTGGCGGTGTCCACCAGCACCAGCGATCCTGGCAGCCGCGCCCGCTCGAAGGGGCGGGTTGCCAGCGGCTCCTGCAGCGTGATCTCGACCTGGCCGATCGCATTGGCTTCGAGCTGCGTCGCTTGCTGCTGCGCCAGCGTCTGGATGTCCAGCCGGTGCCCGATGCGCCGCACGCGCGCCTTGACCCAGCGGTGGCCATGCAGCGCCCAGTAGACGCGGCCCGGCAGCAGCGGCTCGTCGTCTAGCCAGGCGACGGTGCCCGACACTTCGCGCACGGCTTCGGGCGCATCGGTGGCCAGCAGCCAGTCGCCGCGCGAGACATCGACCTCGCGGTCGAGCACGATGCCCGCGCTGTGGCCGGCGCCGATGTCGCGCGGGCGGCGCACGGCGTCCAGCACCTGCGCCACGGTGGCGGTCTGGCCCGAGGGCATGACGCGCACGGCCTGGCCGGGACGCACCTGCCCGGTGGCGATGCGGCCCCAGAACACCCGGCGGCCCTGGCTCGTGTCCGACGAGCCGGAGAACTTCTCGACCCACTGCACGGGGAACGAGAACGGCTCGGCGGTCTCGGCCTGCGTGACCGGCAAGGTCTCCAGCAGCTGCAGCAGCGACGGTCCCGCGTAGCCGCACCAGCCGGGCGCGGCCTCGACCACGTTGTGGCCCTTCAGCGCGGAGACCGGCACGACGGCACGCGGCTCGATGCCCGCGCTCTGCGCAAACCGGCCGAGCGCCGCCGAGATGTGGCGGAAGGCCAGGGCGGGGTCCTGCACCGCGTCGAGCTTGTTGATCGCGAACACGATCGAAGGCACGCGCAGCAGGTGCGCCAGCAGCGAGTGACGATGCGTCTGCGGCAGCAGCTTCAGGTCCGCGTCCTGCCAGGCCAGCTTGGTGGCATCGACCAGCACCACGGCCGCATCGGCGCTGGAGGCGGCCGTGACCATGTTGCGCGTGTACTGCTCGTGGCCGGGCGCGTCGCCGATGATGAACTTGCGCGCCGGCGTGGCGAAGTAGCGGTAGGCGACGTCGATGGTGATGCCCTGTTCGCGCTCGGCCGTCAGGCCGTCGGTCAGCAGCGCCAGGTCGGTCTCGCCCGAGCGCTGCACGCCCGCGAGCTGGTCCTGCAGCACGGCCTTGCTGTCCACGAGCAAGCGGCCGATCAGCGTGCTCTTGCCGTCGTCGACGGAGCCGCAGGTGATGAAGCGCAGGGCCGCGTCGTGGTCGCCGGAGGGCTGGCGTACGGGCTGGGCGAGGGTGCTCGCATCCATCAGAAATACCCTTCCTTCTTGCGCTTCTCCATCGACGCATCCGAGGTCTTGTCGTCCATGCGCGTTGCGCCGCGCTCGCTCACGTCGGCGGCGATGGTCTCGGCGACCACTTCACTCGCGTTGGCGGCCGGGCTGGCCACCGGGCAGGTGCAGGTGATGTCGCCGACGGTGCGAAAGCGCACCGTTCGGGTGACGACCTGCTCGCCTTCGCGCGGCGGGGTGAGTTCGGTCACGGGCACGAGCAGGCCCTTGCGTTCGATCACCTGGCGCTGGTGCGCGTAGTAGATCGAGGGCAGGGCGATGTTCTCGCGCTCGATGTACTGCCACACGTCCAGTTCGGTCCAGTTGGAGATCGGGAACACGCGGAAATGCTCGCCGGGCTGCAGGCGCGTGTTGAACAGCGTCCAGAGTTCCGGCCGCTGCGCCTTGGGCTGCCACTGGCCGAAGCTGTCGCGGTGCGAGAACACCCGTTCCTTGGCGCGCGCCTTCTCCTCGTCGCGCCGCGCGCCGCCGATCAGCGCGTCGAAGCGGAATTCCTCGATCGCCTCCAGCAGCGTCACCGACTGGTGCACGTTGCGCGACTCGCCCGGATGGGCCAGGCGCACGGTGCCGCGGCGCATGGAGTCCTCGACGCTGCGCACGATCAGGTCGGCCTTGAGTTCGGCCGCGCGCCGGTCGCGGAAGTCCGTCACCTCGGGGAAGTTGTGCCCCGTGTCGATCATCAGCAGCGGGTACGGGATGCGGCCGGAACCGAAGGTTCCATCTCCATTGACTCCGAAGGCCTTCTCGGCGCACCGGAGCAGCACCAACGAATCCTTGCCTCCGGAGAACAGCAGGGTGGGGCGCTCGAAAGCGGCCACTTCGCGCAGCACGAAGATGGCCTCTTCCTCGAGCGCGTCCAGGTGGCTGCTGGACAGCCGGGTGAGCAGTTGCGGTTCGACGCGGGCGTTCATGCGGCCGCTCCTTCCTTGTTCTTCACGTGCAATCCGCACTCCTTCGCGGCCTCGTCCTCCCACCACCAGCGCCCGGCCCGGAAGTCCTCGCCCAGGCTGATCGCCCGCGTGCAGGGCGCGCAGCCGATGCTGGGATAGAACTCGTCGTGCAGCGGGTGGTAGTCCACCTCGTTGGTCGCGATGTAGTGCCAGACGTCGCCCCAGGTCCACTCGGCCAGCGGGTTGAACTTGGCCCGCGCTTCGCTCGAGTCCTGCAGCGGCACGTCAGCGCGAGCAGTGGACTGTTCGCGGCGCAGGCCGGTGATCCAGGCGCGCTGGCCTTCCAGGGCGCGTTGCAGCGGCTCGACCTTGCGGATGTGACAGCAGGCCTTGCGCAGTTCGATGCTGCGGTACATCGGCTCGGCGCCCTCGCGGCGCACGAACTGGACCACGGATTCCTGGACCGGGCGGTAGACCCGCACCGGCGCGCGCGAGCTCGCCTTGAGGCGATCCAGCAGCTCCAACGTCTGCGCATGCAGCATGCCGGTGTCCAGCACGAAGACCGGGATGTCCAGCTCCAGCTGGTTGATCAGGTGCGTGATCACCACGTCCTCGGCGCCGAGGCTCGACGCCTGAGTGAGGGGCGAGAACGACGCCGCGGCGCGCATCAGCAGCGCCTGCGTCTGTTCCAGCTTCGCGGTGTAGTCCCTGGACGGCCGCGCGTGCAACTCGATCGCACCCATCAGGCGGCGGCCCTGAAATGCGGCGGCTGCTGCAGGTCACCCTGGTAGAAGGCGGAGTAGCGATCGAACTGGCGCTGGGCCTCGCCGATGTCCTTGCCTTCCTTCAGCACCGCGCTGGAGAAGCCGGTGCGCTGCATCTGCACCAGCTGGTCGATCAGCACGTCGCCGGTGGCGCGGATGTCGCCCGCGAACTTGCGGCGGCGGCGCAGCAGGTAGGCCTGGCTGTAGGCCCGGCCGTCGCTGAACTTCGGGAAGCTCAGCTCGATCCGGTCCACGCCTTCGAGCGGCAGTTCCGTCACGTCGGCGTCGTTGGCGACCGCCAGGACGTTCACTCCGGGTTCGGTTTGCGCCTCGCCGGCCTGCAGGATCTTGATCAGTCGATCGGTCACGCGACTTCCTTTTCCACGAAGCGGGCGGCGTTGGCGGCGGCCTTGAAGGGGTCATGGCCGACGCGCCTCAAGGTGGCGATGAAGGTTTCCGACCGGCCGTCGCCGGCGGGCTGCCGCAGCTTGCGATAGGTGTCGACCAGGGCCTCGATCACGCCCGCCACTTCCTCCTTGGCGAAGGACGGGCCGACGATCTTGCCGGGCGCGGCCGGGCCGCCGGCATGGGAGCCGTCGCCGCCGCCCAGCGTGATCTGGTACCACTCCTTGCCGTCCTTGTCGACGCCGAGGATTCCGATGTGGCCGGCGTGGTGGTGGCCGCAGGAGTTGATGCAGCCGGAGAAGTTGATGTCGATCTCGCCGATGTCCCATTCCTCGTCGAGGTCCTGGAAGCGCTCGGTGATCGCCTCGGCGATCGGCAGCGACCGCGCGTTGGCCAGCGAGCAGAAGTCGCCGCCCGGGCAGGCGATCATGTCCGTGATCAGGCCGATGTTCGGGCGCGCGAGCCCCAGCTTGCGGGCCGCGGCCCACAGCTCCGGCAGGTCGTCCTGGTGGACCCAGGGCAGGAGCAGGTTCTGTTCGTGCGTGACGCGCGCCTCGCCGGCGGAAAAGCGATCGGCCAGGTCCGCGCAGGCTTCGAACTGTTCGGCCGTGCAATCGCCGGGGTTCTGGCCCAGGCGCTTGAAGGACAGGACCACGGCGCGCAGCTGCGGGTTGCGGTGGGGCAGCACATTGCGCTGCAGCCAGCGGTCGTACTGCGGGTCGGCCTCGGCGTCGGCGCGGATGATCTCGTGCACCCGCTCGGCGGCGGCGGCGCGGGGCTCGCGCCTGATTTCCGGCGCGACGAACTGCGCAGCGACGCGGTCGTACTCGGCCTGGGTGATCGTGTGCGGCGCGCCGTCGATCTCCAGGATCTGGCGGAATTCCTCTTCGACTTTGTCGATGTAGCGCTGGCCCTCGGACTTCACGAGGATCTTGATGCGCGCCTTCCAGATGTTGTCGCGCCGGCCGTACTGGTTGTAGACGCGGATGCAGGCCTCGAGGTAGCTCAGGACGTGCTGCCACGGCACGAACTCGCGCACGACGGTGGCGATCACCGGGGTGCGGCCCATGCCGCCGCCCACCAGCACCTTGAAGCCCAGTTCGCCGGCCTCGTTCCTGAGCGCCTGCAGGCTGATGTCGTACCAGCCCAGCGCCGCGCGGTCTTCCCGGGCGCCGTTCAGGGCGATCTTGAACTTGCGCGGCAGGAAGACGAATTCCGGGTGCAGCGCGGCCCACTGGCGGATGATCTCCGCGAAGGGACGCGGGTCGGCGATCTCGTCCACCGCGATGCCGGCCAGCGCCTCGGTGGTGATGTTGCGGATCGCATTGCCGCTGGTCTGGATGCCGTGCATGTTCACGCTCGCCAGCAGCTCCATGACGTCGGCGGCCTTCGCGATCGGGATCCAGTTGAACTGGACGTTGGTGCGGGTCGTGAAGTGGCCGTAGCCGTACTTCAGCTTGGACACGACCTCGCGGCTGGTGCCGGGGATCGGCACGGGCCCGAGCGACAGCTGCTTTTCCTGCGCGTCCTGAAGCAGGGCCGGTTCCGGCACGTCGTATTCGCGCGCCACCTTGGCCAGCACCCGCAGCTGGGCGCTGGACAGCTCGCCGTAAGGCACGGAGATGCGCGCCATCGGCGCGTAACGCTGGATGTACCAGCCGTTCTGCAGTCGCAGCGGCCGCAGCTCCTCGTCCGTGAGCGTGCCCGCCTGCCAGCGCTCCAGCTGGTCCCGGAACTGGGCCGCACGCGCGCGAACGAACTCCCTGTCGAACTCGGTGTATTGATACATGGGCCGCGACTCTACGGAGGGCCCTTATGGATCCAAACTATTTTTTTCTTCGCGCCTTATCCGGATATGCATATGCGCGAGGCCTGGCGCGGCTTTCCGCGCGTTGGACGTGAAAGTTCGGATAAGCCGCTTTTCAGCTCGACGGTACGCGCTGATAATGGCTGGACAGGTCGAGGAGCGGATGGAGCAGTTGTTCGTCAAGGTGGTCGGGTTCAGCGATGTCGAGCGGCATGCGCTCAACACGCTGTTTCGCCTGTCCGAAGAGCGCCAGACGCGCTACGCCCTCTGGACCCCCGACTGCGGCGCGACCCCCGACGTGGCGCTGATCGACAGCGACTCGCACGAGGCGCTGGTCGAGTTCGAATTGCCCAGCAACGAAGGCGTGCGGATGGTGTGGGTCGGTGACAGGCCGCCCGCCCGCGCCTGGCGCAGCTTCCAGCGGCCGATCGACTGGCCGGCCGTGATCGCGGCCATGGACCAGCTGTCCATGCCGCCGCCGGACCTGGAACTGAGCCTGGACCTTGATTTCGACTTCTCGGTCCCGCCCTCGCAAGCCCCGACCGAGCCGGGCGTGCGCCGGGCTCTGATCGCCAATGCCGATCGCGCCGAGCGGCTCTACATCCGCGCGCGGATGTCCCTGGCTGACCTGACGCTCGCGGACGAGGCCGAGACCGCGGGCGATGCCCTCGAACTCGCCCGCAAGCACCGCTACGACGTCGCGGTCATCGACCATGCCCTGCCCGGGAAGTCGGGCGGGCGTGAACTGCTGCGCCAGCTGGCCCAGATCGACCGGCGCATCCCCTGCCTGATCGTCACCAAGCCGCGCCTGTCCGCGGCCGAGAAGGCGCGCTCGCTGCTGGGCCGCCAGCCCATCCTGCTGGAAAAACCGGTCGATCCCGTCAGGCTCACCGCGCTCCTGCAGAGCCTCTAGCTGCCCGCTGGGCGGCCAGCGCAGCGGCCAGCCGCACCGGCAGGGGCAGCGGCTCGCCGTGCAGGCGTGCAGCCAGCAACTCCGCGCAGAGCGCCGTGAACGTCAACCCCCGCGATCCCATCGCCGTGCTGACCCACAGGCCCGCCGCCAGTTCGCCGACCAGCGGCCGGCGGTCGGCCGAGGCGCATCGCACGCCCACCCAGGCGCGGACGGCGCCGCCGCGGAACTGCGGTTCGATCCGGGCGGCGGCTTCCGGGGCCAGGACCTGCAGCCGCTCCAGGTTCGCCAGCTGGTCCTCGGCACGCGGCTCCAGTGACAGCTCGCCCCGTCCGTAAGTCGACCCGGTGAGCCAGGCGCGGCCTTCGGGCAGCGGGACGTCGGGGAGGAAATGGCCGTGGCCGTTGCGGGGCGGCTCGTGGGGAGCCGAAGCCCCGTCGTGCAGGTTCCAGCTCACCTGGCCTCGGACGGGATTCAACGTGAGACGCTGGTCGAGCAGTTCGGCCGAACCGAGAGCGGCGGCGACGACGGCGAGATCGGCGCAAGCCAGTGCCTCGCCGGCATCGTCCAGCGCGCACCAGCGGCCTTCCCGCTGCAAAAACGCGTTGACGCGGACCCCGCCCCGCCACTCGACGCCCGGTTCCGAGAGCCACGCGCGCACCAGCGCGCCGGGCCGCACCCAGGCCGCAGCCGCATGCCAGAGCGAACCGCCTTCGAGGAGGTGCTGCCAGTCTCCTTCCCACGACCCCAACCGAGCCGGCACCCGCGCATCCGCTTCGCGCCGTTCCAGCACGCCAGTTCGCTCCCAATCCCGGCCGTCGACCAGCCTCTGCCCGGCCTCCTGCAGCGTCATGCGAATGCCGGCGCGCGAGAGGCGCGAGAGCAGGTTGTCGTCGGGCGAGGTGTGCGGCGCGAGCAAACCCGCGGGAAGTCCGGACGCGCCCGAAGCGGGTTCGTTCGCACTATCGAGCACCTGCACGCGCCAGCCGCGCCTCGCCAGGCTGGCCGCTGCAGCCGCTCCGGCCAGCCCACCGCCGACGACGAGCGCAGTCCCGGGTGCCTCGCGCCGGGAACGCGCGGGACGCCGCAAGGCCCACTCGGGATCGAAGGTCGCCCGCAGGCGCTCGCGCTTGGGTGGCAGCCCCGGCACCCTCTCAAGCCGGAAGCCGCATTGCTGCAGGTCGCGCCGCACCTGGCCCGCGACGGTCCACGTCGCCGCCATCGTGCCCCGCCGGCAGCATCGCGCCACCGACTTCAGCGTGGCCAGCTCCCACATCGCCGGATTGCACTGCGGATCGAAGCCGTCCAGGAACACCGAATCGGCCGCGAACGACTGCTCGTCCAGCATGCGCTTCGCGTCGCCCACGCACAGCGTGAGCAGCACGCGGCCGCCGTCGAACTGCAGGCGATGCCAGCCCGGCACCAGGCCCCACCAGCGCGTGGCGAGTTCACGCGCGAGGTCCTGCACCTCGGGCGCCTGCGCGGATGCGCGCAGGATGTCCTCGGCCGCGACCGGCCAGGCCTCCATCGAGACGAAATGCAGGACCCGGGGCCGCTGCGGGTCGTCCTTCCAGGCGCGCCAGGCGGCCAGGAAGTTCAGGCCCAGGCCGAAGCCGGTCTCGAGGATGTGCCAGCGTTCGCGGCCGGCCCACGCGGCAGGGAGATCGCACCCGGCGAGGAAGACATGCCGGGCCTGGTCGAGCGCCCCGCCGGCGCCGTGGTAGACGTCGCCGAACCGCGGGCTGCGTGGCGTGCCGTCCGGCGACCAGTCGACCCGCTCGGCCACGGGACGCGCGTCAGGCGCTGGGCGGCACGTACCCCTGCGCCACGTCGGCGCCGCCGCCGAAGAAGTGCGCCTCCATCTGGCGCTTGAGGTACTCGCGTGCGCGCTGGTCGGCCAGGTTCAGGCGGTTCTCGTTCACCAGCATGGTCTGGTGCTTCAGCCAGGCCTGCCAGGCCTCCTTGCTCACGTTCTCGTAGATGCGCTTGCCGAGTTCGCCCGGATAGGGCGGGAAGTCCAGGCCTTCGGCTTCGCGGCCGAGCTTGATGCAGTTGACGGTACGCGCCACGGCTTGCTTTCGTCGTATGAGCTTATGCGGATATGCAAGTGAGAACTCGGTCGTTCCCTTCTCGCTGCGGGCCCCGAAGAATGCGCCCCATCCATTGAACTGGAAAAACAGGAGCGACCTTCCATGAGCCTTCGCCGCGACTTTATCAAGATTCCCCTGGCCGGCGCCCTCGTTGCGGCGCTGCCCGCGATCGCGCAGAAGCCCGCGGCGGTGACGCTTCTGAACGTGTCGTACGACCCGACGCGGGAGCTGTACGTCGAGTTCAACCAGGCTTTCCAGAAGCACTGGAAGGCGCGCACCGGCCAGGACGTCACCATCAAGCAGTCGCACGGCGGCTCGGGCAAGCAGGCGCGGTCCATCATCGACGGCCTCGACGCCGACGTCGCCACGCTCGCGCTGGCGGGTGACACCGATGCGGTCGTGAAGAACGGCGGCTGGATCCAGGAAGGCTGGCAGAAGCGCCTGCCGCACAACTCCTCGCCCTACACGTCGACCATCGTGCTGGTCGTGCGCGCGGGCAATCCCAAGGGCATCAGGGACTGGGACGACCTGGCCCGGCCGGGCGTCAGCGTGATCACGCCGAACCCGAAGACCTCGGGCGGCGCGCGCTGGAACTACCTGGCGGCCTGGGAGTACGCGAAGCGCAAGTACGGCGGCGACGCCAAGGCGCGCGAGTTCGTCGCCCGCGTGTACGGCAACGTGCCGGTGCTGGACACGGGCGCGCGTGGCTCGACCATCACGTTCGCGCAGCGCAACCAGGGCGATGTGCTGATCGCGTGGGAGAACGAGGCCTGGCTGCTGGAAAAGGAGTTCGGCACCAGGTTCGACGTGATCGCGCCCTCGCTGTCCATCCTGGCCGAGCCCGCGGTGGCCGTGGTCGACCGCAACGTCGACAGGAAGGGCACGCGGGCCGTCGCCGAGGCCTACCTGCAGTACCTGTACTCCGAGGAAGGACAGGACATCGCCGGCAAGCACTTCTACCGGCCGGCCGTTTCGCAGAAGGCGCAGGCCAAGTACGCCGACCAGTTCCCGAGACTGAACCTGTTCACCATCGACCAGGCCTTCGGCGGCTGGGACAAGGCCGGCCGCGAGCACTTCGCCGACGGCGGGTCGTTCGACCAGATCTACACGCGCAAGTAGGCGGCTCGCGTGCGAGCCGACGCGTTGCGGGTCCTGGGAGTGACGGCCGCTGCCTGGGGGCTGGCCCCTGCTCAGCGCAGGGCCGCCACGAGCATCGCCAGGCCTGAAAACACGAGCAGGCCGTCGATCAGCAGCCGGAAGGTGTCCTGCGAGAGGCGCAGCACCACGTGCCGCCCGATGAAGCTGCCGGCCATCAGCGAGGAGCCGGCCACCAGGCCTTCGAGCACCACCTTGCCCGGCAGCGCGGCGGAGGCCGCGAAGGTGGCGATCTTGGCCGCGTACACGGCCAGCGAGGCCAGCGCCTCCGTACCCAGCAGGCCGCCGCGTTCGAGACCGTAGGCGGTGAACAGCGGCACCTGCAGCGGCCCGGTGGAGACCACGATGCCGGTGAGGAATCCCAAGGGCGCGGCCAGCACCGCCAGCTGCAGGATCGACAACCGCCAGCCGCGTTGCCTAAGGTGATGCCGCGCCGGCACCATCGCGAGGAAGAAGACGCCCAGGGCGGTTTCAGCCACGCCTTCCGGGATCGCCAGCAGCGTGCGCACGCCGAGCGCCGCGGCCGGCAGGGCGGCGATGCAGAAGGCGCCCGCCGCGCGCCAGTCCACCTCCCGCCGCCAGGCCACCACCCGGCCCAGGTTGCCCAGGAAGGCGGCGATGGCCATCACCGGCACCGCTTCCACCGGGCCCCAGGCCAGCACCAGCACGGGCATCAGCACGATCGACGAGCCGGTGCCGACGATGCCGCCCAGCGTTCCGCCCAGAAGGCCGAAGGCCAGCACCAGCACGTAGTCCATCAGCGGGGCGGGCGCGGGCAGCTCGACATTCCGCGACTCTAGCGCTTGCCCGTACCGCCGGTGGGTGCGCTGCTTCTCCGGTATCTTCGCGGCATCCCGACCTCAACGGATTCCCGCACCATGACCAGCTTCGACATCGCCGAACTCGTGCAGGGCCTGCGCACCGCGCGCGGCGAATGGCGCGATTCGCAGGGCCGCTCGCGCGAGAACGGCGGGCGCGAACTGCCGTCGCCGCAGGCGCTGGAGCGCATCGTCGACCAGCTCAAGGGCGCGCTGTTCCCCATGCGCCTGGGCCCGCCCGACCTGCGCAACGAGACCGAGGACTTCTACGTCGGCCACACGCTCGACGCCGCGCTGCGGGCGCTGCATGCGCAGGTGTGCCTGGAGGTGCGCCACGCGGCGCGCCATTCCGAAAACGGCGCGGACGGCACGCCCGCTCGCGCGTCGGCGCTGGTGCGCGAGTTCGCGCAGTCGTTGCCGGATATCAGGCGGCTGCTCGACACCGACGTGCTCGCCGCCTGGCAGGGCGATCCGGCCGCGCGCAGCGTCGACGAGGTGCTGCTGTGCTATCCCGGCGTGCTGGCCATGATCCATCACCGGCTGGCGCACCGTCTGTACCGCCTCGGCCTGCCGCTGCTGGCGCGCATCGTGGCCGAGATCGCGCACAGCCGCACGGGCATCGACATCCACCCGGGTGCGACCATCGGCAAGGGCTTCTTCATCGACCACGGCACGGGTGTCGTGATCGGCGAGACGGCTGTGATCGGCGAGCGCGTGCGCCTCTACCAGAACGTCACGCTGGGCGCGAAGCGCTTCCCGATGGCCGAGGACGGCCACCTCGCCAAGGGCCTTCCGCGCCATCCGATCGTGGAAGACGACGCCGTGATCTATGCCGGTGCGACGGTGCTGGGCCGCGTGACGATCGGCAAGGGCGCGGTGATCGGCGGCAACGTGTGGGTGACGCACGACGTGCCGGCGGGCGGCAGCGTGGCGCAGGCCCGCAACGACGAAGGCCGCGGGGTCAGCTGACGCCTCAGTGGGCAGCGGGACGGCCGCGGCTGCGACCGAGCTGGCGGTAGACCTCCGCGTGCAGCCGGTCGGCTCGTTCGCGCAGGAGGCGCGCGTCCTGTTGCAGTTGCTGGCGAGTGGGCCCGTTTTCCTGGGCGGCTGCGCGTTCGGCTTCTCGCGCGGCGCCGTGGGCGGCGCCCCAGCGCTGGAGTTGTTCGACGTGATCCATCTTTTTCGTTGTCCCTGAGTCGGGTCTTTTGTGAATGCGGGCCGAGTCTGGGGGCGGCGCGGATTGTGCGCTATCGGAGGGGCGGAGAGGATTGCGTCGGTCTTGGCTGACGCGCGAGATGGTGCAGGGGCAAGAAGACGTTCAGCCGCCTGCCCAACGGTCATGCGACATCCATCTCCATTCGTTTCCCGTCCAGTACGCCGGCGTAGCAAGCTGCCGAGAATGTCCGATTCCCCCTCGACAGATCGGAGCTCCCCATGCCCACGAACACCTACCGCATTGCCGTCCTCGTCGGCAGCCTCCGGCGGGACTCCTTCAACAAGCAGCTCGCGAACGCGCTGGCGAAGCTGGCGCCGCCGGACTTCAGCCTGCAGCAGTGCGCGCTGAACGACCTGCCGCTCTACAACCAGGACGACGACGCCAACCAGGCCGAGCCGGTGCGGCGGCTCAAGTCGGAGATCAGCAATGCCCAGGGCGTCATCTTCGTCACGCCCGAGTACAACCGGTCCATCCCCGGCATGCTGAAGAACGCCATCGACAACGCATCGCGGCCCTACGGCCAGAGCGCGTTCGCGGGCAAGCCGGCGGGGATCATCGGCATCTCCGTGGGCGCCATCGGCACTGCGATCGCGCAGCAGCACCTGCGCGGCATCCTGGGCTACCTGGACATGCCCACCCTCGGCCAGCCCGAGGTGTTCCTGCAGAACAAGGAAGGCTTCTTCGGCGCCGACGGAGGCATCGGCAACGAGAGCAGTCGCAAGTTCGTGCAGGGCTGGATGGACAAGTACGCCGCCTGGGTGCGGCAGCACGCGAAGATGTAGCGCGATCCCGCTACGCGGTCGTGAAGAACCGCGGCCGCGCGCGCTCGATGGCCTGCTCGTAGACCTCGACGTACCGCCGCGCGCTGGCTTCCCAGCCGAACGAACGCGCCATGCCGTTGACCTGCAGGCGTCGCCATGCCTTCGGGTTCCGCCACGCAGCGCGAAGGCGCGTTACCGCGTCGGCGAATCCTTCGGCGTCGGGTGAACGCATGACGAAGCCGGTGCCGTTGGCCGGATCGTCCGTCGCATCCACCACCGAGTCGACCAGCCCGCCGGTGCCGCCCACCAGCGGCGGCGTGCCGTAGGCCTGGCTGTACATCTGGTTCAGGCCGCAGGGCTCGAACCGCGAGGGCATGAGGAAGGTGTCGGCGCCGGCCTCGATCAGGTGCGCCAGCGACTCGCTGAAACCCACCGTCACGCTCATGGCCTTGTTCGAGCGAGCCGCGGCTTCGGCCAGTGCCTGCTGCAGCCCGGGATCGCCGGTGCCGAGCATCACGAGCTGGCCGCCGTCGCGCAGCAGCACCTCCAGCTGGCCGAGCACCAGGTCGATGCCTTTCTGCGAAGTGAGCCGGCTGACCATTCCGAACAGCAGCGCGCCGGGGTCGGGTTGCAGTCCGCACTGCGCCTGCAGCGCCGCCTTGTTGCGCGCCTTGCCCGCGAAATCGCCCGGGCCGAAGCGGTGCGGCAGCAGCGGATCGGTGGCGGGATTCCAGACCTGCGCGTCGATGCCGTTGAGGATGCCGGTCAGCCGCTCGGCGCGCGAGCGCAGCACTCCGTCCAGCCCCACGCCGAACTCCGGCGTCTGGATCTCGCGTGCGTAGGTGGGGCTCACGGTGGTGATCGCATCGGCGAACTGCAGCCCGCCCTTGAGCATCGACAGCTGCCCCCAGAACTCCACGCCGTCGATGCCGCGCCAGTGGTAGGGAATGCCCAGCAGGTCGGCGTGTTCCATCGGGAACACGCCCTGGAATGCCATGTTGTGGATCGTCACCACGCCGGCCGCGACCGGGTCGTGCGCATTCAGCTCGCGTGCCGCGGCCAGGTACAGCGGCGCGAGCGAACAGGGCCAGTCGTTCGCGTGCACCACGTCCGCCTGCCACCTTTCGAGGGGCGAGCTCGTCGTACCGAGCATCGCGGCCACGCGGCTCAGGAAGCCGAAGCGCCGCACGTTGTCGGGGTAGTCGTGGCCGGTCTGGTCCACGTACGGCCCGCCGGGGCGCTGGTAGAGCGCCGGGCAGGCGAGCAGGAGCAGGGTGACGCCGTTGTCCGCGCGCACCGGCAGCAATTGCGCCGCAGGCCATGGCCCGGTGGCGGGAAGGTCGACGCTGTCGCCCACCTCGCCACTGACCTTCATGCCGCGATAGGCGGGCAGCAGCACGCACACATCGTGGCCGAGCGCCGCCAGCGCGGCGGGCAACGCGCCGCTCACGTCGCCCAGCCCGCCGGTCTTGACGTAGGGGGCGCACTCGGGCGTGGCGAACAGGATCTTCATGCGCCGCCCTCGCGCGGGCCCTGCGCCACCAGCACGGCGAAGGGCAGGCCGGCGGCGCCGGCGAACACCTGCTCCAGCGACAGTGCGCCATCGGCTGCGGTGCCGCCCGCCTCGTCGCCCGTGAGCCAGTTGCGCCAGCGCGGCCACTTCTGCAGCGCCGCTGCGTCGGCAGCGCGTACCCTCGTGCCGCGCCAGAGGGCCGGGCCCCAACGGGACTCGTCGCCGCCGCAGAGCGTGAAGGCCAGGCGCGCGGCGACCACGACCACCGCCTGGTCGTCCTTCGTGCGCACGAAGGCGATCGCATGGTCGGCCGCCGGGCCGTCGACGGCGAGCGGCAGATAGGCGCCGCGGCAGAACAGGTCGCGCAACTCCTGCCGCAGCTGCAGCAGCCGCCAGGTGACCAGCTGCTTGATCCGTCCATCGGCCATCGATGAGTGCAGCTGCCGCCACAGCAACAACGGCGGGATGCCGCCGCGGCACTGCCCCTGCAACTCCGCCAGCGAGCGCTGCAGGCGGCCGAAGTCCACCGGGCGCCGGTTGTCCGGATCGACCAGGCTGAAGTTCCACTGCTCGCAGCCCTGGTACAGGTCCGGCACGCCCGGCACCGTGTACTTGAGCGCCACCTGCGCCAGGCTGTTGCGGAACCCCCAGGATGCGATGCGAGCGGTGAACTTCTGCAGCTCGTCGACGAACGGGTTGGCGTGTCCGGGCCGCAGCACCGCTTCGACATAGCGGGCCAGCGCGTCCTCGTACGGCTGCTCGGGGCAGACCCAGCTGGTGTGCTCCTTGGCCTCGCGCACCGCCTTGCGCACGTACTCCTGCACGCGCTGGCGCAGCGACTCGCGTTCCTGGGCATGCGGCACCTCGGCGGGCCAAAGCCCCGCGAGCGTCTGGAACAGCAGCCAGATGTCGTTGCGCGCCGGCGCGAGGCCGGCCTCGGTTTCGGTGAGGTACATCTCGGCCCAGCCGGCCCAGCGCTGCACCGTCTCGGCCCACAGCTGCGGCATCTCGGAGAGCACGTCGATGCGCGCGCGCAGGTCTTCGCCGCGCTTGCTGTCGTGGGTCGACGTGGCCAGCAGGCAGTGCGGGCGATGCCGCTCCCGCGCCTGGTTCGCACCGTGGAACGCCGACACCGACAGGCCGTAGCTGGCCGGTTCGCCGCCCACTTCGTTCAGCGACGTGAGCCGCAGGTAGCGGTAGAACGCCGTGTCCTCCACCGCCTTGGCCATCACCGGCGCGGTGAACTGCTGCCAGCGCGCCAGGAACCGCCCGCGCTGCTCGGGTGGCACCGTGGCGGCTTCGCCTTCGCCCAGAAGCACCTCCCGCACGTGGTCCAGCACGCCGGTCTCGGAGCCCCCCAGGCGCCGCCGCGCCGCGGCCACGGCCCAGTCGATGTGGCGCCGGTCCGCGGCGCTCGGCGTGTCGCCGGCACGAAGGTAGGTGCGGTACACCGGAAAGCCCGCCGCGATCTCCGCCAGCGCCTGCCGCAGCCGGTTGCGTGTGAAGTCGCAACGGCGGCGGTTGGCTCGAGTGATGCGGTACATCGATTCCACCAGCCAGTTCAGCTCGGAGAACAGCGACGTCTCGATGATCAGCCGCTTGCACTGGTAGACGATCTCCGCGAAGTCCTCGCGCTCGCCGGTGAAGTCGCGGTACGCGCTTTCCATCTCGGCGCCCCGGGCGTTGTCGACGAACAGGCCGTTGACCAGGCTGGCGAAGCGGTAGCCGGTGTCGCCGTGCACCGGCCACTGGTGCGACAGCGGCTCGTGCTCGGCCAGGATCTTCTCGATCACCAGGTACAGCGCGCGCGGTTCGCGGCCGGCCACTTCGGCCTGCCGGGCGTAGCGGGCCTGCAGCCGCTGGAAGTATTGCTGGGGGTCCGACAGGCCGTCCGGGTGATCGATGCGCAGCGCGTCCAGGTGGCCGTCCTGCAGCCATTGCAGGACGCGCGCGTGCGTGGCCTCGAACACCTCCTGCCGCTCCATCCGCAGGGCGGCGAGGGTGTTGACATCGAAGAAGCGCCGGTAGTTGACGTCGTCGCTGGCCGTGTGCCAGTCGGCCAGGCGGTAGGCCTGCCGCGAGAGCAGGCGGTCCAGGGCGTCGAAGCTGGCCGGGTCGGCCGGGTTGCCGTTCAGGCGCTGCACGCAGCTGTCGATCCAGTGCGCCAGCCATTCGTTGCGCGCGACCAGCCGCGCCAGGTTGCGCTTGTAGATGGACACATCCCGCACACGGGCCCGGCGCTGTTCGTCTTCGGTGCTGTCGCGCGGCGGCAGGCGCTGGAACGAAGCCAGCATCGATTCCACCACCGCATGGCTGTCGCTCTCCGCCTCGTCCTGCGCGGGCGGCGCGGGCAACACGGACAGGATGTCGGGGTAGGTGGCGGGGTCGATCGGGAAGCGGTGGTTCCAGTAGCGCAGGCCGAATTCGCCGCTGTCGGGCGAGAAGTGCAGCTGCAGCTCGCCGGATTCCAGCACCCGGCCGTAGTGGTCGCCCAGCACCGGCAGCAGCACGCGGCCGGCCATCTCGGGCGCGGCGGGAGACCATTCGATGTCGAAGGTGTTGGCATGGGCCGAGGCCTGGCCATGCTCCAGCACTTCCAGCCACCAGGCGTTGTCGGCCTCCAGCACGCCCATGTGGTTCGGCACCAGGTCCAGCATCTGGCCCATGCCGTGCCGGCGAAGCGCGCGGCACATGCGCTCGAACTCCTGCTCGTCGCCGACCTCGGGATTGAGCGCGCCATGGTCCACGATGTCGTAGCCGTGCGTGCTGCCGGGCCGCGCGCGCAGGAAAGGGCTGCTGTACAGGTGGCTGATGCCCAGAGCGTGCATGTAGGGCACCGCCTCGGTCACGTCCGCAAAGCGGTTTCCCTCGTGGAACTGCACGCGGTAGGTGGAGAGCGGGATGCGCGCGGTGTCCAGCGCGGGCAGCTCCGCCGGGGCGCTGTCGGGCGCCGGGCCGCTGCGCTCGGCGCGCAGCACGGCCGCCACGGCGGCGAAGCGCTCGTCGCTCGCGAGGTCCTCCACCTGCACCGAGAGCTTGCGGCGCCAGTTCGGGAACCGGTCCTCGGTCGTGCCGGGCACGTTCACCTGCAGCAGCTGGCCGGTCACGTCTTCGAGCTGCACGCCGACAAGCCAGCTCGGGGTGCGCGCAAGGAAACCATAGACGCTGGCGACGAAGGCCGGCGTCGCGTCCGGCACGGAAGTGGGCTGCGCATTCGCATCGGGCGGCAGCAGGTTCTCGTGCTGCAAGGCCAGCAGAAGCCGCGCCCGGTCCTGTGCGCGGTCGATGACGGAGCGCTCGCGTGCGCCTTCGTCCGGGAACAGCCCCAGCCTGGCGAGCAGTTCCAGGTCCTCGCCCAGCCAGAAGCCGCGCAGCGTGGGCAGGTCGTGCGTGCTGACCACCGCGAGCGCCTGCGGCTGCCATTCCGCCGGCAGTCGGAAGCCGCCGTCGGCGTTGCGTTCGAAGAGCAGCGGCCGGTACGACAGCAGGCTGCGCTCGCGCATCGCCTCGCGCATCGCCGGCGCCACGTTGCCGAGGTCCTCGCCGATGACCAGGCATTGGTGCCGATGGCTCTCCAGCGCGAGGATGCCCAGCAGGTCCTGCAGCGGGTAGGTGACGTAGGTGCCGCCCTGGCCGCCGATCCAGAACAGGCGCATCAGCGCCATCACGTGGTCCATGCGCAGCGCGCCGCAATGCCGCATGTTGGCGCGCAGCGTCTCGACGAAGGGGGCGTAGCGCGCGGCGCGCAGCTGCACCGGGTTGAGCGGTGGCAGGCCCCAGTTCTGGCCGAGCGCATTCAGCGGATCCGGCGGTGCGCCGACGTGCATGCCCAGCGCATAGAGCGAAGGCTGCACCCAGGTCTCGGCCCCGCCTTCGTTCACGCCCACGGCCAGGTCGCAGTACAGGCCCAGGCCCATGCCGCGGGTTCGCGCGTAACGCTGCACCGACTCGAGCTGCACCTCGGACAACCACTGCAGCCAGAAGCGGTAGCGGATCGCCGAGCCGTGGCTCTGGCGGAAGGCCTGTATCGCTTCGCCCTGCGGGTACCGCCAGGCTTCGGGCCAGGCCGGCCAGCCCCAGACGCTGGGGTCGGTGGCGTACAGGTGGGCCTGCACGGCCTCGAACAATGCGTGCGGGCCGAGCGTGGCCTCGCGCTCCTGCATGTACCGCGTGAAGTGCGCGCCGCGCGAGCTACCCGGATGCATCTCGTTCTGCTCGAAATGCCGCCACAGGATGGCCAGCATCTCCTCCTTGGCGGCCGCCACGGCGGGATAGTCGACCAGCTCCGCTTCGCGCAGCCGGCGCAGGCGGTCCTGGAACTCCTCGCCGTGGAGCTTGCGCAGCGCTTCCGCGCAGCCGGAGAGCTCGGCCAGCGCCTGCACGTCCAGGTAGATCGGGTTCAGCGCCGTGCGGCTCGACGGGCTGTACGGGCTGGCCACCTCAGGCCGGTGCGGGAAGAGCGCATGCAGCGGCGAAAGCCCGATGAACGACGCGCCCTGGCGCGCGGCCGTGTCCACCAGCCGGCGCAGGTCGCCGAAGTCGCCGATGCCCCAGTTGCGTGAGGAGCGCAGCGCGTACAGCTGGATGGTGCAGCCCCACCAGCGCTCGCCTTCGACCAGCGCCTGCGGCGCCCAGCAGCGGCGCGGCGCAACCACCAGCAGGCAATGGCGCTGCGGGTCCGCTTCCAGGACCAGCCGCCAGTAGCCGATCGCGGGCGGGGAGGGCAGTTCGATGACCGACAGCTCGCCTTCGCGCCGGAGTTCACCCTGCAATGCGTTGGCCCCTCCCTCGGGCGTGAGCTGCCAGCGGCCGGCTTCCGGTCCGCCCGCGAACGCGATGCGGACCGTTTCGCCTTCGAGCACGACTTGCACCGGCGGCAGGCCCTGTTCAGCGGGCGGCGGTCCATGCCGCAGGCCCATGACGTCGAGCGCCTGGGCCAGCACCTCGGGCTTGACTTCGAGGTCCTCGCCCCAGAAGGAGTGGTAGCGCAGGGCCACGCCGTGCCGCTCGGCCTGACCTGCCAGGTCGTGCATCTCGCCTTCGAGGCTCATAGGGTGATCTCGGGGCCCAGGCGCCAGCGGGCGGCCCACGCGGGCCAGGTGTCTTCGGGGGTTTCGGCCGGCCAGCGGTGGCGGAACACGTCCTGCGTCTCGACCGGGCCCATGCGTCGCGGAGAAACCTGCAGCGGCTGCGGCCCGAGGTTGATGTCGAGCTCGAGCACCTGGCCATCGTCGTAGCGCCACTGCACGGCAATGCCTGTCTCGCCCACGCGCTGCGAGGTGTGCTGGCCGGTGAGCAGCTGGCCTTGCCTCGGCACGATCCAGCTGCGGCGCGCCGCGAGCGCATCACGCACCATCGCGGACCAGGCGCGGCCCTGTTCGCTGTCGCGCTCTTCCTGCGTGGGGCGACTCGCCTCGAATGTCTCGGCGCTGCACGGGTCGGGCAGCGGGACCGGCTTGCCGTTCACGAGGCGCGCGACATGGCCGAACTCGCGCTTGCGCCCCTCCTGCACGGCCTTCTTCAGGTCGCCTTCCCAGTCGGCGAAATAGAGCCAGGGCCGCGTGCTGCCGAACTCCTCGCCGAGAAACAGCATGGGCACGGCCGGCGTGAGCAGCGCCAGCAAGGTGGTGAGCGGCGCGGCATCGGGGCCGACCAGCGCGGCCAGCCGTTCCCCGAAGGCGCGGTTGCCCACCTGGTCGTGGTTGTGCGCGAAGTTCACGAGGGCGGACAGCGGCACCGTGGGCGCGGGCCGCGGGTCCTCGCGGCCGCCGCCGGCCTTGCGCGGGCTGTCCTCGAACAGCATGCCGTGCGTCAGCGAGCGGGCCAGCAGGTCCATCGGCGTTTCGCCGGGCGCGTGGCCGTAGTCGTGGTAGTAGCCGCCCGCCTCGCGGGTCAGCGCGACATGCAGCGCATGGTGGAAATCGTCGTTCCACTGGCCGTCGTAGCCGCCGGGCTCCGGCGTGGTCGACAGCCGCTCGTGGTGGTTGTTCTCGTTCTCCAGAACCAGGTGGACGTGGCGGCCCGCCGTCGCCTCGCGCACGCGTTGGGAGATCTCTTCCAGGATGTGAGGCGAGCTGTCGTCGCTGATCGCATGCACGGCGTCCAGCCGCAGGCCGTCGAACCGGTACTCGGTGGTCCAGTAGACGGCGTTCTCGACGAAGAACTCGCGCACCGGCCGGCAGTGGGGGCCGTCGAAGTTGATGGCCGCGCCCCAGGGGCTGCTGCGCGTCGTCGAGAAGAAGCCCGGCGCATAGCGGTGCAGGTAGTTGCCCTCCGGCCCGAAGTGGTTGTAGACGACGTCGAGGAACACCATCAGGCCCAGGCGATGCGCAGCCTGGATCAGCGCCTTGAGTTCGTTGGGCGTGCCGTAGGCGGAGTGCGGGGCGAACGGCAGCACGCCGTCGTAGCCCCAGCCGAAGCGGCCCGGGAAATCGGCCAGCGGCATGACTTCGATGGCCGTGATGCCCAGGTGCGCCAGCTCCGGCAGGCGCTTCGCCGCGGCGGCGAAGGTGCCCTCGGGCGTGAACGCGCCCACGTGCATCTCGTACAGCACCACTTCGTGCCAGGGGCGCCCCCTCCAGTCCTCGTCCCACTCGAAGGCGAGCGGGTCCACGACCGCGCTGGGCTCATGCACGCCGTGCGGGTTGTGGCGCGAGGCCGGGTCGGGGACCATCAGCTCCTCGTCGATGCGCCAGTGGTACAGCGTGCCGGCGGCGGCGTCGGGGACATGGGCTTCCCACCAGCCCTCGGCATTGCGCGTGGCGGCGTGGAGCATGTACTCCGGCCGCTGCGCGGCGGGAGAAGGGCTGGGCGAGGGCTTCGCACTCAGCCCGAACAGGGTGGGATAGACCGCCAGCTCGGCCCGGCGCGCGGCCGGCGCCCACAGGCGGAACTCGACGCCGCCCTGGCGCCGCAGCGACGCCCCGAACCGCATCGCATGCGCGTGCTTCATCCGGAGCGCCCCTCCACCAGCACCGCCATGGCGTGCGACTCCAGTTCGATCTTGGCCTGCGGCTGCACGCGCTCGGCCTCGTCGTGGGTGAAATGGCCCTGGCCGGTGTCGACGCGAACGCGCCACTCCTCGATGCCGGGCACCTCGGGCAGCGTGAAGATCACCTCCTCGTCGGAGGCGTTGAACAGCAGCAGCACGCTGGCGCTGGGATGCCCGTTGACCGGGGTGAACTTGCCGTCGAACAGCGCGGCGATGCAGCGCACCGAGGGATTGGTCCATTCCTCCTCGGTCATCGGCAGGCCCCACACGCTGAACCACGCCAGCTCCGCGCGGCCTTCCTCGTCGGGTTCCCCGGTCGGCCAGCCGTTGTCGCGCAGGACCGGCAGCTCGCGCCGCAGCGCGATCAGCTGCGCGGTGAACTCGATCAGCGCATCGCTGCGCCGCTCCTGGCTCCAGTCGAACCAGCTGACCGGGTTGTCCTGGCAATAGGCGTTGTTGTTGCCGCCCTGGGTGCGGCTCATCTCGTCCCCGCCCAGCAGCAGCGGCACGCCGCGCGAGCAGAACAGCGTGGCGATGAAGTTGCGCTTCTGCCGCTCGCGCAGGACCAGAACGTCCTCGTCGGCGGTCTCCCCTTCGACCCCGCAGTTCCAGCTGCGGTTGTGGCCCTCGCCGTCGCGGTTGTCCTCGAAGTTGGCCTCGTTGTGCTTTTCGTTGTAGCTGACCAGGTCGTTGAGCGTGAAGCCGTCGTGCACCGTGATCAGGTTGATGCTGGCGCTGGGGCGGCGCCGCGAGGGCGAGTAGATGTCGGCCGACCCGGCCAGCCGCGCGGCGAACTCCTGCACCGCGCCGTCCTCGCCGCGCCAGAAGTCGCGCACCGAATCGCGGTAGCGGCCGTTCCATTCCGACCAGCCCGGGGGAAAACCGCCGACCTGGTAGCCGTTGTCGCCGATGTCCCAGGGCTCGGCGATCAGCTTCACCTGCCGCAGCACCGGGTCCTGCGACACCGCGGCGAGGAAGGGCGAACGGTGGTCGAAGTCGTAGTTGCCATTACGGGCGACCGCGGGCGCCAGGTCGAAGCGGAAGCCGTCGACGTGCATCTCCTCGACCCAGTAGCGCAGGCTGTCCATGACGAGGCGCAGCGTGGCGGGATGGCTGATGTCCAGCGTGTTCCCGGTGCCGGTGACGTCCTGGTAGTAGCGGCGGTCCTCGGAGAGCCGGTAGTACGAGGGGTTGTCGATCCCCTTGAGGAACAGCGTCGGGCCCAGGTGGTTGCCTTCGCAGCTGTGGTTGTAGACCACGTCCAGGATGACTTCGAGCCCCGCCGCGTGCAGCGCCTTCACCATGCGCTTGAAGTCGTTGGGGTCGTTCCCCGCGCAGTAGCGCGGCTCCGGCGCGAAGAACGCCACCGTGTTGTAGCCCCAGTAGTTGGCCAGGCCCAGGTCGATCAGGCGGCGTTCGTCGTTGAAGGCATGCACCGGCAGCAGTTCCACAGACGTGACGCCCACCCGCTTGAGGTGCGCGATCGCCGATTCGCTGGCCAGGCCGGCGAAGGTGCCGCGCAGGCCGTGCGGCACCTCTTCCAGCAGCTTCGTGAAGCCGCGCACGTGCACTTCGTAGAAGACCGTGTCCTCCATCGGCACCGCCGGCCGGCGGTCGTCGCCCCAGTCGAAGGCGCTGTCCATCACCACGCATTTGGCCGCGCCGGCCGCGTTGTCCACCGTGTCGAGCGCGAGGTCGCGCGCTGGCCCGCCCAGGGTGTAGGCGTATTGCCAGGCGCCGCCGCGCAGCGGCCGGTCCAGGGCCTTGGCGTAGGGGTCCAGCAGCAGCTTGTGCGGGTTGCAGCGCATGCCCTCCGCCGGCTCGTAGGGGCCGTGGACCCGCAGGCCGTAACGCGTGCCCGCGGGCAGGCTGGGCACGAAGCCGTGCCAGATGTCGTCGCTGCGGCAGGGCAGGGCCAGGCGGCGCACCTCGCGCGTGCCGGTGCGGTCGAACAGGCACAGCTCCACCTTCTCCGCCACGCTGGAGTACACGGCGAAGTTGACGCCGTGCTCGGTGAGCGTGGCGCCCAGGGGAAAGGGGCTGCCGGGCTCGCAGTGGTCCGGCAGCTGCGCTTCGGCCGGGATCGGATGCGTGTGGGCGGCGGCGACGGCCGCTGCCGTCATGCAACCACCTCCAGTCGCCCTTTGCCGGCGCGCACGGTGCCGCGCGTCGTGGCGAAATGGCGCGCGCCGGGCCGGAAGTAGCCGGCCGGCACCACCACGATGCCGCTTTCCGTGACGTGGAAGCGGCGGCGGTCCTGCTCCAGGTCGAAGCCGATGCGCTCGCCGGCGGGCACCTCGTTGTCCTGGTCGATGATGGCGCGGTGCACCTGCGCGCCGCGGCCGATGCGCGAGCGCTCCATCACGATGCAATGCTCCAGACGCGCGCCGCGCTCCACCACCACCGATCGGCGCAGCATCGCGTGGTCCAGCGCCGCGCCGTCGATGATGCAGCCCGAGCCCACCACCGAGCGATTGAGGACGCCGTTCTCGATCTGGGCCGATTCGGCCTGGTCGGGGCTGGCGTAGATCGGCCAGCGCACGTTGGTCATGCGGAACTTGGGCGCGGCGCCGAGCGTGTCGAAGTGGGCCTCGAAGTAGGCGTCGATGGTGCCCACGTCGCGCCAGTAGCCGTGCTCCTCGTACGGCTCGGTGCCGGGGATGTGGTTGGTGTCGAAGTCGTAGGCCACCAGCTTGTGCGTCTTCACCATGGACGGCAGCAGGTGCTTGCCGAAGTCGCTGGTGCCGTTCTCGTGCATCTTGCGCAGTTGCTCCAGCAGCACGTCGGCGTTGAAGATGTAGTTGCCCATCGAGCCCAGCGCGTGCGATGTGCTGCCCGGCATCGGCTTGCAGGCCTTGGGCTTTTCCATGAAGTCGACGATGCGGTTGCTGTCGTCGATCTCCACGATGCCGAACTGGTCGCTCTGCGAGAGCCGCACCGGCAGCGTGGCCACGCTGGCGTGGGCATCGCTCTGGAGGTGGAAGTCGATCATCTGCCGCACGTCCATGCGGTAGATGTGGTCGGCGCCGAAGACGGCCACCAGGTCCGGCTTCACGCTCTCGATCAGGTGGATGTTCTGGTACACGGCGTCGGCCGTGCCCTGGAACCACTCGGGCCCGTTGCGCATCTGCGGCGGCACGCAGGTGATGAAGTGCTGCGGCATGAAGCGCGCCATGGTCCAGGTCTGGCGCACGTGCTCGATCAGCGACTGCGACTTGTACTGCACCAGCAGGTAGACCGAGTAGATCTCCGAATTCACCAGGTTCGACAGCACGAAGTCCACGATGCAGTGCTTGCCGTTGAAGGGAACCGCGGGCTTGCAGCGGTCGGCCGTCAGCGGATGCAGGCGCGAGCCCTCTCCGCCGGCCATGACGAAGGCCAGCACGTTTCGATGAGCGGTCATGGGCGAACTCCTCCTGAGGTTGTGTCGTTCTCGTCGACAAGCAAAAGCGTTGCCAGCGGCGGCAGGGTGATCGAGGCGCTGGCCGGCAGGCCGTGCAGCGGCGTGTCGTCCGCGACCACGCGGCCGAGGTTGCCCATTCCGCTGCCGCCGTAGTAGGTGGCGTCGCTGTTGAGCAGCTCCTGCCACTCGCCGGCGTGCGGCATGGCCAGGCGCAGCCCGACGCGCGGCTCGGCCGTCATGTTGATGACGGCGACCGCGGTCGCGTCGCCGGGGTTGCCGCGCCGCACGAATGCCAGCACGGTCTGCGGCTCCGGCGTCTCCACCGGCACCCAGGCGAAACCTTCGCCATGGAAATCGTTGGCGTGCAGCGCCGGCAGCCGCCGGTACGCCGCATTCAGGTCGCACACCCAGCGCGCGATGCCGGCATGCAGCGGACGCGCCCACAGGTGCCAGTCGAGCGTGCGCTCGTGGTGCCATTCCTGCAGCTGCCCGAACTCGCCGCCCATGAAGAGCAGCTTCTTGCCCGGGTGCGTCCACATGTAGCCGTACAGCGCGCGCAGGCCGGCGAAGCGCTGCCACTCGTCGCCCGGCTGGCGGCCGAGCAGGCTGCCCTTGCCGTACACGACCTCGTCGTGCGAGAGCGGCAGGACGAAGTTCTCGTTGAACGCGTAGACCGTGGAAAAGCGGATGTCGTCTCCGTGCCAGCGGCGGAAGAAATGCGGCCGCTGCATGTAGCGCAGCGTGTCGTTCATCCAGCCCATGTTCCACTTCATGCCGAAGCCCAGGCCGCCGTGGTGCACGGGCCTGGAGACGCCGGCCCAGGCGGTGGACTCCTCCGCGATCATGTGGACGTCGGGGAAGGCCGCGTACACCGCGCTGTTCAGGTCCTGCAGGAAGCGCACCGCTTCCAGGTTCTGGTTGCCGCCGTACTGGTTGGGGATCCACTGGCCCGGCTCGCGCGCGAAGTCCAGGTACAGCATCGACGCCACCGCGTCCACGCGCAGGCCGTCGAAGTGGTACTTCTCCAGCCAGAACAGCGCGTTGCTGATCAGGAAGTCGCGCACCTCGTAGCGACCGTAGTTGAAGATCAGGCTGTTCCACTGCGGGTGGTATCCCAGGCGCGGATCGGCGTGCTCGTACAGCTCCGTGCCGTCGAACTGGGCCAGCGCGTGCCAGTCGGAAGGAAAGTGCGATCCCACCCAGTCGAGGATCACGCCGATGCCGTGCTGGTGCAGCGTGTCCACCATCGTCATCAGGTCCTGCGGCGTTCCGTAGCGCGCCGTCGGCGCGAAGTAGCCGGTGGTCTGGTAGCCCCACGAGCCGTAGAACGGATGCTCGGCCACGGGCATCAGCTCCACGTGCGTGAAGCCCATCGTGCGGCAGTGCGAGGCCAGGCGCACTGCGAGGTCGCGGTAGTTCAGGACTCGGCCGTCCTCCTCGCGTTGCCAGGAGCCCAGGTGCACCTCGTAGATCGACATCGGTTGCCGGTGCGACTGGCGCTCGCCACGCTGCGACATCCACTCGCGGTCGCCCCAGGTGTGTCCCTCCAGCGGCCATATCTGGGACGCGGTGCCGGGCGGATGCTCGCAGCGGAAGGCATACGGGTCGGCCTTTTCCATCCATCCGCCGTGCGCGCCCTCGATGCGGAACTTGTAGTAGTCGCCGGCCCGCGCGCCTTCGATGCGGCCATGCCAGAGGCCGCTGCCGTCTTCGATGCGCTGCAGGGGTTCGCAATGCCAGCCGTTGAAGGAGCCGGTGACGCCGACGCTGCGAGCGTTGGGCGCCCAGACGGTGAAGCGCGTGCCGTTGCCGTCCGGGTGTGCGCCCATGACGTCGAACTGGCGGAAATGGTGGCTCGGCCGTGGCCCCGGTCGATGGGTTACTGCGGTCGAGGTCACGGCGCCGGGGTGAAGCTGGGAAGGCGTCATGTCTCGTAAGTTGTGTGAGAAAAATTGTGGTTGTCCGTGGCCCGGTGAGGATGAAGGAAGCGCCGGCGAATTGCCGTAGGCAGACACCTACAGACGCGTGTCGACTTCGCCGACGATCAGGCGGGACGGGATGTAGCTGAGCGGCGAGCCAAAACGGCGCACGTGTGCGGCGTGTTTGCCGACACGGGCTGCGTATGGCTGGGCTTGGTGGCGCGCGCGGCTGTGGTGCATCGCTGCACAAGCCGCAAGCAGGCAGTCATTTGCCTAAGCGGTTCGACAAAGCTAAACGCCCAAGTGCTGCGTCAACACTTCAGGCCGGGACCTCAACTCGTCGGATGTCCCGCTGAACACGACCTCGCCCTTGACCAGGATCAGGTTGCGATTGGTCAGCCGGGTGACGTGCTTCCAGTTCTTGTCGACGATCACCGTCGAGATGCCGGACTCCCGGATCAACCCGCAGATCCGCCAGATCTCCCGCGCGATCAGCGGCGCCAGGCCTTCCGTCGCTTCATCGAGGATCAGCACGTCCGGATTCGTCATCAGCGCGCGCCCGATCGTGAGCATCTGCTGCTCGCCGCCCGACAGCTGCTGCCCGCCATGCGACAGCCGTTCCGCCAGCCGCGGAAAGGTCTGGAGGACCCGCTCGAACGTCCAGTCCCGCTGCCCGTTCGTACCGGGCCTGGCGGCCATCTTCAGGTTCTCGACCACGCTCAGGTTGCCGAAGATGCCGCGGCCCTCGGGCACGTAGGCGACGCCGCATTTGGCGATCTCGTAGGGGGCGCAGCCGGTCATGTCGCGGCCCTTGACGTGCACCGTGCCGCCGCGCGGCTTGACGAGGCCCATGAGCGTCTTGAGCAGCGTGGTCTTGCCCATGCCGTTTCGTCCCATGAGGCCGATGGTCTCGCCGCGGGCGACCTGGAAATCGACGCCGCGCAGGATGTGGCTCTGGCCGTAGTAGGTCTGCAGGCCGCGGGCGTCGATGAGGAGTTCGGTGGTGCTCATGTTGCTGAAATGCGGAACGCAGAAACCGCAGAAAACGCGAAAAGCGCAGAGTGATTCGAGACGCCGTTCAAGCTCATTTCTGCGCTTTCTGCGTTCGGCTGTTCAATGCTCTTCCCCCAAATAGGCCGCGCGCACGCCGGCGTCGGCGCGGATCTGCTCCGGCGTGCCGCTGGCGATCACCTGGCCATTGACCATCACCGTGAGCCGGTCGGCCAGCGCGAACACCGCGTCCATGTCGTGCTCCACCAGCATGATCGCGTGGGCCTGCTTGAGGCGCTGCAGCAGCGCCACCATGCGCTCGGCCTCCACCGTGCCCATGCCGGCGAGCGGTTCATCCAGCAGCAGCACCTGCGGCTCGGTGGCCAGCGTCATCGCGATCTCCAGCTGCCGCTGCTCGCCGTGGCTGATGGTGCCCGCGATGGCTTCGCGTCGGTGCTCCAGGCCCGCCAGGACCATCGCCTTCTCGGCCCGCTCGTTGGTGACCGAGTGCGAGGTGGCGCTGCTCAACCAGCTCGCCGCACGCTGCGCGCGCGATTGCGAGGCCAGCCGCACGTTCTCCCACACGGTGAACGGCAGGAAGATGTTGGTCTTCTGGTAGCTGCGGCCCAGGCCCGCGCGCGAGATCTTCTCGGGCGAGCGCCCCGTTGTTTCCGCGCCGCCCAGGTGGATGGTCCCGGTGGTCGGCGGCAGGTCGCCCGAGAGCAGGTTGGTCAGCGTCGACTTGCCCGCGCCATTCGGTCCGATGACGGCATGGATGCGGCCGCGCCAGAGGTCGACGGAGACGCCGTTCACCGCCGCGAGGCCGCCGAAGCGCTTGACGAGGTTCTTCGCGGAGAGCAGCACTTCGTCAGCCACGGTGCTCTCCCTTGCTCCGCAGCACGCGCTCTGCCAGGCCGAGCAGGCCACGCGGCGCGAAGGCCACCACGAGCACGATGAAGAGGCCCATCCAAAGCTGCCAGTGCTTGCCCGCGCGAAAGCCGCCGATGTCGGGCGCGTCCTTGAACAGGTGCAGCAGGTACTCGAAGGCAAAGGCGCCGACGATCGCGCCGGCGAAGTTGCCCATGCCGCCGAGGATGACCATCATGATCGCGTGCGCGCTCATGTGGAATCCCATCAGCTCGGGGTTCACGAAGCCGGTCTGCGCACCCCACAGATAGCCGGCCAGCCCTGCCAGGCCGCCCGCGAGCGTGAACGCGGCGAGCTTGTAGCCGAAGGTGCCGTAGCCCAGCGCGCGCATGCGGTGCTCGTTCACGCGGATCCCGGCCAGCACGCGGCCGAAGGGACTCCACAGCACCCGCCGCAGGAACAGGTAGACCAGCACCAGGCACGCGAGGGTGAAGAAGTAGAAGACCTTGCGGTTCTCCAGGTCGAACAATGCGGCGTCGGGCTTGAGGTTGATGTAGACGCCGTCCGAGCCGCCCAGGCGCAGCGGCAGGCCCAGGAGGCTGACTTCCTTGTTGTCGAACACCAGGTAGAACAGCATCTGCGCGAATGCCATCGTGACCATGATGAAGTAGATGCCGTGGGTGCGGACCACGAAGAAGCCGATCACCAGGGCGAACAGCGCCGACGCAAGCACTGCACCCGGCAACGTCCACCACAGGCTCACCGTGCCGCTGTCCGTGGACACCAGCGAAAGGAAATAGCCGCCGATGCCGAAGAAGGCCGCGTGCCCAAGCGACACCAGGCCGGTGACGCCCTGCAGCAGGTCCAGGCTCATCGCGAAGATGGCCAGGATCATCATGCGGGCCATCATGGCCGCGTAGAAGTCGGTGCTGACGAAGGGAAACGCCGCCAGGGCGATCAGGCCCAGCACCAGCAGCAGCTGCAGGCTGCGCGGCAGGACTTCGAGGTGGGACTTGGCGACGCTCATTGCTTGAACAAGCCTTCCGGTTTCCACAGCAGCACGGCCGCCATCAGCATGTAGACCAGCATGCCGGCGATCTGCGGCAGCAGCACCTTGCCGAAGGTGTCGACGGTGCCCACCAGCAGCGCGGAGATGAGCGCGCCGCGCACCGACCCGATGCCGCCGATCACCACCACCACGAAGCACATGATGAGGACCTGCGAGCCCATGTTGGGGTAGACGCTGGAGATCGGCGCGGCGATCATGCCGGCGATGGTGGCCAGCCCCACGCCGATGGCGAACACGATGGCGTGGATGCGCTTGATGTTGACGCCCAGCGCCTCCGTCATGTCGTGGTTGAAGGCGCCGGCCCGGATCTTCATGCCCAGCCGGGTCTTCGAGATCAGGAAGTACAAGGCCAGTGCGAGTGCGATGCACACGCCCGACATGAACAGCCGGTACACCGGGTAGGACAGGTTCTCGGTGAGCGGGATCGAGGCGCCCAGCGTCGCGGGAATGTTGACGCCGTGCACATCGTCGCCCCACAGGATGGAGCGCATCTCCTCGAACACGTAGATCAGGCCGAACGTGAGCAGCACCTGGTCGAGGTGGTCGCGGTGATAGAAGTGGCGGAACAAGAGGCGCTCGAGCAGCAGCCCGAAGGCCACGGCCAGCACGGCGCCCAGCAGGATGGCCACCGTCAGGCTGCCCAGGCGGCTGGACAGCGACCACGCCACGTACGCGCCCAGCATGTAGAAGCTGCCGTGCGCGAGGTTGACGACGCCCATGATCCCGAAGATCAGCGTCAGGCCGGCCGCCAGCATGAACAGCAGCAGCCCGTACTGGACGCTGTTGAGCAGCTGGAGCAGGAAAAGCGAGAAGTCCATGGGACGTCCTCAGGCGTTGCGCCGCGAGAGCAGCAGCAGGCCGGCCATCAGCGTGAACAGCCCGCCGCAGACGCGATTGATCCAGCGCACCACGCCCGTCCGTTGCAGCCAGCCCGCGAGGCGGCCCACGCCGAACGCGCAGGCCACCAGCATCAGGAAGTCGCCGGACACGAACGTGAGGGACAGGATCGCGAACTGCGGCAACATGGGCGAGGCCGGGTCGATGAACTGCGGGAAGAACGCGGCGAAGAAGAGCAGCGCCTTCGGGTTGCTCGCGCCCACCAGCAGCCCTTGCATGAACAGCGAGCGGTGCGGCGGCGCGGCGGGCGTGAGCCCGAGCCGGTCTCCCGCGCGGAACGTCCTGACGCCCAGCCAGACCAGGTACGCGGCGCCCAGCACCTTGAGCGCGGTGAACGCCGCCTCGGACGCGGCGAGCACGGCGCCCAGGCCGAGCGCCGACAGCGCCATCACGCCGAGACTGGCGGTCAGCGCGCCGCCCGCGGACACGAGCGCGCGGCCCGGTCCGTGGTTCACGGCGTTGGACAGCGTCATCAGCAGGGTCGGCCCCGGCGTGACGATCAGGACGCTGACCGCGGCGACGTACAGGAGGTAGGTGGACAGGGTCATCCGGCGGAGTATCGGGCAAGAAAAAGGGAGGCCACGGCCTCCCTCAGCGGAACAGAACCCCTCAGCCCAGCTTGCAGCCGGCGCCCGAATCGGCCAGCGCCTTGGCGGCGATGCCGACCACCTTGTTGTCCTTGTTCTCCACGCGGCGCAGGTAGATGTCCTGGATCGGGTTGTGCGCCTTGCTCATCGACCACTTGCCGCGCGGGCTGTCGATGGTCTGCGTCTCCAGCGCCTTGTAGAGCGCCTGCTTGTTGCCGATGTCGCCCTTGACGGCGCCCATGCCCTGCGACAGCAGCAGGCCGGTGTCGTAGCCCTGCACGGCGTACACGTCGGGCTGCAGCTTGAAGGTTCGGGCGAAGTCGCCGCGGAATTTCTGGTTGCGGGGCGTGTCGAGCGAATCCGCGTAGTGCATCGTGGTCATGATGCCCTCGGCGGCCGGGCCCGCGGCGTCGAGCACGCCTTCGGTCAGGAAGCCCGAGCCCCACAGCGGGATGCGGTCCTTCAGCCCCGCGGCCGCGTAGTCGCGGATGAACTTGGCCGCGCCGCCGCCGGCGAAGAAGCAGGCCACGGCGTCCGGCTTGAGCGACGCGATCTCGGTGAGCAGCGCCTGGAACTCCACGTTGGGGAAGGGCAGGCCCAGCTCCTTGACGATGGTGCCGCCGGCCTTGGTGTAGCTGTCCTTGAAGCCTTCGAACGCCTCGTCGCCCGCGGCGTACTTCCACGTGATCCAGACCGCGCGCTTGAGGCCCTTGTCCATCATGGGCTTGCCCAGCGCCAGCGTGGGCTGGCTGTTGGTGAACGAGGTGCGGAAGACGTTGGGCGCGCACAGGGCGCGGGTGGCGGCGTGCACGCCGGCGTTGGGGATCAGGTTCAGCACGCCGGAGTCGCGCGCGACACGCTGGATGCCCATCTGCACGCCCGAGTGCACGGTGCCGATCAGCACGTCGACCTTGTCGCGCTGGACCAGGCGCTGCGCGTTCTCCACGCCCTTGGACGGCTCGGACTCGTCGTCCACCTTGAACCACTCGATGTCGCGGCCGCCCAGCTTGCCGCCGCGCTCGTCGATGGCCATGCGCACGCCGTTCTCGATGTTCACGCCCAGCTGCGCGAACGTGCCGGTGTACGGAAGCATGAAGCCCACGCGCACGCGGTTGGATTGCGCGCGCACGATCTGCGGCAGCAGCAGGCCGACCGAGGCGGCGCCGACGGCGGCGGCACCGCGGGTGAGGACGAGACGGCGGGTGGTCATGGAGCGCTCCTTTTCATTTGTTTAGGCTTGAAGCATTTGTACCTGATGTCACTGCCGCGCCGCCACATGAATAACCCGTAAGGCGCGGCTGCCGCTCAGCGCGCCTGCGATGTCGCCCGCAGCTTGAAGCGCTGGATCTTGCCGGTGGCGGTCTTGGGCAGCTCGGGCACGAACTCGATCCAGCGCGGGTACTTGTAGGGCGCCAGCTGGTTCTTCACGTGCTGCTGCAGGTCGGCCTCGCTGGCCCGCTGTCCCGGCTTGAGCACCACATACGCCTTGGGCTTGACCAGCTGGTCGCTGTCGGCCACTCCGATCACGGCGGCCTCCAGAACCGCCGCATGCGTCATCAGCGACGCCTCCACCTCGAACGGCGAGACATAGATGCCGCCGACCTTGAGCATGTCGTCGCTGCGGCCGCCGTAGGTGTAGTAGCCGTCGGCGTCGCGTGTGTACTTGTCGCCGCTGCGCGTCCACTCGCCGGCGAAGGTCGCCTTGGTCTTGGCGCGGTTGTTCCAGTACATCAGCGCCGCGCTCGGGCCGCTGATCTGCAGTTCGCCGATCTCGCCCACACCGCATTCGCGTCCGTCGTCGCCGACGATGCGCAGCTCGTAGCCGGGGACCGCCTGCCCGGTGGTGCCGTAGCGCACCGCGCCCGGACGGTTCGACAGGAAGATGTGCAGCATCTCGGTGGAGCCGATGCCGTCCAGGATCTCGACGCCGTACTCGGCCGTCCAGCGCTTGCCGATCTCGGCCGGGAGCGCTTCGCCCGCGCTGGTGCAGACGCGCAGGTTGAGGTCCGATCGTTTGGGCCGGTCGGCGTCGGCCAGCAGCGCGGCGTAGAGCGTGGGCACGCCGTAGAAGATGGTCGGGCGGTGCTTCTTCAGCACCGCGAAGACGTCGGCCGGCGTCGGCCGGGTGGGCAGCAGCACGGTCGTGGCGCCGACGCTCATCGGGAAGGTGAGCGCGTTGCCCAGTCCGTAGGCGAAGAACAGCTTGGCCGCCGAGAAGACGACGTCGTCCTCGCGGATCCCCAGCACGCCGCGGCCATACAGCTCCGCGGTCTGGATCAGGTGGCTGTGCAGGTGCACCGTGCCCTTGGGCGTGCCGGTGGAGCCGCTCGAGTAGAGCCAGAAGCAGGGGTCGTCGCAGCAGGTCGCGGCCACCTGCGGCGTGGCGTCTCCGGCGGCGACCATCCCAGCCACGGAGTCGGGGCCCTCGCCACCCGCGACGATGACCGTCTCGAGCGTGGGCACCTTGCCGGCAATGCCGTCGAAGGTGGCGGCCAGCGGCTTGGAGACGAACAGCGCCTGCGCGCGCGAATCGCGCAGCATGAATTCGAAGTCGGGCGCGGTGAGCAGCGTGTTGGCGGCGATCGGCACCACGCCGGCCAGGATGCAGCCGAGGAAAACGACCGGCCACTCGGGCGTGTCGAGCATCGCCATGAGCACGCGCGATTCGGGCTGGAAGCCGCGGGCGCGCAGCGCGTTGGCGAAGCGGTGTGCCTGCTGCTCGAGCTCGCCGTAGGCGAGGGCGCGGCCGCTTGCCGCGTCGATGAACGCGGGCCTGGAGGCTCGGCCTGCATTGCGCGCGAGGAGGTCATGCGCCGCGTTGTAGTCGCGCGGGATCTCCACCCGCGGCGGGCTGGTGCTGTGGTCGGCTTGGCTCAGGCGCATGGGTCTCCTCGTGTTGTGGTCGCCTTGGTGTTCGCGGGTCCTGCCCGCTGGCCGTCAGGCCGCCGCTTCTTCGTCCGCCAGGGCCTGCGTCAGCCACTGGCGGCACCAGGCCGTGCCTTCTTCCTCGGGCATGGTCCCGGCGCTGGCGTCGTGGCACCAGACTTCGCCGATTCGGCGCGCGCCCAGGTTCTGCATGCGCTCATCGAACTTCTTGCCGCCGAAGCAGAAGGTCTGCAGGTAGGTGCGGTCTCCCAGGGCGATCACGCCGTACCGCACGTGTCCGAGGTACTTGGGCGACTCCTCGAGCGAGTCGTAGAGCGCCCGCGCGTTGTCCGGCACGTCGCCGGACCCGTAGGTCGAGGTGCAGATGAGATAAAGTGCATCTTCGTCGAACACGGAGATGTCGAGGCCGTCCATCAGGACGACTTCGATGTCATCCACCAGATCGGCGCAATCCATCTGGATGGCCTGCGCGACATAGTCGGCGGTACTGGTCATGGTGCCGACGAGGATCTTGAGCTTCATGGTCATGCGTCCTGTTGACCGACATGCACTAAACTGCTTGACATGTCGTTGGGCGGAAGTATACTGCAATCTTGATCCACGTCAAACCGGATCGAAAAAAGATGCCCACCCCGCAGCTCATCAACGACACCGATACCGACGCAAAGGCCACCCTGGCCGAGCTGGGCGCGCGTGTGCGCGCCTGGCGCGCCCGCCGCGGCATGACCCGCAAGCAGCTGGCCCGCGACTCGGGGCTGTCCGAGCGTTTCCTGGCGGATGTGGAAAGCGGCAAGGGCAACGTCTCGATCAACTCGCTGGAAGCCACGGCGCGCGCGCTCAACATCACCATCCTGGAGCTGCTGCAGGACGCGCCGCGCCCCGCGCTGGCCCGGTTGCACCACCTGCTCGGCCGCCTGGACGAGACGCAGCTCGACCAGGCCTATTCACTCCTGGCCGGCGCCTTCGGGCTCGGCGATGCACAAGGCCGCGAGCGCCGCATCGCGCTGATCGGCCTGCGTGGCGCCGGCAAGTCGACGCTGGGCGCGCAGCTCGCCGCGCAGCGCGGCGTGCCCTTCGTCGAGCTCGACCGGGAGATCGAGCGCGAGGCCGGCACCAGCATGAACGAGATCCTGCTGCTGCACGGCCAGGCCGGCTACCGCCGCTACGAGCGCCGCGCGCTCTTCCGCATCGCCGAGGACCACGAGGATGGCGTGGTGATGACCACCGGCGGGAGTATCGTGAGCGAGCGCGAAACGTTCGACCTGCTGCAGAGCCGCTTCTACTGCGTCTGGCTGAAGGCCAGCCCGCAGGAGCATATGAGCCGCGTGGTCGCCCAGGGCGACATGCGGCCTTTCGACACCACGCGCGGTGCGACCAACGAGGCGATGGAGGACCTGCGCCGGATCCTCGTCAGCCGCGAACCGCTCTACGCCCGTGCCGATGCGGTGGTGGACACCGCCGCGCGCACGGTGAAGCAATCCCTCAAGGACCTGGAACGCGCCGTTCCGGCCCTTGCGCCCCGAACGACCAAGGAGCCGACTCATGAAGCGTAGGGCGAGGGGCCCCAGCTTGCTGGGGATCGACCCGCGGAATGAGGCGGTGGCGGGCGACCGCCCCGATGTGAAGTTCAGACCTGAAGTTAAGGAGCCCGCCTGATGAATGCAATGACCGAACCCCTGCTGTTCAAGCAGGGCGAGCGCGAACTGGTGCGCTTTTCCACGCAGCCCGCGAAGTACCAGCACTGGACCCTCAGCGTGGAAGGCGACGTCGCGCGCCTCAAGCTGGACATCAACGAGGACGGCGGCATCAAGCCGGGCTACAAGCTCAAGCTGAACTCGTACGACCTGGGCGTGGACATCGAGCTGCACGACGCCCTCAACCGCATCCGCTTCGAGCACCCCGGCGTCAAGGTGGTGGTGTTCGAGTCGGGCAAGGAAAAAATCTGGTGCTCGGGCGCCAACATCTACATGCTGGGGCTGTCCTCGCACGCCTGGAAGGTGAACTTCTGCAAGTTCACGAACGAGACGCGCAACGGCCTCGAAGACTCCTCTGCCCACGAGGGCCTGAAATCGGTCGCGGCCGTCACCGGCGCCTGCGCGGGCGGCGGCTACGAGCTCGCCCTGGCGTGCGACCGCATCGTGATGGTCGACGACCGCGCGTCCACCGTGAGCCTGCCCGAGGTGCCGCTGCTGGGCGTGCTGCCCGGCACCGGCGGGCTGACGCGGGTGACGGACAAGCGCAAGGTGCGCCGCGACCTCGCCGACATCTTCTGCACCACCAGCGAAGGCGTGCGCGCCGACCGCGCCAAGGACTGGAAGCTGATCGACGCCTACGCCAAGCCGCAGCAGTTCCCGCAGCTGGTCGAGGCGGAAGTCGAGGCGCTGCGCAAGCAGTCCACGCGCCAGGGGCCGGACAAGGGCATCGAGCTCACGCCGGTGGAAGCGAGCATCGACGAGCAGGGCTACCACTACTCGATCGTCGACGTGGCCATCGACCGAAATGCGCGCGTCGCCACGTTCACCGTCAATGCGCCCGCCGCTGCCATCGAAGCCACGCCGGATGCCATCGTCGCCGCAGGCGCCAGCTGGTGGCCGCTGAAGTTCGCGCGCGAGCTGGACGACGCCATCCTGCAGCTGCGCACCAACGAGCTGGAGATCGGCACCTGGGTGATCAAGACCCGTGGCGACGCGCAGCGCGTGCTGCAGATGGACCGGGTGCTGGAGCAGCACAAGGCCCAGTGGCTGGTCCGAGAAACGACCGGCCTGCTGCGCCGCACGCTGGCCCGCCTGGACGTCACGAGCCGTTCGCTGATCGCGCTGGTCGACCAGGGCTCCTGCTTCGCCGGGACGTTCTACGAGCTGGCCCTGGCCTGCGACCGCATCTACATGCTGGACCTGCCCGATGCGCCCGATGCCGCGCCCGCGCTGCACCTGTCCGTGGCCAACTTCGGCCGCTACCCGGAAGTCAACGGCCTCACGCGCCTGGAGACCCGATTCAACGAGGACGCGGCCACGATCGAGCAGGTCCGCGGCCTCGGCGACAGCCCGCTGCGCGCCGACCAGGCCCTGGGCCTGGGCCTGGTGACGCTGACGCCGGACGACATCGACTGGGACGACGAGATCCGGCTGATGCTGGAAGAGCGCGCGTCGCTCTCGCCCGATGCCCTGACCGGCATGGAAGCCTCGCTGCGCTTCCCCGGCAAGGAAACCATGGAGACGCGCGTCTTCGGGCGCCTGTCGGCCTGGCAGAACTGGATCTTCATCCGCCCCAACGCCGTGGGCGAGGAAGGCGCGCTGAAGCTGTTCGGCACCGGGAAGAAGTCCCGGTTCGACTGGAAGCGCGTTTAAGGATGAAAGCGGACAGCCGTACGCGGAAATCGCGGAATCGCGCAGAAAACGCTGAAGACATGACTCAGATTTTTTCTGCGTCCTCTGCGTGGTTTCCGTCTTTTCTGCGTACCGGAGTCCATAGCAAGGAAACATCATGAGCACCATCGACCTCCAAGCCTTGATTCCCAACAACGTCGGCCTGTCCGACAACCGCCAGCTGCAGCGCGCGCTGGAGCACTGGCAGCCCGCCTTCCTGCGCTGGTGGGACGAGATGGGCCCGAGCGACTTCAAGGCCAACGACGTCTACCTGCGCACCGCCGTGGGCGTGGACGCTTCCGGCTGGGCCCAGTACGGCTACACGCCGATGCCCGACTACCGCTGGGGCATCTTCCTGGCCGACAAGCAGGAAGGCCGCAAGATCGGCTTCGGCGACTTCATGGGCCAGGACGCCTGGCAGGACGTGCCCGGCGAGTTCCGCTCCACCTTCCGCCGCCTGATCGTGACGCAGGGCGACACCGAGCCCGCGTCGGTCGAACAGCAGCGCCTGCTGGGCCACACCGCGCCGTCGCTCTACGACCTGCGCAACCTGTTCCAGGTGAACGTGGAGGAAGGCCGCCACCTCTGGGCCATGGTCTACCTGCTGCACGCCTACTTCGGCCGCGACGGCCGCGAGGAGGCAGAGGAACTGCTGGAGCGCCACTCGGGCGACCCGGACAAGCCGCGCATCCTGGGCACGTTCAACGAGCCGATGGAGAACTGGCTCTCGTTCTTCATGTTCACCTACTTCACCGACCGTGACGGCAAGTTCCAGTTGAAGAGCCTGGCCGAGAGCGCGTTCGACCCGCTTTCGCGCACCTGCCAGTTCATGCTGACCGAGGAAGCGCACCACATGTTCGTGGGCGAGACCGGCGTCGGCCGCGTCATCCGGCGGACTCTGGAGGTGATGAAGGAGCTGGACACCGACGACTGGAAGAAGGTGCGCAACGCCGGCGCCATCGACCTGCCGACCATCCAGAAGTTCATGAACTTCTGGTTCTCCAGCTCGCTGGACCTGTTCGGGTCCGAGGCATCGTCCAACGCGGCCAACTACTTCAGCAACGGCATCAAGGGCCGCCCCGACGAGTCGAAGTTCGCCGACCACGTGGAGACCGACACGTCGATGACGATCCAGGTGCCGGACGGCAAGGGCGGCGTGCGGGACGAAAACATCTCGGTGCGCAACGGCATCAACGAGATCACGCGCCTGGAATACGCCAAGGACTGCAACGTGGGCCTGACCCGCTGGAACATGGGCGTCAAGCGCGCCGGCGTGCCCTTTGAGTTCAAGCTGCCGTCCACGCGCTTCCGCCGCAGCGTCGGCGCCTGGGCCGGACTGCACACCGACCCGCAGGGCAACCCGATCACGGCCGCCGAGTTCGAGGCGAAGAAGGATGACTGGCTGCCGACGCAAGAAGACATCAGCTTCGTCAAGAGCCTGATGCAGCCCGTGACCCAGCCCGGCAAGATGGCCGCGTGGATCGCGCCGCCGGACCGCGGCATCAATGCGCAGCCGGTCGAGTACGAGTACGTGAAGCTCTGACGCGTCTCTGCGCGGTGCAGTTCAAAAGCCGGCCCTTGGGCCGGCTTTTTTTTGGCGGCTTCCAGCGAGCGGAATCCCTCCGCAACCCTGCGGAGACGAAAGGGTTGGTGGCGTCGAAAGCTGCGGAACGAGACTGGCCTTCGGCTCATCCCATGGCCACATCATCATTAAGTGATATCATTCAAAAGTGATCAACCCGCGCGCCCGCAACAGGAGCAATCCGGGCACTGGGAAGTTGAGTTCCACGAGGAGTTCGTGCCGGAATACAAGGCGATGGACACCGAACAGAAGAAGGCGTTGCTCGCCGCGGTCACGGCGCTGGAGGCAAGAGGCCCCGCGGCTGGAAGACCCTTGGTGGGCACGCTCAGGAACGGCAGGCATCCGAACATGAAGGAGCTGCGGTACGACGCCCATGGCAAGACGCAGGTCTGGAGGGCGGTGTTCGCATTCGATCCGCAGCGCAACGCGATCGTGCTCGTTGCGGGCGAGAAGCAGGGCGGCGCCGAGGAGCAGTTCTACAGGGACCTTCTGAGGAAGGCGAACAAGCGGTTCGACAGCCACTTGGGAAATTTCGCAAGCGATCAGGAGCAGAGGAATGGCGAAAAAACTGAAAGACCTGATGGCCGAGCTCTCGGCCGAGGATCGCCGCGACGTCCGGCAGCGGGCCCGCCTGCACATCCGCGCCATGGAAGACGCGGAACGTCTTGACCAGATCCGCAAGGCGGCGGACCGCAACCAGAGCGAGGTCGCGCGGCTGATGGGGATCGGCCAGAACGCGGTCTCGCAGCTCGAGAAGCGCGACGACCTGCAGCTCTCTACCCTGCACCGCTACGTCACGAGCCTCGGCTTGCGCCTGGAGCTGGCGGTCGTCTCCGCAAGTGGCGAGCGGGCTGTGCTCAGGAACTACCAGCCGTGGCGCGGCATGGGAACGGCCGCAGGCAAGGCGGTGCGCGCCGCGCAGCAAGTGGCACCGGGCAAGAAAGCTCCCGCCGGAACGGCCTCCGATCCGCAGAAGGCCGTGGCATCAAAGGGCGCCATCCGGCCTCCGCGCAGCGCAACCCGGAAAGCCGCGAAGAATCGCTGATGCCTCAGCGCGAGGCATCTCCTACCCGCGGTCGGACTGGCCGCACTGTGATGCTTTCCCATGTCCGACCGGCCGCAGCCCGGCCGCGGCCCATGCTCATCCCATACCCCGACGCAATCCGCCAGGGGCCTCACCCCATGGAGATGAATGCATGAGCAGACTTCTTAGCCTTCTGGTCGCCTCGCTGGTCGCGGGCGGCGCCATCGCGCAGACCAGCACGAGCAGCTCGACCACCACGCCCTCCGCCGGCACGTCGGCCAGTGGCAGCACCAGCCAGTCGAGCGACACCAACGTGCAAGGGCAGGGCGCCACCACCACAGGCACGCTGGGCGCGAGCGGCGGCGCCATCGTGCAGCCTGGCTCGACCGCAGCCACGACCGGCACGGCGCCGGGAACGAGCACCACACAACCGAGCGGCAGCGCCGGCACGACAGCGGGGACGGGCACGACGGGCAGCACCACGGGTAGCGGAACGACGCTTTCGGGCAGCAGCGGCACCGGCACGACCGGCACGCTGGGCGCCAGCGGCACTTCCGGGTCCGCCTCGACCGGCACGCAGTCGAATGTGGGCAGCACGGGCACGACCTCGTCGACCAGCGCGGACTCCGACTCCTCCAGGATGGGAAACCGCGACTGCCCGCCGGGACTGGAGAAAAAGGACAACGGCTGCCTGCCGCCGGGACAGGCCAAGAAACAGCAGGCGCAGTGACGTCACACGCTCACCGGAGCGAAAACGCCGGCCTCGCGCCGGCTTTTTTTATTCAGTCAGCGGCAATCTCGGCGCCGTGCTGCGCCAGCAGCTCCCGCAGCAGCGAGCGATGGCAGCGCGCCTCGTTCTCGCAGTAGCAGCCCATCGAAAAATTGCTCTGGTGCGACAGCGCCGCAAGCAGGTCCAGCGTTCGGCTGGCGTCCGGTTCGGCCATCTCGGCCCGGTACTTGCGCGCGAATGCGGCCCATTCCTTGTCGGTCTGCGCGGCCATCGCCGCCTGCACGTTCCCGGCGCTCGGTGCCAGGTTGGGGAACCACACGTCGTACCAGTTGCCCGAGGCGAACTGGGACTTCGGCACCCCGCGCGGTGGTCGCCGCACCGTGCCGATGCGCAGCCCTTCGCCCGCCGCCCGCGGTGTGCCCAGCCTCACGATCCGGATCGCCATCGCCTTGCCTCCTGGCCGGCGCGCCCGGCCGCTAGAATGCCTGCGTTCGGAGCGTAGCGCAGTCTGGTAGCGCATCTGGTTTGGGACCAGAGGGTCGGAGGTTCGAATCCTCTCGCTCCGACCATTTCGAGAGCAGTTGACCTCTTCCCGCCGCAACTTCATCCGGTTCCTGGGCACGAGCGCCGCGATCTCACCGTTGGCCGCCCTGTATTCCCGCGCGGCGCAGAACGGGAGGACCGTCGGGCCCGGCTTCGGCGACCTGTCGTCGGTCCTGCCCCTGAACACCGCGGACATGGTCGTCCCGGGCGTGTTCGATTACCGCAACCAGCCGCTGCTGATGCTGCCGCCGGGATTCCGCTACTGGGCGATCTCGTGCACCGGCCAGTGGATGAGCGACGGCACCCTCGTGCCCGGCGACCACGACGGCATGGCCGCCTTCCAGGGCGCGCAGGGCACGACGATCCTGGTGCGCAACCACGAGCTCATCAACCGCGAGCCGAAATTCGGCAACGAGAGAGGCGTCGACGTTCCCGACGCCCTGAAGTTCGACCGCTACGCCACCGGTGGCACCACGACGCTCGTGCTGGATGCGCAGGGCAAGCTGCTGCGCGACTTCGCTTCGCTGGGCGGCACCAACAACAACTGCGCCGGCGGACCCACGCCGTGGGGCAGCTGGCTCACCTGCGAGGAAAGCACCGCGCTGCCCGATGCGTCGCTCTCGACGTACCAGCAGCGGCACGGCTACGTCTTCGAGGTCCCCGCCCTCGCCGACGGGCCCACGCGCGCGACGCCCCTGCGCGGCATGGGACGCTTCAACCACGAGGCGACCGCCGCCGATCCGCGCACCGGCATCGTCTACCAGACCGAGGATGCGGGTGACGGGCTGTTCTACCGGTATGTCCCGAACCGGCGCGGGGCGCTGGTCCAGGGCGGCAAGCTGCAGGCCTTGAAGCTGAGGGAATTCCGAGGTGGCGTCAGCACCGGCCGGGGGTTCCTGGACAGGCTGAATCAGCCTATGCCCGTCGAATGGGTCGACATCCCCGAGCCCGACGCGCGCGACGACCTGTTCGCCAACAGCACGCGCGGGCAGGGCCAGGGTCAGGGCGCGGCGAGGTTCGTCCGCGGCGAGGGCGCCTGGTGGGGCGACGGGCTGGCCTATTTCTGCTGCACCACCGGCGGCAATCTCGGCGCTGGGCAGATCTGGGCCCACGATCCCGTACGCGAGACGCTCACGCTGGTGGTGGAGTCGACCAACCGTGCCGTGCTCGATGCGCCGGACAACATCACGGTCGGGCCGGACGGCCGGCTGTACATGTTCGAAGACGGCAGTGGCGGCAACAACATCCTCGGCGTCGACCGATCGGGAGAGCTGTTCCGCGTCGCGACCAACGCGATCAACGCGAGCGAGTTCTGCGGCGGCTGCTTTTCTCCCGACGGCCGCTTCCTGTTCGTGAACATCCAGGCCCCCGGGCTGACGCTTGTCATCGAGGGGCCCTGGGGCAAGGGACGGCCCTGACGGGGGCCATCCCTGCATCGGCAACGCGCGAACTCAGGCCCGCTCGGCCCGCTCGAGCCGGTGTTCCTGCCGGTGCATGAAGCCGAAATAAGCGCCGACCGCGGCCAGCACCGCATGCAGCCAGATGTCATGGCCATACAGCGGCACGAACCCGAACAGCGTGTGCAGGTTGCCTGCCGTGACGAGCCCCATCACCGTGAGGACTGCATAGGCGATCGCCACGCCCTGCCCGTAGGTGCGCGATGCAGCGTCCGTGCGCGACGCGGCCAGACCCCACGCGCCGAACAGCAGGTGCGCGATGTTGTGCAGCACGTTCACGGGGAACAGGCCCAGCACCAACCCGAGCCCGGACTTGAGCATCACGTTCGGGTGGTCATGCGGCACGGTGATGCCCGGGATGAAACCCGCCACGCCGACCAGAAGAAACACGATGCCGAACACCAGCGCGAAACGACGCAAGATGGACATGGGAACCTCCTTGAATGAAGTTGAACGTGACTTGAGGATCGAAGATATGGACCCTGCCGGGCTGGCATCAAGTAGGCCGACGCTGACAAATGGCCGCGGCAAAAGCCGATTGCTCGGGGCCCGCGGAAGCGACCGGGGCAGCACGCCGCACCCATGAGTTCGTTCCGTCAGCCCGTTGTGCGCAGCACCGCCGATGCGCTGGCACTCTTCGATTCGCTGGAGCCGGTCGAGGTGGAGGCGATGCTGGGCACGTGGACCGGCGAGGGCTTCCCGACCGGTCATCCTCTGGACGGCGTGCTGGAAGCCTGCCACTGGCAGGGCAAACGCTTGGACAGCCCGGAGCATGCCCATCCGCTGGTGTTCCGCACGTCCGCCGGAGGCACGGTGCACGTCAACCCGGTGCTGTTGGCGGCGGGCATTCCGCTCGCGATGCGCTGGCCGCGCTTCGCCAGGTCCGCATGGTTCGGCCGCCTCTTCCAGGCGCCGCTTCCGCTGCTGGCCACGCGCAAGTCGCGCGCCCGCTTGCGAATGACCACGCACCGGGGCCGCTCGACGGCCACGCTGGTCTATGACCAGCTTCCCATCCTCGACGTGTTCCGCCGCATCGACGCCGACAGCGTGCTGGGTTTGATGGACCTCAAGGGCATGGAGCAGCCGTTCTTCTTCGTCTTGCGGCGGGCGCGCTGAACGGACGGGCGCTGCAAGAGCAGCGCCTGATCGCTGCGCCGCGCCTGGCGCCTACTCCGGCGTGATGCCGGCGTTCTTCACCAGCTCCGCGAAGCGCTTGTACTCCTCCTGGTAGAAGGTGCGCAGCTGCTCCGGCGTGCTGCCGATGACGTCGTAGCCCAGGCTGTCGAGCTTGGAGGACACATCGGGCTGCTGCAGGCTCGCGAAACGTGGACGCGAGCTTGGCGGCCACCGCCTTGGGCGTGGCCGCCGGCGCGTACGCCGCGATCCAGCCGGCCAGGCCAAAGCCCGTGAAGCCCTGCTCCTGGAACGTGGGCAGGTTCGGCAGGCCCTTGTTGCGTTCGGTGCCGGAAATGGCGAGCCGGCGCAAGAGATGCGGCGCGCTAACGCGGGCTGCGAGGGGTGCAGCACCTTGGCCGCCGCGAAGCTCTGCAATTGGCCCACGGTGACGAAGGCCCGCGGGTCCGGCCAGCCAAGGCTTCATTCAGGGCCTCCTTCATTCATGCACGGCACGCAACAAGCCTTCCAAAGGTTGCTATTTACAGCAGGGGAGGGGGCTCGCATCATCGTCCGCACGACAGGAGACAAGACATGCAGCGCCGCCATCTTCTTCAGGCCGCGGCGGCGGCCGTCGCCGCGCCGCGGCTGGCCCTCGCGCAGGGCTATCCCAACAAGTCGATCCGCTACATCGTCCCCGTTTCCGCCGGCGGGGGCAGCGACATGATCGCGCGCGTGGTCACGGAGCGCTGGGGCAAGGCGCTCGGACAGACCTTCGTGGTGGACAACCAGAGCGGCGGCGGCGGCGTGGTGGCCTGCCAGGCCGCGGCGCGCGCGCCGGCCGATGGCTACACGCTGCTGCAGGGCTACGTGGCCACGCACGGCACGACGCCCGCCACGCGCAAGGTGCCCTACGACGCGGTGAAGGACTTCACCCCGATCGGGATGATCGGCGCGACGCCCAACGTGCTGGCGATCAACGCCACGTTGCCGGCCAGGGACATCAAGGAATTCATCGACTACGTCAGGCGCAACCCGGGCAGGGTGAACTACGGCTCGGCCGGGCCGGGGTCGCTGACTCACCTGACGATGGAGCTGTTCAAGCAGGAGACGGGCGGCTTCATGCTGCACATCCCCTACCGCGGCATCGCACCCGCGATCAACGACGTGCTCGGCGGCCAGACGCAGGCGATGTTCCCGGGACTGGCCGCGGCGCTGCCGCACCTGCGCTCGGGCCGCATGCGCGCGTTGGCGGTCACCGGCAAGGAGCGCAGCCCGCAACTCAAGGACGTTCCCACGATGGAGGAAGCCGGCTTCAAGGGCTTCGACGCGATGCAGTGGTACGGCACGGTGGGACCGGCCGGCTTGCCCGCCGACATCGTGCGGCGCCTGAACGAAACGCAGGTCTCGGTGCTCAAGGCGCCAGACCTCGCCGAGAAGCTGGCGGGCGAGGCCGTGGAGCCCTGGCCGATGACGCCGGAGCAGTTCGGCGACTACATGCGCAGCGACATCGCGCGCTGGACCGCGCTGGCCAAGGCGCGAAAGATCCAGCTCGACGAATAGCGGCGGTTTCCAGGAAGCAAGACAGTGGCACGCAACACCCAAGTCGCCGCCGACACGGCGGCCCCCGCGATCACGCAGATCCTCGCGCGCTTCGTGGCGTCCCATCCCGCCAAGGGCTGGAGCGACGCCGTCGAACACGAGGCGCACCGCACCTTCTACAACTGGCTGGGCTGCGCCATCGGCGCGGCGCGCCATGAGGCCGCCGAGGCCGCCGTGTCCGCGGTGCAGCTGCTGCAGCCCTCGCCGCAGGCCACGGTGCTGGGCCGCCCGGAAAAGGTCGACATGGCCAGCGCGGCGCTGGTCAACGGCATCACCTCGCATACCTTCGATTTCGACGACACGCACCTGAAGACCATCATCCACCCGGCCGGGCCGGTCGCTTCGGCCGTGCTCGCGCTGGCCGAGCACAGCGGCAGCAGCGGCCGCGACGTGGTCGATGCGCTGGTGCTGGGGATCGACGTGGCCTGCCGCATCGGCAACGTGATGTACCCGGACCACTACGACCGCGGATGGCACATCACCGGCTCCACCGGCATGCTGGGCGCCGCTGCCGGTTGCGCGCGCCTGCTGCGCCTGGACGAGTGGCGCACGGCGATGGCGCTGGGCATCGCGGCGTCGCAGCCGGTCGGCCTGCGCGAGCAGTTCGGCACCATGACCAAGCCCTTCCATCCCGGAGGCGCGGCCCGCGCGGGCCTGATGTCAGCGCTGCTCGCCAGTCGCGGCTTCACCGCCAGCCCGCGCGCACTGGAGGCCCCGCGCGGATTCGTGCAGGTGGCGTCGGACAAGCGGGCCTGGAACGAAGCGACCGATGAACTCGGTCAGCGCTTCGAGATCTCGTTCAACACCTACAAGCCCTTTGCCTGCGGCATCGTCATCCATCCCAGCATCGACGCCTGCGTGCAGCTGAAGGCGCGTGGCGTCACGCCGGACCAGCTGGAGCGGATCGAGCTGCGCGTTCATCCGCTGGTGCTGGAACTGACCGGCAAGAAGGAGCCGAAGGACGGCCTCCAGGGCAAGTTCAGCGTGTACCACGGCTGCGCGGTCGGCCTGATCCACGGACGCGCGGGGGAGGACGAGTTCTCCGATGCGGTCGTGAACGACCCGCTCGTCGTCGAAACGCGCCGGAAGGTGAACGCCACCGTCGACGACTCGATCAACGAGGAATCGGTGCAGGTGACGGCGGTGCTCAAGGACGGCCGCCGCATCGACGTGGGCGTCGACCACGCCATCGGCTCGCTGCAGAACCCGCTGTCGGACCAGCAGCTCGAGGCCAAGTTCCACGCGCTGGTCGAGCCGCTCCTGGGTGCGGCCAAGGCGCGCGACATCACACGTGCCTGCTGGGGCCTGGCCTCGCAGCCCGACGTGCGCGCCCTGACGGCCTTGTGCCGGCCCTGAACGCCTGCGACGCATCAGCAACTTCGTGGAGGCGGTGAAGGTGGCGGTGCACATTCCGCCGTCGGACCGCAGGATGGAGTTCGACCCCGCGGGCAAGTGCACCGCGGGGTGTGCGGCCGCGCACTAGCGGGCGACAGCGCGCAGCGGCATGCGCTCCAGGGCGGCGGCGCCGCCGCGGGACACGTACTCGACCCAGGCGGTCAGCGTGACCATCAGGAAGAAGCCGCCGAACACCAGCATGGGCCAGGCCGCCATGATCTGCGCCAGCGAGAACTGCCAGTTCAGCGGCCGGCCCACGCCCAGCGCGGCGGCATAGAACCACGACACCGCCGAGACCGCACCGACGAACACCGCGAGCAGGCGGTTGGTCAAGGTCAAGCGCATGAGGGCGCCGGCCTTCTTCATCGCGGGCAGCACGAAGCGCTCCAGCGCGAGGCCGTTGAGGGTGAGGAGCAGCACCACGAAGAACTTGGCCTGCAGCTTGGGATTGAGCATCACGTCGGCGCCGCTTTTCCACACGTCCATCGAGACGACGGCGAAGCCCGTCACCCACAGCGCAAGCAGCGACCGCGCCAACGTGTGGTGCAAGCCGGCCAGGTGGTCGGCTTCCACCTTTCCCCCTTCACTTCGCAGCAGCCCGCGCACCAGCCGCAGGTCGCTCATGAACACCGTGCCCAACGCGATGCAACAGGCGATCAGGTGCAGGTACACGACCCCCATTCGCAACAGATCAAATTTCATCCGTCGTTTTCCTTTCCTCTCTGGTCCCAAAGAAGCCCGTCGGGACTCGGGCGGCGACCCGTGCATCGAATCGCTGGCTCAACTGTGGTGGAATTTTTCTTAGCTCTAAAGGTCGCTTTGAAACATCACGTTCGCTTACGAAAGTGCGCACCGCTAGCTCAGCTGTAGAGGCAGAAAAGCGTGAGCTCATCGAGCGGAAAACCGCATGCGGGTTACATCGGCTCGCAATCGGGTTCAACTTGCTGCACAACAGAAGCACTGCTGTGTTTTGCCGCCCTGCGAAGGCATCCACATGACGCCATCGCTCATTCGCAGCTTGGCTTCTTCAGTCCGCGCCCAGTTGCAGCCGGTTGGGCTGCCGCCGTTCGATCGCCCATTTGAGCAGGGCCGCCGTGCGGTAGACGGCATGCGCGAACTTGCCATAGGGCAGGGTCACGAACAACGCGAGCACCGTGCCGAGGTGCACCGCCAGCAGCAGCGCCATCGCGCCGGTGTCCCGGCAGGCGAGCAGCGCCAGGCCGGTGAGGCTGGTGGCGAACAGCAGCACGATGAACGCCCGGTCCATCGGTCGCTGTTGCGGGTCGCCGTGCAGCGGATGCCGCCGCAGGTTCAGCCACAGCAGGCCCGCCGGTCCGGCGAGCAGCCCGAGTCCCCCTGCGGTGCCAAGCACCACGGGCAGGCTGGTGAGCGGATAAGGCGCGGGCCACCGGAGAGCGTAGTGGTAGAGCGTCGCGACGCAGGTCGAGGCGAAGCACAGCAGGAAGCCGTAGAACGTGAGGTGGTGGAAGCGCCGCCGCAGCCTGGTGAAGCGGTCGTCCCGCTCGTTGCAACCGTCGCCGTGGCCGCCATCGAGGTAGGTGAGGGCGAGCGCGTGCCGGGCAGCTTCGGCGGCGGACGCGCCGCTGGCCGGGCCGGGCGACTGTCCACGCCAGAACCGCGCGGTGCCGATCGACAGCGCGAGCACGGCCCATGCGAATGCGGCGCCGAAGAGGGCCACCATCAGGTTGTGCGGGAACACCGCGTAGAAGTTGCCCGCGAGCGGCTCGTGCAAGAGCGTCCCGCGCAGCGCGAGGACCAGCAGCAGGAACAGCGCCAGTCCGCCGGCGGTCGCGAGCGCGACCGTGATGCCATTGCGGCGATAGAGGGCGCCGAGCGCGCGCGGCCAGGCATGCTCGACGTACGTCTCGCGCCGCACCTGCGCCATCGCGCGCGGCACATTGACCGCGAACTCGTGCGGCGGCGCGTACTGGCAGGCGTGCAGGCAGGCGCCGCAGTTGTGGCACAGGTTGGCCAGGTAGTGGGCGTCGCCCGCGGCGAAGTCCAGCCGCCGCGTCATCGCGGGGAAGACAGCGCAGAAGGACTCGCAATAGCGGCAGGCATTGCAGATCTGCATCTGCCGCGACACTTCCGCCTCGGCGGCGCGTACGAGCGATTCAAGCTGCTGCATGCGCCACGTTCTCCAATGCCGCGGCCGCCGCCCGCGTTCCGGCGATGCGGCCGAAGGCCGTGCCGATGCTCATGCCCACGCCGGCCGTGTAGCCCTGGCCCAGCACGTTGCCGGCCATCATTTCTCCCGCCACGAACAGGTTGTCGCTGGGCGCGCCGCCGAAATGCACGCGCGCGTGCTCGTCGGTCTTCAGGCCCAGGTAGGTGAACGTGATGCCCGGCCGCAGCGCATAGCCGTAGAACGGCGGCTTCACGATCGGGCGCGCCCAGTGCGTCTTGGGCGGCGACAGGCCTTCGGTGTGGCAGTCGTCCAGCACGGTGTGGTCGAAGCTGCCCACGCGGCAGGCCGCGTTGTAGTCCTCGAGCGTGCGCACGAACGTCGGGACATCCAGGCCCAGCGCGCCCGAGAGTTCCGCCGGCGTGTTCGCCCGCACGCCCGGGAACACCGGCGGCATGAAGCGGCCGATGGCCTGGCTGTCGATGATGCAGTAGGCGATCTGCCCCGGCTGCAGCGCAACGAGCCGGCCCCAGATGGCGTAGCGCTTGGGCCAGAAATCCTCGCCCTCGTCGTAGAAGCGCTTCGCCTCCCGGTTGACCATGATGCCCAGCGAAACAGCGTCCACCCGCGTCACGATGCCGCCGTCGTAGAGAGGGGCGCGCGCGTCGATGGCGACGCAGTGGGCCTGCGTCGGGTCGCCGATGATGTCGGCGCCCTGGTCCATCATGTGACGCAACAGCACGCCCTGGTTGAAGCGCGTGCCGCGGATCAGGAAGTTGTCGGCCGGCCACTCGCCGCGCTCGTTCTGCCCCCACGCCTCGCGCAGCCACTCGCGGTTGGATTCGAAGCCGCCGCAGGCCAGCACGCAGGCGCGCGCCTCGATGCGCTCGCCCCCGCAGTACGCGGCGACGAAGCGCCTGTCGTCCAGTTCCAGACGGTCGACCGGCGAGTCGTAGCGCACGTCGACGCAGAGGTTCTCCGCGCTGCGGTAGTACGCGTTGACCAGCGCCTTGCCGCCGCCCATGAAGAAGGCGTTGGTGCGCGAGAGGTGCAGCGTGCCCGCGAGCGAAGGCTGGAAGCGCACGCCGTGCTTTCGCATCCAGGGCCGGCAGGTGGAGGACGCGCGGATCACCAGGCGCGCGAGTTTTTCGTCGGTCGCGCCGCCGGTGACCTTGAGGAGGTCCTGCCAGAACTCTTCTTCCGGGTACGCGTCGACCAGCACGTCCTGCGGCTCGTCGTGCATGCAGCGCAGGTTGCGCGTGTGCTGCGAATTGCCGCCGCGCCATTCGCGCGGGGAGCTTTCGAGGACGAGGACGCTGGCGCCGGCCTCGCGGGCCATCAGCGCGGCGCACAGGGCGGCGTTGCCGCCGCCGACCACGAGGACATCATGCATCCCGCCACTGTAGGGCGCCGCGGCTCTGCCGGACAGGGCGAGGCACGCCGCCGGTGCCGGCGCACGCCAGGAGCCACCGGACTACGGCCGGTCCGGCTTCTCCCGGTCCTTCACGAACCCAGCCTGGTTCTCATCCTTCCCCGGACATGCCTCGCCATCGGCCTGGCTGCGCTCCCGCGACTCGCCTTCCGCCTGCCCGCGGTCGCGCGGCGTGCCGTCGCCGCCCACCTGCGCGTCCAGGCCTTCCACCGGTCCGGTCGCGCGCGCCGCTTCACCGAGCAAGTCGTCCTGCGCCACGGGCGTGCCGGGGGCGCCCTGCTGCTTTTTCTCAGCCATGGTGTGCTCCTGAAAGAGTCCGGCCCAATCTAGTCGGGCGAGGAGGGCGGCACCGTAGGACGCCGCCGTCCCTCAAGGCGCGGTCCTACGGCAGCGCTCTGGCGGCGGAGCCATGATCGGCAGCGCCGATGAAGATCGCCACCTTCAACGTGAACGGCATCAAGACGCGGCTGCCCAACCTGCTGGAATGGCTCGAGCGGGAGCAGCCGGACGTGGCCTGCCTGCAGGAGCTGAAGGCACTGGACGGCGCGTTCCCCGTGCGCGAATTGCGCGAGGCAGGCTACCACTCGCTGTGGAAGGGCCAGCGCTCGTGGAATGGGGTGGCGATCCTCAGCCGTGGCGGCGAGCCGGTCGAGGCGCGGCGCGAACTGCCGGGCGATCCGGACGACACGCACAGCCGATACCTGGAAGCCGCGGTCGACGGGCTCGTCGTGTGCTGCCTCTACCTGCCCAACGGAAACCCGCAACCGGGTCCCAAGTTCGACTACAAGCTGGCCTGGTTCGAGCGGCTGATCGAGCATGCGGCCGGGCTGGTCGACGGGCCGCATCCCGTCGTGATCGCCGGCGACTACAACGTCGTGCCCACTGACTTCGACATCTACAACCCGCGCTCCTGGCTCAAGGACGCGCTGCTGCAGCCCGAGAGCCGCGAGTGCTACGCGAGGCTGCTCGCGCAGGGCTGGACCGATGCGCTGCGGCACCTGCATCCGGACGAGCCCATCTTCACGTTCTGGGACTACTTCCGCCAGCACTGGCAGCGCAATGCGGGCTTGCGCATCGACCACCTGCTGCTCAACCCGGTGCTCGCGCCCTGCCTCAAGGAAGCCGGCGTCGACACCTGGGTGCGCGGGCAGCCCCATGCCAGCGACCATGCGCCCACGTGGATCACGTTGGACCTGCAAAGACTCAAGCCGCCGACGCCCACGCGCCGCCGCGCGAGTTGACAATCAACGTCCCTGCAAGGAGCACCGCATGAGCACCATCCTCGCCGCCTTCGATGACCGCCACGCCGCACAGATGGCGCTGCACCGGCTGGCGCACGAAGGCATCGCGCGCGACGACCTGCACATCGAGCACGACCTGGAGCGCCTGAAGGCGGTGAGCCGCGTGCGCCGGCGGCAGGCGGACACGTCGGTGCTCGGCGCGCTCGGACGGGTGTTCGGCGACCTGGTGAAGCTCAACGTCGACCACCACCACGTCGACGTGGTGACCGAGGCGGTGGAGCGGGGCGCCATCGTGCTGGTGGCGCGCACGCCCGATTCCGGGCTGGCCGACCGCGCGGCGGCGCTGCTCAAGGAAGCGGGCGCCTTCAGCGTCGGCGTGCATGCCGCGGCGCTGCATACGCGTTAGGCCGCGTTGGCGGCGCGCAGAGGCCTGGCGAACCAGCGTCCGGTGAGCAAATTCCGTAAGGGCCACGCCCCTTTTGCCTAGCGTCACGGATGGGCTCACTGACGATAGTTGTTACCCATGGCAACAAATGCAGGAAGCCACCCGATGAGCAAGGACGAACGACCTTTCGACGAGCCCGCGGCCCAGGCCGGCGAGGCGACCGCGGGTGAGTCCGACGGCAGCTCGCCGGTGGCCCTGGAGCGCCGCACGCTGACGCTGCTGTTCGTCGAGCACCTGCCCGTGGAAATGCGCACGGAAGTCCTGGACGAGGAGCTGGAGATGCAGCTCGAGTGGCTGGCCGCGCGGCACCACGGCATCCGCGACCGCCTCGCGCCCTCCGGCGGCGCTTCGCTGTTCTTCGACGACGCCGTCGATTGCGTGCGCATGGCGATGGCGCTGCAGCACAGCGCGGCCCCGCTGCGCCTGCGCATGGGCATCAGCACGGCGTCTTGCCAGATCGCGCGTTTCTCGCGCGGCGGCGAGGCCTTCGCAACGCTGCTGGGCGCCGAGGGCGAGCTGGCGGCCCGCGTGGCCGCGGGCGCTTCCGCCGGCAGCATCCTGATCTCGCCTTCGACCTACACGCTGGTGCGCGACGCGGTGCACGCCGACAGCCGCGACTGCCTGCTGGCCGAGGAACTGGACACGCACCACCAGCCGCTGGCTTCGATCACCGCCACGCCCACGCGTCCGGGCGGGGAGTTCAGCACCTTCGCCGGCCTCGGCGTCTACTGACCCGGCCCGTCTAGCCCGCGAAACCGCCTTCCGCGAGGAACGCGCGCTCCGCGGCCGTCGAGTTGCGGCCCAGCAGCGCGTTGCGGTGCGGGAAGCGCCCGAACCGAGCCACCACGTCATGGTGGTGGATGGCCCAGCGTTCCGATTCGGGGTCGAGCGTGCGGGCCAGCTCCACGGCCCGCACCTGGTCGGGCAGCCACTCCGAATGCGAGAAGGGCAGGTGGAAGAAGCCCTGCATCGCTTGCGCCACCTGCCCGCGCTGCCCTGCTTCGACCGCCTGCTGGGCGACCAGCCGCGCCAGGGCGTCCGTTGCGTACATCCGCGCCGAGCCGCGGAAGGCGTTGCGCGGGAACTGGTCCAGCAGCACCAGCAGGCCCAGCGAACCCTCGGCCGTTCGCCGCCAATCGTCGAGCAGCTCGCCGTGTGCCGCGGCCGCGTGCGCCGGCAGGAAGCGGTCGCGGAACTCGCGGTCGAACGCCTCGTCCTTGCGGAACCAGCGGTCGGCCCCCGCGTCGCTCCAGAAACGGACGACTTCGGTGGGGCTGGCGAGCATCTGCGACCGGGACATGGACGGATGGTATCGGTGCGTGCCTACAGCCTGGGGCGGGTCCGGCTCCTAGAGTGGACCGCAATGCACGACAAGGAGTCGAACATGAGCGGCAACCAGAGCATCGGGCGCGGCCCGGCCCACGGCAGCAACGAGAACCACGACGGCGATCCCACCCACAAGACGCTGGGCGAGGACGCGTCGCAGAACGAGGCGCCGGCCGGCAGCGACCTAGTGGACGAGGCGGCGCCGGACATGCCTGCAGGCGTGAAGGGCGGGGCAGCCAAGCCCGGCATCGCCAAGGGCCCGCAGAGCTTCCCGGATGGCCCCAACGTGGAGAGCAGCCCCTGGGAGCTGGAGGCCGCGCGGGGCCGCGTGCCGAAGGAAAAGTAAAGCGGGCCGGGTGTCCTCGATCCCGTAAGGACACCGCCTCGCGCCGGGGCGCTCCGAGGCGCCGGAACTTAAAATCCCGGGTCCTCCCCCCCGGTCCCCTGCCTTGAACGCCCCCGTCGACGTTTCCCTGTTCGCGCGCGCCGCCAAGCCGATCACCAGCTATCGGCGGTACTGGGCTGCGCGCTTCGGCACGGCGCCGTTCTTGCCGATGAGCCGGGAGGAGATGGACAGGCTCGGCTGGGACAGCTGCGACATCATCATCGTCACGGGCGACGCCTACGTCGACCACCCGAGCTTCGGCATGGCCGTGATCGGCCGTGTGCTCGAGGCGCAGGGCTTCCGGGTGGGCATCATCGCCCAGCCCGACTGGCAATCGGCCGACCCGTTCAAGGCGCTCGGCAAGCCGAACCTGTTCTTCGGCGTGACGGCGGGGAACATGGATTCGATGATCAACCGGTACACGGCCGACCGGAAGATCCGCAGCGACGACGCGTACACACCCGGCGACGCGGGCGGCAAGCGGCCCGACCGCGCGTCGCTGGTCTATTCGCAGCGCTGTCGCGAAGCGTTCCCCGAGGCGCCCATCGTGCTCGGAGGCATCGAAGGCAGCCTGCGGCGCATCGCGCACTACGACTACTGGCAGGACAAGGTGCGCCGCTCGGTGCTGGTGGACAGCAAGGCCGACCTGCTGCTGTACGGCAATGCCGAGCGCGCCATCGTGGAGATTGCGCACCGGCTCGCTTCGAAGGAGCCCGTTTCGCAGATCACCGATGTGCGCGGCACCGCCTTCATCCGGCGCGACACGCCGGAAGGCTGGTTCCAGATCGATTCCACGGAAGTTGACCGGCCGGGGCGGGTCGAGGACCACGTGAATCCGTACATGACGGTGGCGGAGCAGGCGAACGCGCAGGGCTCGTCGTGCACCAAGGAAGAACTCCCTCTCCCGCTTGCAGGAGAGGGCGGGGGTGAGAGCGCTCGAGTGCTCAAGTTCGTGCCGAACCCGCGCCTGAAACTGAACCGCGACCGCACCGTCATCCGCCTCCCGTCCTACGACCAGGTCAAGTCCGACCCGGTCCTCTACGCCCACGCCAATCGCGTCCTGCACCTCGAAACCAATCCGGGCAATGCCCGCGCGCTGGTGCAGGCCCACGGCGATCGCGATGTCTGGCTCAATCCGCCGCCGATCCCGCTGACCACGGCGGAGATGGACCACGTGTTCGGCCTGCCTTACGCGCGCAGTCCGCATCCGGCCTATGCCGACGAGAACGGCTCGCACGACGGCGCGACGAAGATCCCTGCGTGGGAGATGATCCGCTTCAGCGTGAACATCATGCGCGGCTGCTTCGGCGGCTGCACCTTCTGCTCCATCACCGAGCACGAGGGCCGCATCATCCAGAGCCGCAGCGAGGACTCCGTCATTCGCGAGATCGAGGAGATCCGCGACAAGGTGGCGGGTTTCACCGGCGTCATCTCCGACCTGGGCGGCCCCACGGCCAACATGTACCGCATCGGCTGCAAGTCGCCCGAGATCGAATCGGCGTGCCGCAAGCCCAGCTGCGTGTACCCGGGCATCTGCCCGAATCTGAACACCGATCACCGGCACCTGGTCTCGATGTACCGCCGGGCGCGCTCGCTCAAGGGCATCAAGAAGATCCTGATCGGCTCCGGCCTGCGCTACGACCTGGCGGTGCAGTCGCCCGAGTACGTGAAGGAACTGGTGCAGCACCACGTGGGCGGCTACCTGAAGATCGCCCCCGAGCACACCGAGGCCGGGCCGCTGTCGAAGATGATGAAGCCCGGCATCGGCAGCTACGACCGCTTCAAGCAGATGTTCGAGAAGTTCTCGGCCGAGGCGGGCAAGAAGCAGTACCTGATCCCGTACTTCATCGCGGCCCACCCGGGCACCAGCGACGAGGACATGATGAACCTCGCGGTCTGGCTCAAGCGCAATGGCTTTCGCGCCGACCAGGTGCAGACCTTCTATCCCAGCCCAATGGCCACGGCGACGGCCATGTACCACTCGGGCCGCAACACGCTGCGCAAGGTGCGGCGCGAGGCGACGGAAGAAGACAGCGTCGACGTCGTGCGGGGCGAGAAGCGCCGGCGGCTGCACAAGGCCTTCCTGCGCTACCACGACCCGAACAACTGGCCCCTGCTGCGCGAGGCGCTCAAGTCGATGGGCCGCGCCGACCTGATCGGCAACGGCAAGCACCATCTGATCCCGAGTTTCCAGCCGGTGACGGACGGCAGCTACAACAGCGCGCGGCGCAAGAACTCGACGCCTGCCGCGAAGCCGCGCAAGGGCACGGTGCTCACGCAGCACACCGGCCTGCCGCCGCGGGTGACCGGCGGGGCCAAGGCCGCGCCTCGCAGCAAGCCGCGCTGAGGCGTTACAGCCGGTGGCGATCCGGCCTCCTAGACTGGGTTCAAACCGCCCAAGGAGAACGCCATGCTGAGCCAAGCTCCCCTGTACGCGTACGTCCCCGTCCACGACCTGGAGCGTGCCCGGGCGTTCTACGAGCAGAAGCTCGGACTGCAGCCGGGCGAGCCGGTGGCCGGCGGCCTGACCTTCCGGTGCGGCGCGGGCACGGCGTTCTTCATGTACCTCTCGGCGGGCGCCGGCACCAACAAGGCCAGCACCGCCTTCTGGACCGTGAAGGACGTGCGCGCGACGGTGACCTGGCTGAAGCGACGCGGCGTGGTGTTCGAGGAGTACGACACGCCGGACATGAAGACGGTGGACAGCATCTTCACCGGCGGCGGCGCCGCGGCCGCGTGGTTCAAGGACACGGAGGGCAACATCCTGGCCATCATTTCGGAGGCGCCCGCTTGACAGCAGGCCGCGTCAACCGGCCTGCATCGTGTGCAGCGGCAGGTCTTTCTCCCGGGCCAGCCGTTCCAATTCGTCGCAGGTCCGGCTCGCAAAGAATTTTGCAATGCTTTCGTGCGTGGCCCGCGCGAACATCGCCTTGATGTCCGATGCCGACACGCCCGCAGCCGCGCAGAGCGCAGAAGCAAAATGGGGTTCAAGCGCGGCGACGGCCACGCGGCCGTCGCGGCACGCGTAGATGCGGTAGCCGGCATGCGCGCCGCCGACCGCGCCGGAGGGCTGCGTGAGTCCCCAGCGGCGGGGCAGCGCCAGGTACGCGGCGGCATCGGACAGGGCCACTTCGAAGTAACGCCCTTTCGGATGCACGTCGCCCGATCCCGCGTAGCGCTCGGCCTGCAGCAGCGCGGCCTGCAGCACCGCCTCGCTGGCCATCACCGAGCCGCCCATGTCGGCGAACAGCGTGGCGGGCAGCTCGGTGCCGGTGACGAGTCCGTTCTCGGCGAGGTAGGTGAGGTCGTGTCCCGGCACTTCGGCCGCATCGCCCGGCCCGCCGACGATCGCCACCTGGCAGAGCGAGGGATGGCGGCTGTGAAGCTGGAGCCAGTCGAGCCCCAGCTTCTTCATCGCCGAAGGCCGGAACGAGGTGAGCAGGACGTCCGTGCGCGCGAGTTCGCGGTGCACCAGCGCCCGGCCTTCCTCGCTCTTCAGGTCCGCTTGCAGGACCTTCACGCCTTCGTGCAGTTCCGCGTACGCGGCCGGGTTGTAGTGCTGCATCGGATCGCCCGACGGCGGTTCGAGCTTGGTGCAGGTCGCGCCCATCCGGCGGCAGCGCATCAGCGCCGCGGGGCCCGGCAGGTTGAGCGCGAGGCTGAGGATGCGGACGTTGGCGAGGGGGCGCGGCGGCGTCATGCCGCTAGGCTAGCAGAGCGGCCTCGCGCCTGCGGTCGGGCCGTGGCCTAGAGGGGCAGCCCGACGTAGTTCTCCGCGAGGGCGGTGGAAGCCGCCTCGGAATGCACCAGGTACTCGAGCTCGGCTTCCTGCAGCTTCTGGTTGAACGCGCCCATGTCGGGGAAGCTGTGCATCAGCGTCGTGAGCCACCAGGAGAATCGCTCCGCCTTCCAGACACGATGCAGCGCCCGGTCGGAGTAGTGGTCGAGCCCCGCGGCGCTGCGTTCGCGGTAGTGCTCGATGAACGCGGACGACAGGTACTTCACGTCGCTGGCCGCGAGGTTCAGGCCCTTGGCTCCCGTGGGGGGCACGATGTGCGCGGCGTCGCCCGCGAGGAACAGGCGGCCGAATCGCATCGGCTCGGCGACGAAGCTGCGCAACGGGGCGATGCTCTTCTCGATCGAAGGTCCGGTGATGATGTTGTCTGCGAGGTGCGGGTCCACCCGGCGCTTCAGTTCGTCCCAGAAGCGGTCGTCCGGCCAGTCCTGGACCCGGTCGTCGACCGGGCACTGAACGTAGTAGCGGCTGCGCGTGAGGCTGCGCATCGAGCACAGCGAAAAGCCGCGTTCGCTGTTGCCGTAGACGATGGCGTGCGGGGACACCGGCGGCACGTCGGCCAGCACGCCCAGCCAGCCGAAGGGATAGACCTTCTCGTATTCGGTCACGTGGTCCTGCACCGTCGCGCGAGACACGCCGTGGAAGCCGTCGCAGCCCGCGATGAAATCGCAGTGGAGCTCGTGCTCCTGCCCGCCGTGCCGGTAGCGCAGCAGGGGCTTGTCACCGTCGAATCCGTGCAGGCTCACGTCGGCGGCTTCGTAGACCGTGGGCAGTCCCGCCGCCTGGCGCGCTTCCATCAGGTCGCGGGTGAGCTCCGTCTGGCCGTAGGCGGTCACGACCTTGCCGCCGGTGAGGCGATCCACGTCGATCGGGTGGCGCTCGCCCCGGAAGACGAGTTCGATCGCGTGGTGGACGACACCCTCGCGGTGCAGACGCGCGCCGATGCCGGCCTCGTCCATCAGGTCGACCGTGACCTGCTCCAGGATGCCGGCCCGGATGCGGCCGAGCACGTACTCGGCGGTCTGGCGCTCCAGGATCACGTTGTCGATGCCGGCCTTGTGCAAGAGCTGGCCGAGCAGCAGCCCCGCGGGGCCGGCGCCGATGATGGCGATCTGGGTCTTGGGCATCGTTCGTCTCCTGGATCTTGCTTCCGCGCAGCTTAGGCGCGCGGGCGGCGGCTGGGGAGGGAGGCGCTCGACGTTTGTGCGATCATTGCGCCGCTTGCGCGATGATCGCGCAGCCAGACCCGACATGATCGCCCGCGCCGATTTCATCGACGGCATGGCCAAGGGGATGGCCGTGCTCGAGAGCTTCGACACCGAACGCCAGCGCCTGAACGCCACGCTGGCGGCGCAGCGCGCCGGCCTCACGCGCGCGGCCGCGCGGCGTCACCTGCTGACCCTGACGCACCTCGGTTACCTGGAAACGGACGGCAGCTACTTCTGGCTGGCGCCCAAGGTGCTGCGGTTCTCCGGCAGCTATCTCGCCTCGGCGCGCTTGCCGCGGGCGCTGCAGCCGACGCTGGATCGGCTCGCTGCACGCACGGGAGAAGCCTTCTCGGCCGTCGTGCTCGACGGCGACCAGGTCGTGATCATCGCCCGCAGCGGGCCGGCGACGCGCATGCTGGCGTATGGGCTGCACCTGGGTGCCCGGCTGCCAGCCCACGCCACCTCGACCGGGCGAGTGCTGCTGGCCGCCAAGGCCAAGGCCGAGTTCGTGGCCTGGCTCAAGGGCCGCGAACTGCCGCGCCTGACGGCGCACACCGTCCTTGACCCGAAGCAGCTGCGCCGCATCGTCGAGCAGGTGCGGCAGCAGGACTGGTGCATCGCCAGCGAGGAGCATGAACTGGGAGTGCATGCCGCGGCCGTTCCGCTTCGGAACCTGGAGGGCCGGGCCGTCGCCGCGCTGAATGTCGTGACGCGGCTGGAACGGCTGCAGGGGCCGGTGTTCGCGCGCGAGGTGCTGCCTCTGCTGCAGGACGCGGCGCGCGAATTGCGGCCGTTGCTGTGAGAGCGAGCGCGGAATAAGCAAACAACAAGAGATTCGTTGGGTTTTCATAACCGAATCCCCACAATTCCTGTTCCTCTTATTCGCAGGAACGACATGGCGACGCTTCGTCTGGGTGACACCGCCCCGGATTTCCAGCAGGACTCCACCGACGGCCCGATCTCCTTCCACAACTGGGCGGGCGAGTCGTGGGTCGTGTTCTTCTCGCACCCGGCGGACTTCACGCCCGTGTGCACGACTGAACTGGGCAGGACCGCCACGCTCGACCGGGAGTTCGCGCAGCGCAATGTGAAACCGATCGCGGTGAGCGTGGACCCGGTAGATTCGCACCTGCAGTGGGTGGGCGACATCAACGAGACGCAGAAGACGACGGTGAACTTCCCGATCCTGGCCGACGCCGACAGGAAGGTCGCCACGCTGTACGACATGATCCACCCGAACTCGCTGGTCAACGCCACCGTGCGCAGCGTGTTCATCATCGACCCGAAGAAAACCATCCGCGCCACGCTCACCTACCCGGCGAGCACCGGCCGCAACTTCGACGAGATCCTGCGCATCATTGATTCGCTGCAGCTGACCGACAGCCACAAGGTCGCGACGCCCGCCAACTGGAAGGTCGGCGATGACGTGGTGATCCTGCCGAGCCTGCAGGACCCGGAGGAACTGGCCAGGCACTTTCCCAAGGGGTTCAGGGCTGTCAAGCCGTACCTGCGCCTGACCCCGCAACCGAACCGGTAAAACAAAGGTGAAAACGAGGCTGCGCAGCAGCCTCGTACTTGCAACATGAAGTCCCTGAAAATCGCCCTCGCTTCCCTCGCGCTCGTCGCGAGTTCCCTCGCTTCCGCCCAGCCGACGCTGCTGAACGTCTCGTACGACGTGGCGCGCGAGTTCTACAAGGACATCAACGCGGCTTTCGTGCCGCACTACAAGAAGACCGCCGGCAAGGACGTGAAGGTCGAGCAGTCGCATGCCGGTTCCAGCGCGCAGGCGCGCGCGGTGGCGGACGGCCTGGACGCCGACGTGGTGACGATGAACACCACCACCGACATCGAGTTCCTGGCCGAGCGCGGCGTGGTGGCCAAGGACTGGGCCAAGCGCTTCCCGGACAACGCGTCGCCGACGACGTCGACGATGCTGTTCCTGGTGCGCGAGGGCAATCCCAAGGGCATCAAGGACTGGGAAGACCTGACGCGGCCCGACGTGAAGGTGGTCGTGGTGAACCCGAAGACCGGGGGCAATGGGCGCTACGCCTACCTGGCGGCCTGGGGCTACATCAAGAAGAAGGGCGGGACCGACGCGCAGGCGCAGGAGTTCCTGTCCAAGCTGTACAAGAACGTGCCCGTGCTGGCCCGCGGCGGCCGCGACGCCACCACCGCCTTCCTGCAGCGCAACACGGGCGACGTGCTGATCACGTTCGAGTCGGAGGTCGAGTCCGTCAACCGCGAGTTCGGCAAGGGCAAGGTGGACGTGGTCTATCCGTCCATCAGCATCGTCGCGGAGAACCCGGTCGCCATCGTGGAGCGCACCATCGCCAAGAAGGGCACGGGCGACCTGGCAAAGGCCTACCTCGACTTCCTGTACTCCGAGGAAGGGCAGGAGATCGCGGCGAAGCACTCGATCCGTCCGCGCAACCAGAAGGTCCTGGCCCGGCACGTGCAGACGTTCAAGCCCATCAAGCTCTTCACCGTGCAGGAGCTGTTCGGCTCGCTGTCCGAGGCGCAGAAGGTGCACTTCAACGACGGCGGCCAGTTCGACAAGATCTACACGGTCAGGTAAATGGCCGGGTCCGCCGCCACCCTCCCGGCGCCCCTGCCGGCCACGGCGGCGTCTTCGCGCCGCGGCGGCGCGCGCAAGGTCCTGCCGGGGTTCAATCTCACGCTCGGGTACACGCTGCTGTACCTGAGCCTCATCGTCCTGATCCCGCTGTCGGCGCTGGTGATCAAGACGTTCGCCATGAGCTGGGACCAGTTCTGGGCCGCGGTCAGCTCGCCGCGGGTCGTCGCGTCCTACCGCCTCACGTTCGGCGCGTCGTTCCTGGCGGCGTTGTTCAACGTCTTCTTCGGGCTGCTGCTCGCGTGGGTGCTGGTGCGCTACCGCTTCCCGGGCAAGAAGATCGTGGATGCGCTGGTTGACCTGCCTTTCGCGCTGCCCACCGCGGTGGCCGGCATCTCGCTCACGGCGCTGCTGGCCGGCAACGGCTGGATCGGCCAGTACCTCGAGCCGCTCGGGATCCAGCTCGCGTTCAACCCGAACGGGGTGGTGATCGCGCTGATCTTCATCGGGCTGCCGTTCGTGGTGCGCACCGTGCAGCCGGTGCTGGAGGACACGGAGCGTGAGCTGGAGGAGGCCGCGATGTGCCTGGGCGCGACGCGGTGGCAGACCTTCAGCCGGGTGATCCTGCCCGCCATCCTGCCCGCGCTGCTGACCGGCTTCGCGATGGCCTTCGCGCGTGCGGTGGGCGAGTATGGCTCGGTCATCTTCATCGCGGGCAACATGCCCATGGTCTCCGAGATCACGCCGCTGGTGATCATCGGAAAGCTGGAGCAATACGACTACGCAGGCGCGACCGCGGTCGCGACCGTGATGCTGGGGATTTCGTTCGTGCTGCTGCTGGTGATCAATGGCTTGCAGGCCTGGCAGCGGCGCAGGGCAGGGGCCGGCTGATGGCAGGCAACCTCGCGCAAAAGCGCGTCATCACCACGGAAACGGCTTGGGTCCGCCGTTCGCTCATCGGCGCGGCGCTGCTGTTCGTGTTCCTCTTCCTGGTGCTGCCGCTCGCCGCGGTGTTCACCGAGGCGCTGCGAAAGGGCTTCGAGGCCTATCTCGAAGGTCTGCGGGAGCCGGATGCGTGGTCGGCGATCCGGCTGACGCTGATCACTGCAGCGATCGCCGTGCCCCTGAACCTGGTGTTCGGCATCGCGGCCGCGTGGTGCATCGCCAAGTACGAGTTCCGCGGCAAGGCCTTCCTGACCACGCTGGTCGACCTGCCGTTCTCCGTGTCCCCGGTGGTGGCCGGCCTGATCTACGTGCTGGTGTTCGGCGCGCAGGGCTGGCTCGGCCCCTGGCTGGCGGCGAACGGCATCAAGATCGTCTTCGCCGTGCCGGGCATCGTGCTGGCCACGATCTTCGTCACCTTCCCCTTCATCGCCCGCGAGCTGATCCCGCTGATGCAGGCGCAGGGGAACGAGGAGGAGCAGGCCGCCATCGTGCTGGGCGCCAACGGCTGGCAGACCTTCTGGCACGTCACGCTGCCCAACATCAAGTGGGGCCTGATCTACGGCGTGATCCTGTGCAACGCGCGCGCAATGGGCGAGTTCGGTGCGGTGTCGGTGGTGTCCGGCCACATCCGCGGCCAGACCAACACCATGCCGCTGCACGTGGAGATCCTCTACAACGAATACCAGTCGGTGGCCGCCTTCTCGGTCGCCTCGCTGCTGGCGCTGCTGGCGCTGGTGACGCTCGCGATCAAGAGCGTGGCGGAGTGGCAGCACGAGCGCCTGATGAAGGCGACGGCGGAGCTGCCGCCGGAGCGGCCGGCGGCCGCGTGAAGGACGACAACCCATGAGCATCGAAATCCGCAACGTCAGCAAGCAATTCGGCGAGTTCCACGCGCTGCGCAATGTCTCGCTGGACATCGGCTCCGGCGAACTGCTCGCGCTGCTCGGCCCTTCCGGCTGCGGCAAGACCACGCTGCTGCGCATCATCGCGGGCCTGGAAACGGCCGACAGCGGCAGCATCCTGTTCGCGGGCGAGGACACCACGGACGTGCATGTGCGTGAGCGGCAGGTCGGCTTCGTGTTCCAGCACTACGCGCTCTTCCGCCACATGACCGTGTTCGAGAACGTCGCGTTCGGCCTGCGAGTCAAGCCCCGCGGGCAGCGGCCGGGCGAAGCGCAGATCAAGCAGAAGGTGCACGAGTTGCTGAACCTCGTGCAACTGGATTGGTTGGCGGACCGCTTTCCGTCGCAGCTGTCGGGCGGGCAGCGGCAGCGCATCGCGCTGGCCCGCGCACTCGCGGTGGAGCCCAAGGTGCTGCTGCTGGACGAGCCGTTCGGCGCGCTCGACGCCAAGGTGCGCAAGGAACTGCGCCGCTGGCTGCGCCGCCTGCATGACGAACTGCACGTCACCAGCATCTTCGTCACGCATGACCAGGAAGAGGCTCTGGAAGTGGCGGACCGGGTCGTGCTGATGAATGCCGGGCGCGTGGAGCAGGTCGGCTCGCCACAGGACGTCTGGGACCATCCGGCCAGCCCCTTCGTGTACGGCTTCCTCGGCGACGTCAACATGTTCCACGGTCGCGCCCACCAGGGCGAGGTGCACCTGGAAGGCATGCAGCTGCACGCGCCCGAGCACGCCGAAGCGGAGAACGCCAAGGCCTTCGCGTACGTGCGGCCGCACGACCTGGACGTGCAGCGCTACTCGCCCGGCGCGCGTGGCATCGTGGTGCAGCTCTCGCGCGCCATCGTGGTCGGGCCCATCGCCCGGCTGGAACTAATTCCGGCCGAGGACACCCAACCGGCCAACCCCAGCGGTCAGGACCCCATCATCGAGGCCCAGATTCCTGCGCAACAATTCAGGGAGCTGGGGTTCCGGGAGGGCGAGACGCTGGTGGTGACGCCGCGCAGGGCCCGCGTGTTCGTGGAAGGGGCGCACTGAGGGATTGCGGCGCCCGCATCGGGAGAGAGTCTTGATCGAGTGGCTGTTCGCGGCGCCGCGCCGCACCTTGAGCCTGGTGGCTGCCGCCTGCGCGGGCATGCTGGCGTTCGCGCTGTACCTGCAGCATGGCGTGGGCCTCGAGCCTTGCCCGATGTGCATCGTGCAACGCTATGCGCTGATCCTGGTGGGAGTCATCGCCGGCGCGTCCGCGGCGATTCCGCGCCGCGGCGCCTGGATCACCGGCAGCGTCCTGGCGCTGGCGGCCTCGGGATTCGGCGCTTTCGTCGCCGCCCGCCAGAGCTGGCTGCAGTGGCATCCGCCGGAGATCGTGTCCTGCGGGCGCGACTTCTACGGGATGATCGAGACGTTCCCGCTCAAGCGCGCGATCCCGATGATCTTCCGCGGCAGCGGCGATTGCACGAAGATCGACTGGACGTTCCTGGGGCTGTCGATCGCCAACTGGTCGTTCGTGGCGTTCGTGGGGTTCGCGCTGGTGTTGATCGCTTTGCTGGCGCGATCAATGCGCGCGCCGCGGCTGGCGCACGCCTGAGGCGCGGCGCGCCCCGGCCGGTCAGTGCGCGAGGTCGAGGCGCCGTTCGACGCGATCGAGACGGCCGTCGAACCGGTCCAGGCGGATGTGGATGCCTGCGATGCCTTCGTGGAAGAAGGCCACCTGCTTCTCCAGCGAGTTCAAGCGGCTCTTCACCACCTCCACGTCGGAACGAAGCTCCGCCTTGAAGTCGCGCAGCTCATTGCGGAGCGCTTTCAGGTGCTCGAGGATGAGGGGCGAAACGTTGTCGGTCATGAATCGACTGCAGCTGAAAAGTAGACTTTCGTGTTCATGCACTTCCCCGAAGTGACGGGGGAGCGCCCGCTACGTCAGCTTCTTGACGAACACCATCGACCGCCGGTCCCAGTTGTACTTGCGCTTGCGGGCCTCCGGCAGCCACTCCGGCTCCACCTGGACGAAGCCGCGCTTGAGGAACCAGTGCATCGTGCGGGTCGTGAGCACGAAGATGCTGTCCAGGCCCATCGCCTTGGCGCGCTGCTCGACCCGCTTGAGGATCTTCTCGCCGTCGCCCTGGCCCTGGCTTTGCGGCGAAACGGTCAGCGCCGCCATCTCGCCGGTGCGCGCCTCGGGGTAGGGATAGAGGGCGGCGCAGGCGAAGATCACGCCGTCGTGCTCGATGATGCTGTAGTTGGCGATGTCGCGTTCGATCTCGGTGCGCTCGCGCCGGACCAGGGTTCCATCGCGCTCGAACGGTTCGATCAGCTGCAGGATGCCGCCGACGTCGTCGGCCGTCGCCTCGCGCAGTTCCTCCAGCTTCTCATCGATGACCATGGTGCCGATGCCGTCGTGCACGTAGATCTCCAGCAGGATCGAGCCGTCGACCGCGAACGGGATGATGTGGCTGCGCTCCACGCCGCCCTTGCAGGCCTTGACGCAGTGCTGCAGGTAGAAGCCGGTGTCGGTCGGCAGCTGCGGGCCGGGCAGCGAGGCCAGGATCTGTTCGGCGGCCGCGAGCGGCAGCTCGGTGTCGATCGGGTTGTCCTCGGACTCGGCCTCCGCCGGCTTGATGCGGATGCCGGGGATCTCGGTCAGGAACACCAGCTTGTCCGCCTGCAGGGCGATGGCCACGCTCGTGGCCACTTCCTCCATCGCCAGGTTGAACGCCTCGCCTGTCGGTGAGAAGCCGAAGGGCGACATCAGCACCATCGCGCCGTGGTCGAGCGTGCGCTTGATGCCGGCCACGTCGACCTTGCGCACCATGCCCGAGTGCTGGAAGTCGACGCCGTCCACGATCCCCACCGGCCGCGCGGTGATGAAGTTGCCCGAGATCACGCGGATGGTGGAGCCCGCCATCGGCGTGTTCGGCAGCCCCATGCTGAAGGCCGCCTCGATCTCGTAGCGCAGCTGGCCGGCCGCCTCCTGAGCGCAGTCCAACGCCACTCCGTCGGTGATGCGCATGCCGTGCGAGTAGCGCGCCTCGTGGCCCTTGGCCCGCAGCTGCTCGTTCACCTGGGGCCGGAAGCCGTGCACCAGCACCAGCTTGACGCCCATGCTCTGGATCAGCGCGAGGTCCTGCGCGATGGCCTGCAGCTTCCCGGCCGCGACGGCCTCGCCGGCCACGCCCACCACGAAGGTCTTGCCCCGGTGCATGTGGATGTACGGCGCCACCGAGCGGAACCAGGGCACGAAGGTGAAGTTGAAGACGGTGGACATCGACTGTGAGAACTGACAGCGAAAACGGGGGCGGCGCCAGCGGAACAGTGTAAGGTACGGTCCGGCCGCCGCCGGCGGCACGAGGGGTGCGGGCGCGTGGACAGCGTGGCGGTGGGATTCTGGGGAGCCTTCTTCGGCGCGGCCGGCCTGTCGCTGATCGCCGCCGTGCTCGCATTCCGTCAGTCCGCCCGTCGCGTGGCCACCACGGGTTCGCTGTCGGCGCTGCTTTCCTGTCTCTATGTCCTGATCTTCCTCGGCTGGCTGCCGGGCGACTCGCCCGAGGCGCACCTGCGCGTGCAGGCCCATGCCGCCGTGCTCGTCTCGGCGGTCCTGGCGCCGTTGCTGTTCTGGCTGCTCGGGGTGCTGCGCGGCTCTCGTGCCCGCGCCATCGTCGCGGCGACGGCTGCCGTCACGGCAGTGGTGCTGGCCATCGGCTGGTCGCTGCCGCCACTGGAGGCGCTTGCACTGTCGGTCGCGATGCAGGGGATGCTGGTGGCCCTGAGCCTGGCCGCCGCGCTGCGCAGCGCCCGTCGCGGCGCAGCGGCCGGCTGGTTGGCCTTCGCCGGCGTGTGCTTCATGTCCCTGGCCATCGCCGGGCTGACCTGGCATGCGTTGGACCCGGCGAGCACGCCCTGGCCCGTGCACGCGGCCAGCGCGCTCGCTGCCATCGCCTACACCGCGTGCATCGGGGGTGCCATGTGGGCGCGCTACGCGTACCTGATCGACGTTCGCCAGGCCATGGTGCATGGACCGAGCTATGACCCCGTGACCCGGCTCGCCTCCCATTCCGAGACGCACGTGATGGTCGGCGAGGCGTTCGCGCGGGCCGAGCGTGACGGCAGGCCGCTCGGCGTGCTGGCGGTGAGCGTCGCGAACTTCGACGCGCTCGAGCACCTGCACGGACGCGCGGCCTACAACCACGGCCTGTTCATCTGCGCCAGCCGCCTGCGCCGCCTGCTGCCGCCCGGCGTGCAGCTCGGGCGCCTCGACGCCGACGCTTTCCTGCTGCTGGTGCCGAGGCCGTCGGCGGCCGACCCCCTGATGGAGCTGGCGCACCAGGTGGTGCAGCGGCTTTCGCGCCCGGTCGGGCTGGGCACCAGCAAGGACATGGCCGAGCTGGAGTACAGCCGCACGACCTGGGTGGCGGAGGTCGGCGTGGGTGTCCTGGTGGCTCCGCCGCAGATGCGCCCGCAGACCGCGGTGGCGGCGGCCAAAGCCATGTCGCGCACCGCCTGGAGCTACGCCAGCCGCGTGGCCTGCTACGACGAGGAAGAACGGCAGATCGCCGAGCTGGCGCCCGAACCCGCCCGATAATCCGGGGCTTTGCGCCCCTGCGGCGCCGCAGTTCCGCCGCCTTGCCCGCTCCCCGCATCACCTTTCCAGAATCGCTGCCGGTCTGCGGCAAACGCGACGAGATCGCGCGCGCGATCGCCGAGCACCAGGTGGTCATCGTCTGCGGCGAGACCGGCTCGGGCAAGACCACGCAACTGCCCAAGATCGCGCTGGCCATGGGGCGGGGCAAGCTCAACGCCCCGCCGGGCGAGCGCGGCCGGCTGATCGGGCACACGCAGCCGCGGCGGATCGCCGCATCGAGCGTAGCCAAACGCATCGCGCAGGAGCTGGAGACGCCGCTCGGCGAAGTCGTCGGCTTCAAGGTGCGCTTCCAGGACCGGCTCTCGCGCGACGCCTCGGTGAAGCTGATGACCGACGGCATCCTGCTGGCGGAAACCCAGACCGACCCGCTGCTGTCGGCGTACGACACGCTGATCATCGACGAGGCCCACGAGCGCAGCCTCAACATCGACTTCCTGCTCGGCTACCTCAAGCAGCTCCTGCCGCGCCGGCCCGACCTGAAGATCGTGGTCACGTCGGCCACGATCGACGCCGAACGCTTCGCGGAGCACTTCGCTTCGGCCAGGGGCAAGGCGCCCGTCATCTACGTGTCCGGCCGCATGTATCCGGTGGAGCAGCGCTACCGGCCGTTCGAGGAGACGCGCGATTACGGGCTGGACGAAGCCATCGCCGACGGGGTCGACGAGCTGTGGCAGGGCAACGCTGCAGGCGACATCCTCGTGTTCCTTCCGGGCGAGCGCGAGATCCGCGAGGCGGCCGACCACTTGCGCAAGCACCTGTCGCACAGCCCGCTCACGCGCGGGGCCGAGGTGCTGCCGCTGTTCTCGCGGCTGTCGCAGGCCGAACAGGACCGCATCTTCGAAGCGCACGCGGGCCGGCGCATCGTGCTGGCCACCAACGTGGCCGAGACCTCGCTCACCGTGCCGGGCATCCGCTACGTGATCGACGCGGGCACGGCGCGAGTCAAGCGCTACAGCTTCCGCAGCAAGGTGGAGCAGCTGCTGGACGAGCCCGTGAGCCAGGCCGCGGCCAACCAGCGCGCGGGCCGCTGCGGCCGCGTGGCCAACGGCATCTGCATCCGCCTCTACGACGAGCAGGACTTCCTCTCGCGCCCGCGGTTCACCGACCCGGAGATCCTGCGCTCGTCGCTGGCCGGCGTGATCCTGCGCATGAAGGCGCTGCACCTGGGCAGCGTGGAAGACTTTCCGTTCATCGAGGCCCCGCAGCGTCGCGCGATCGCCGACGGCTACCAGTTGCTCAATGAACTGGGCGCCGTGGACGACGCCAACGAGCTCACTCCCGTCGGCGGCGAGCTGGCCCGCCTGCCGCTGGACCCGCGAGTGGCCCGGATGATCCTGGAGGGGCGCGAGCGGGGCGCGCTGGCCGAGGTGCTGGTGATCGCATCGGCGCTGTCCGTGCAGGACGTGCGCGACCGGCCGCTGGAGCTGCAGGCGCAGGCCGACCAGCAGCATGCGAAGTTCGATGACGAGAAGAGCGAGTTCTCGGGGTACCTGAGGTTGTGGGAGTGGATCCATGCGGCGCGGGGCGGCACCTCGCCCCAACCCTCTCCCGCGAGCGGGAGAGGGAGCCCAGGCGCTCCGAAACTCCCTCTCGCGCGTGCGGGAGGGGGTGGGGGTGAGGGTGCACCCCACCACAAGCTCTCCAACCGCCAGTACGAATCCCTCCTGCGCCAGAACTTCATCAACGTGCGGCGTGTGCGCGAGTGGAAGGACATCCACTCGCAACTGCACACGGTGGTTGCCGAGCACAAGTGGCGCATGAACTCGCAGCCCGCGGGCTACGACGCGCTGCACAAGTCCATGCTGGCCGGCCTGCTGGGCAACATCGGCTGGAAGATGGAAGAGGAGGACGTGTACCTCGGCGCGCGCGGGATCAAGTTTTATCGCCACCCCGGAGCCCACCTAAAGAAGCGCCCGGGGCGCTGGATCGTCTGCGCCGAGCTGGTGGAGACCACGCGCCTGTTCGGCCGCGGCATCGCCAACATCGAGCCGCAATGGGTGGAGGAAGTCGCCGGCCACCTGCTCAAGAAGCAGCTGCTCGATCCGCACTGGGAGAAGAAGGGCGCCGAGGTGATGGCGCTGGAGCGCGCCACGCTGTACGGCCTGGTGATCTACAGCGGCCGCCGTGTGCCCTTCGCCAAGGTCGACCAGCAGGGCGCGCGGGAGATCTTCATCCGCGAGGGCCTGGTCGCGGGGCAGTGGGAGACGAAGCTGCCGTTCCTGGCCGCCAACCTGAAGCTGGTGCGGCAGGTCGAGGAGCTGGAGCACAAGTCGCGCCGCCAGGACGTGCTGGTGGACGAGGAGCTGATCTACGCCTTCTACGACCAGCAGATCCCGGCCGACGTCTACAACGGCCACACCTTCGAGGGTTGGTATCGCCAGGACAGCCGGCACAAGCCCGATCTGCTGAAGCTCACTCGCGACGAGTTGATGCGGCACGAGGCCGCGGGCATCACGACGGAGTCCTTCCCGAAGACGATCCGACTGGGTGGTGTCGATTGCGCCGCGGCCTACCTGCACGAACCCGGCGATCCGCGCGACGGCCTCACCGTGACCGTGCCGCTGTTCGTGTTGAACCAGGTGAGCGAAGAGCGTGCCGAATGGCTGGTGCCCGGCATGCTCAAGCACAAGGTGCAGGCGCTCCTCAAGAGCCTGCCGCAAAAGCCCCGCTCGCGGTTCGTGCCGCTGCCGGAATCGGCGGCGCGGCTAGCCGATGAACTGACGGCGCCGGAACGCTGGGCCGTCGGCTCGCTGGTCGACGTGCTGCTGAAGATGGTGCGGGAACGGACGTCGCTGGACGTCAAGCGCACGGATTTCAAGCTGGACATGGTGCCCGCGCACCTGTTCATGAATTTCCGGGTGGTGGACGAGCACGGCCGGCAGCTGGGGATGGGGCGGAATCTCGGGGCGCTGAAGGCGGAACTGGGGGCGAAGGCGCGGGGGGCGTTCCAGGCGCTGGCGGGGTTGACGGTCGCGGCGGCTCCAACTCCCTCTCCCGCTGGCGGGAGAGGGCGAAGTGAGGGTGGTGCGGTGGCGAAGGCAGACCCTCACCCCAGCCCTCTCCCGCAGGCGGGAGAGGGAGCGAGGTACACCAGCTGGTCCTTCGGCGAACTGCCCGAGCTGATGGAAGTGCGAAAGGGCTCGACGTCCCTCGTCGGCTTCCCCGCGCTGGTCGACCAGGGCCACGCCGTCGTCATCGAAGTCTTCGACGAACCCGAGGTCGCCGCGGCGAAGCACCGCGCGGGCCTGCGCCGCCTGTTCGCGCTGCAGCTCAAGGACGCGCTCAAGTACCTGGAGAAGAACATTCCCGACCTGCAGAAGATGGCCGTCGCCTTCATGCCGCTCGGCACGCAGGAGGAATTGCGGCAGCAGATCATCGATCTGGCCCTGGACCGGGCCTTCCTGCTCGATCCGCTGCCCACCGACGAGGCCACGTTCAAGCGCCGGGTGGACGAGGGCCGCGGCCGCCTGACGCTGATCGCCAACGAGGTGGCCCGCCTCGCGGCCACCATCCTGGCCGACTACGCGACGGCGGCGCGAAAGATCAAGGACACCAAGGGGCATCCCGATTGCACCGCCGACGCCGCGCAGCAGCTGCAGCGACTGGTCCCGAGGCACTTCCTCGCCCGGACGCCCTGGGCGGCCCTGCAGCATCTCCCGCGCTACCTCAAGGCGATCACGCTGCGGCTAGAGAAACTGCGCGCGGATCCTGCGCGCGACGTGGCTCGCATGGCCGACGTCCGGCCGCAGGAGCAGCGCTACTGGCGCCTGGTGGCCGAGCGCAAAGGCCACGTCGACGACCGCATGCAGGAACTGCGCTGGCTGCTGGAGGAACTTCGCGTCAGCCTGTTCGCGCAGGAACTTCGCACGCCGCAGCCCGTGAGCGTCAAGCGCCTCGAAAAGGTCTGGGCGCAGTTGAACAGCTGATGCACTTCCTCCTCATGGCCAACCTCGTGGCCCAGCTTGCCTTCGGCTTGCTGGCCATGACGATCTGCCTGCCTTCGATGCAGGACTGGCCGGCCCTGTTCGGCAGCACGCAGGCGGCGGTGCAGCTGACGTTCAGCGGATTCATCGCGGCGTACGGCGGCATGCAGCTGGTGTACGGGCCGCTGTCGGACCGTTTCGGACGCAAGCCGGTGCTGCTCGCCGGACTGGTGATCGCCTGCGCGGGCTGTCTGCTCGCGGCGTTCGCGGACAGCCTGGAAGTGCTCACGCTCGGCCGCGTGCTGCAGGGCGCGGGCAGCGCGGCGGGCATGGTGACGGGGCGGGCGATGGTGCAGGACCTGTTCCAGGGACCGGAGCGCACGCGTGTGATGGCCTTCATCGGCATGAGCATGGGCGTGTGCCCGCCATTGGCCACGCTGCTGGGCGGTCACTTGCACGTGCGGGTGGGCTGGCAGGCGAACTTCGCGGTGATGGCGGCGCTGGCGGTCGTATTGATGGCGGCGGCCTGGTGGGGCCTGCCGGCGCGCAAGGCGGACGCGGCGCCCTCGACCGGCGGGCTGCGCACGCTGGCCGGCAGCTATGCACGCCTTGCGCGCGAACCGGCCTTCCTGCTGCACGTGCTGCTGCTGTCGTCGGCCACCGCGACGTTCTACAGCTTCCTGGGCGGCACGCCGCTGGTGCTGCGCGCGTACGGCGTTACGCCGGAGCAGCTGGGCTGGTACATCGGCGTCATCCCGATCGCCTACATCTTCGGCAACCTGGCCACGACGCGCATGACGCACCGCCGCAGCGACCGCTACATCATGGGCTGGGGCCAGGCGCTCACGATCGGCGGACTGTTCTTCGTGCTGGCGCTCGGTTGGGCCGGGTGGCGAAGCCCGCTTGCATTGGCGTTGCCGCTGCTGCTCCTCGGCGTCGGCCACGGGTTGCTGGTGCCGCCCACGCTCACCGGCACCGTCGGTGTGATTCCCGCACTGGCCGGTTCGGCCGCCGCGGTGGCCGGCCTGTCGCAGCAGCTGCTGGGAGCGCTCGGCGGCCTGGTCGTGGGCATGGTGCCGCACGAGGGCCAGCTGAACCTGGGCGGGCTGATGCTGATGTGGACCCTGGTCGGCCTGGCGGCCTACCTGCTGCTGCAACGGCAGGCGCGCGTGCGCCCCCGCTGAGCGTCAGGTGCGCACGCGGCCGTCGCCCGTCAGCATCGACAGCTCGACGAACTTCGACGCGACGTGGTCGTTGCTGGAGAAGCTCACGTTGAAGCCGCCGTACGACGACATCCCCAGCGCCTCGAGGCTGGTGACGACCGTCTCGCGCGTGGGCTTGGCCGGGCCGCGGCGCAGCGCGTCGGCCATCACCTTGGCGGCCAGGTAGCCTTCCATGCTGGAGAAGTTGACGGAGTGCTCGCCGCCCGCCTTCTTCACCGCCTCCACGAACTCGCGCGTGATCGCGCGAGCGGGGTTGTAGGGCGAGGGCATCACCTGCGAGACGACCACGCCCAGTCCATCCTTGCCCAGTTCGTCGGCCAGCGCCTGGGTGCCCACGAACGACACGTTGTAGAAGAGGCCGCCATAGCCCGCCGCCTTCGCTGCCTTGATGAAGGCGGCGCACGCCTTGTACGAGCCGATCTGGACGATGGCGTCGGGGCGCAGCGCAACAAGCGCCTTGACGGCGGCCGCCACCTCCACCGAGTTGCGCTCCACCGTGGCCGTGCCGACCGGCTTGGAGTTGTGCGCGGCCAGCGCCAGCGCCACGCCGTCCAGGCCCGCCTTGCCGTACGCGTCGTTCTGGTGGAACACCGCGATCTTCTGGCGGCCGAGCTGGATCAGCTGGTCCACGATCAGCGCCGTCTCGTCGTTGTACGAGGCCCGCAGGTGGAAGGCATAGCGGTTGAACGGCTGGCGCAGTCCCATGGCGCCGGTGAAGGGCGCGTAGTAAGGCGTCTTCGCCGCCGTCGCGACCGGCAGCGCGGCCAGGCTGGTGGGCGTGCCGACATAGCAGAACAGGGCCACCGGGTCGTCGGCCAGCAGCTTGCGGGTGTTCTCGACGCAGCGGTCCGGCTCGTACCCGTCGTCCATCTTCACGATCTCCACCGGCTTGCGGTGGATGCCGCCCTGGGCATTGACCTGGTCGAAGTACAGCCGGGCGCCGTTGTGGAACTGGATGCCCAGCTGCGCGGACGGGCCGGTGAACGGCGCCGACTGGGCCAGCAGGATGCGGTCGCCCTGGGCGCGGACGGCAGGCAGGGCCATCAAGGCAGCGGAGCCGACGAGGGTGCGGGAGAACTTTCTGCGGTTGAGCATCCCGCGATTTTCACGCTGAACAGGCGCCTGCCTCGGCAGTATTTCGCTTATTGGTCGCCCGCGTGGCTTGCAGCCGACGCGGATGACTGCCGGCCTCGCGCCGAGGCCTACGACGCCGGCTTCGGCTGGGCGGTGCCCTCGAGCGTGTCTTCCGCGGGCTGCAGGACACCCAGCAGGTCCGACGTGGTCGCAAGGATCAGCCCGGCGCCGGCCTCGCGCAACTCGAGCTCCGTCCCGAAACCGCACAGCACGCCGACGGTCTGCGCGCCGGCTGCGACGCCGGTGCGGATGTCGATCGTGGTGTCGCCGATCATCAGGCACTCCTCGGGCCGCACCCCCATCTCCCGCGCCGCGAACAGCAGCGGCTCCGGATGCGGCTTCATGCGCCGGGTGGTCTGCGAGCCGATGACGGCGGTGAAGTGCTTGCGCACGCCGTAGTGCTCGAGGAACCGCTCCACCCGCGGCGCACCGCCGGTGGAGATCGTGCACATCGGGAAGTGCCGGGCCAGCGTATGGATCATCTGCTGCACGCCGGCCACCATCTCGTGCGGCACCTCGTCGGCGGCTTCCGGGTTGCGGGTGTGGGCGGGGTCGCCCTCCAGCCGCTTGATGGACCTCAACCGGTCGCGCAGCCGGGTCAGCGGCACGTCCAGGCCGAGCTCGTCGAGCTTGGCGTAGGCCGCATGGACCGGCGTCTCGAGCGCCATCACGGTCTGCCGCGCGAGCTTCTCCGCCCGCCGGCCGCTGACGCCCGGCACGGCATCGATGAGGCCGGCCAGCCGCGCGACGATGTGGTCGTCCGTATCGGAGATGGTGCCGTCGACGTCGAAGCACAGGGCGCGGATGCGGGAGAGGTCCAGGGCCATTCCCGGATTGCGCCACGGGCAGGCAGCGCGGATGTGAGTCGATTCCCCGATTGCGATTGCGGGTGTGCCGACAGCCGGCACGGCAGAGCTCAGCCTGCCGTCGTGAACCGGGTTGCGGCCGGCCGGCCCTCGACGTGCAGACTCGCCGCCACCTCCGGCGTCTCGGCCAGCAGCTTTCCCTTGCGCCACACCTTGAGCCGGTTCGCACGCAGCCGGATCGCCTCCACGACATCGCGCGCCTGCAGCAGCACGAAGCTGGCGTCGCAGCCCGGTTCGAGACCGTAGCCGGGCAACTGCATCACCTTCGCGGCGTTCGTGGTCACGGCGTCGAAGCACGCGCGGATGCCGCCGCGGCTGGTCATCTGCGCCACGTGCAGGCCCATGTGCGCCACCTCCAGCATGTCGCCCGAGCCCATGCCGTACCACGGGTCCATCACGCAGTCGTGGCCGAAAGCGACCGTGACGCCGGCGGCCATCAGCTCGGGCACTCGCGTCATGCCGCGCCGCTTGGGGTAGGTGTCGTGGCGGCCCTGCAGCGTGATGTTGATCAGCGGATTGGCCACGACGCTCACGCCGGACTCCGCGATCAGCGGCAGCAGCTTGCTGGCGTAGTAGTTGTCCATGCTGTGCATGGAAGTGCAGTGCGAGCCGTTCACCCGGCCCTCCAGCCCGAGCCGTTGCGTCTCGAAGGCCAGCGTCTCGATGTGGCGCGAGAGCGGGTCGTCCGACTCGTCGCAGTGCATGTCCACTGGCAGGCCGCGCCCGGCCGCGAGCTCGCACAGCAGCTTCACGCTGGCCGCGCCTTCGGACATCGTGCGCTCGAAGTGCGGGATGCCGCCGACGATGTCCACGCCCAGGTCGAGCGCGCGTTTCAGGTTCTCGACACCGAACTGCGTCCGCAGCACGCCGTCCTGCGGGAAGGCGACGAGCTGCAGGTCGACGTAGCCGGCGACACGCTTCTTCACCTCCAGCATGGCCTGCACCGGCAGCAGGCTGGGAGCGCTCGTGTCGACATGGCTGCGGATGGCCAGCAACCCCCTGGCCACGGCCCAATCGCAATACGCCAGCGCGCGCTCGATCATGTCCTCGGCCTTGAGCAGCGGCTTGAGCTCGCCCCACAGCGCGATGCCCTCCAGCAGCGTGCCGGTCTCGTTGATGCGCGGCAGCCCGTAGCTGAGGGTCGCGTCCATGTGGAAGTGCGGATCGCAGAACGGTGGCGAGAGCAGCCAGCCGCGCGCATCGAACTTCTCGTGCGCCGGTGCGTCCAGGCCGGCCGTGATTTCGCGGATGCGGCCGTCCTGCACCGCGACCGAGACGCCCGTGCGGCCGTCGGGCAGGGAGGCGTTGGTGATGAGCAGGTCGAGCATGAAGGAGCCCGCCGCGGGAACGCTTATTTCGTCCCGAAGATCCGGTCGCCCGCGTCGCCCAGCCCGGGCAGGATATAGCCGTGCTCGTTGAGCTGGCGGTCGATGGCCGCGGTGTAGAGCGGCACGTCCGGGTGCGCCCGCTGCATCGCCTCGATGCCTTCCGGGCAGGTGAGCAGGCACACGAACTTGATCGACTTGGGCTGCAGTTCCTTGAGCCGCTCCACGGCGGCGATGGCGCTGTTGCCGGTCGCCAGCATCGGGTCGACCACCACGACGTCACGCTCGTGCATGTCCTGCGGCATCTTGAAGTAGTACTCGACGGCCGTCAGCGTCTTGGGATCGCGGTACAGGCCGATGTGGCCCACCCGCGCGCCGGGAACGACGCTGAGCATGCCGTCCAGGATGCCGGTGCCGGCGCGCAGGATGGAGACGAACACCAGCTTCTTGCCGTCGATGACCTTGCCGGTGGTCTTCTCCAGCGGCGTCTCGATCTCCACCTCCTGCATCGCCATGTCGCGCGTGACCTCGTAGGCCATGAGCGAGGCCAGCTCGCCCAGCAGGCGCCGGAAGCTGTTGGTGCTGGCCTCCTTCTTGCGCATGAGGGTCAGCTTGTGCTGGACCAGCGGATGGTCGATCAGGTGGACTTGGGACATGGCGATCACTATAGCGAGCGCACCGCTCAGAACACGGTGCCGTCGCTGTGCACCTGCAGCGGCGGCAACCCGCCTCGGGCGCGCTGCGCCAGTTCACGGCCGGCCGCCCAGGTGCCGCCTTCCAGCACGCAGGCCAGGGGCAGCCGGTCTTCGTCCACCGAGAGTTCGTGGCGCACCGCCCCGGCCAGCTCGTCGAGAAGTGGCACGGTCAGCGCGCGCCATTCCACGATGATCTCGTCGCCGGGATGCCAGACCTGGTGGGCGGCATCCGGCTCGCGCAGCGTGAGCACGCCCGAATCGATCAGCAGCCCGCCGTTCCGGTATTCGGGCAGCGCCGTGAGCTTGTCGATGCCGCGCAGCTTCACGCCGGCCCAGTGGAAGGGCTCCAGCAGCGAGTAGGTGAGCCACTGCGAAAGCTTGTGGAACGGCACCCAGCCGTCCGAGGGGCCGTCGCCACGAACCGCGGCGTGGCGCCAGACGTCGCCCAGCGGCACGCCGCCGATGCTCGTGCCCATCGGCCAGATGCCGGACATCGAGGTGAGGATCTGCGACAGCAGGTCGTGCACCTCCACGTCGGCGGTGTGCGCGATGCCGCCCTCGTCGGCCACCATCAGGAAGAACAGGCCGCATGGACGCGCATCCTCGGTGAAGACCTCCGGCTGCTCCGCCATCGCCTCGCCCAGGCGGCGCAGCAGGATGGCGCGGCCCTCCAGCCCCACCAGCGGATTGGATTCGCTGACCTGGAACACCTGGGCCAGCTGGTCGGTGCCGAGCGAACGCAACCCCTGCGCGTCGGCCTGCAGCGGCCGCAGCCGGTCGCTGGAGAACATGCCGGCCATGAAGGCGTGGAAGGTCGCCACCGCCAGTCCCTCGGACCGGGTGTAGGTCTGGCCCGTGGCGGGATCGACGTACTTCCAGTCCGCTCCGGCGCCCGCATCCAGCAGCACGCTGACGACGGTGAGATCGATCATGGCGTGGGCGCGCGCCTGCGGCGCGACGTTGCCGAGCCTTTCGTTCAGCTGCTTGCGGCGGTCGACGCCGCCGGCCTCGAAGTGCCGCCAGCGGCTGTGGAACGGGATGTGCAGCCTGGGATAGCGGCGGCGCGTGATGGCCGCGACTTCCGCGGCTGCCGCGCGCAGCTTGCTTTCATCCACGGTGAACCAGGCCGACTGGCCGACGCGTGCCCGATCGAGCAGCTGGCCGCAGCGCTCGCGCACGGCGACGGTGGAGCGCAGGAGGCCGGCCGCGACCTCGCCGCGCGAGCGTTCGCGGATGAAGTCGTTCTCGACGCTCATTCCAGGCCCCGTCCCTTGGTGGTCTTGAGCTTGCGCGCATCGGGCACTTCGCCGGGCGTGAAGTAGCCGGCGGCCATCTTGGCGTCCATTTCCACCCGGGCATCGGCCGGGATCAGTTCGTCGGGGATGTTCACGCGTTCCCCGACCTCGATGCCGGACTGCGTGATGGCATCGAACTTCATGTTGCTCATCGAGACCAGCCGGTGGATGCGGCGCACGCCCAGCCAGTGCAGCACGTCGGGCATCAGCTCCTGGAAGCGCATGTCCTGCACGCCGGCCACGCACTCGGTGCGGGCGAAGTACTGGTCGGCCGTGTCGCCGCCCACCTGGCGCTTGCGCGCGTTGTAGACCAGGAACTTGGTGACCTCGCCGAGCGCGCGGCCTTCCTTGCGCGAATAGGAGATCAGGCCCACGCCGCCGCGACCGCCCGCGGACGCCGGCTGCGCGCCGCGGATGCATTCCTCGATCGCGTGCGTGAGGTACGGGCGGCAGGTGCAGATGTCCGAGCCGAACACGTCCGAGCCGTTGCACTCGTCGTGCACGCGGGCCGTGAGTTCCACCTCGGGGTTCGCAAGATCGCGCGGGTTGCCGAAGATGTAGACGGTCTGGCCGCCGATCGGCGGCAGGAAGACGTCGAGGTCGCCGCGCGTGACCAGCTCCGGGTACATGCCGCCCGTCTCCTCGAACAGCACGCGGCGCAGGTCGGTCTCGGTGCAGCCGAAGCGCCGCGCCACGCCGGGCAGGTGCCACACCGGCTCGATGGCGGCCTTGGTGACCATGGCCGCGCCGCTGGGCAGCAGCATCTTTCCATCGGGCTTGAGCCGGCGCTTGTTCACCGCCTCGATGATCTCCGGAAGGATGACGTGCGCCTTGGTCACCGCGATCGTGGGCCGGATGTCCATGCCCGCCGCGATCTCGTCGGAGAACACGTCGGCGACCATCGCGCCCCACGGATCGAGGCTGACGATGCGGGCCGGGTCGCTCCACTGCGGATACGGGCCGATCGCGTCGGTCGGCGAGGTGTTGGTCAGGTCCGCCTTGTGGCTGCGGGAGAGCGCGCCGGCCGCCACGGCGAGGGCGCGATACACGCTGTAGGAGCCGCTGTGCGTTCCGATGACGTTGCGGTGCGCGCGGGAAGTCGTCGTGCCCACGACCGGACCGCGCTCGGTGGGATCGGCCGCGCCCCAGTGGATGGTCGGCGCACCGTTGCCCCCGCTGTGCGAGGTCAGGCGGATGTGCCGGGGCGCTGTGCTGTTGGGCGACATGCAGGTCTCCTCAAAAGGCCACTGTAGCGCGCCGCTTGCGGCCCGTGGGGCCGCGGACCTTCAGTCGTTGCGCTGCTGCGACCTGCGGGCGTGGGTGCGCCGCAGGCGGTCGATTTCGCGCAGGTAGGCCGTCATGTAGTAGCGGTCGAACAACTGCTCGCGCCATTCGGCGAGCTTCGCCGCCTTCTTCTCGTAGCCGGTGGTGTACAGGTCCCAGAGCCGGGCGTTGTCGACCACCGAGGCGATGCTCAACTTGCCCTGCAGCAGCTCGCCGCGCAGCTTGCCCGGTTCGAATTCCGCGATGGCGCCTTCGGCCAGGGCGCGCGCGGCTGCCTGCGCCGCGGCCTGGTGCGATCGCGCCTCCTGCGCCGCTTCCTGCAGCGCCTTGTCCGCGGGCGTGTAGCCGGGCACGTCGGGCGGCGAGAGCAGCAGGTAATGCAGCAGGTCCTCGATCGGCATGCCGGACTTCAGCGGGTTGGGCTGCTTGGTGCCCACGAAGGTGCGGTCGGCCGCCTGCATGTCCTTCTTGGCTTCGGCGCGGGTGCTCAGGTGTTCGTTGAGGCACTCGACCACCTGGCGAAGGGACTGGCCGAACCGCTCCCAGTCGAAGTTGAACGACTGCGGCGGCTGCAGCCCCAGCCCGCGGCAGAGCGATTGCAGCGCGTCGCTGTCGGGTGTCGTCGGGTCGCCCTGGACCGCAGCGCGCTCCTCGGCGGCCAGCGCGGCGAGCGGATCCGGTTCCCTGGCCGGGGCGCGGGCGGGCGCCGCGGCAAAGCTGCCGCTGAGCATGCGCCATGAAGTGGACGTGGTGAATGGGTCGTCGCGATCGAAGCTGCCTGGCGCTTGCGCCGCGAGGGAAGCCGATCCCGGCACGGTGGCGTCGGCCCGCTTCGGCCCCGGCGACCACTCGGACAGCAGTTCCGCCCACGGGTCCTTCTCGGTCGCGGCGGCTGCCGGCGAAGCGCTCTTCGCCTCGGGCCCGAGCGGCACCGGCCGCGAGCCCATGCCAGAGAAGTTGGTGGCATCGGGGTCCACCGCCGCTGCGGGGACCGAGACGAGCAGGTGGAAGGAGCCGATGCGCGCCGCCTGGCCATCGCCCAGCACGACCTCGTCACCGGAGAAGTAGTCGCCCTGGTCGGTGTTGATGCCGTTGGCCGAGAGCACCGTCACCTGCGCGCCTTTGCCGGACCAGGCGATGGAGAGGTGGCGCCGCGACACGACCCGGTCGGTGTCGGGCAGGTAGACCGCCGCCTCCGGATCGCGGCCGACGACCACGGGTTCGCCGCCGGGCTTGAGGGTGATGGTCTGCTGGAACGAGGCCGGACCGGAGAAATGCAGGAGATACGACACGCCGTTGCCTGTGGTCTGCGGCCCGCGAGAGCCATTGATGAGCCGACTGCTGTTACAGCTCGAAGCCGAAGACGTGTACCCAGCCGCCGCTTTCGCCGGGCCAGTGTAGCGGCTCATCGATGCGGCACCAACACGAAAGCTTGCCTCCGTGGCTGGGATGCGCCACTGCTGGCGTTCGACGCGATTGACAGAGACGTTAACGAATGTAAGAGTCGGCGGGCTCAGCAGTGAACCTGCAGCGAGCCCAGGCAAACGCCCAGAAGAAGGAGTTGATGTTGAAGAGCAAGACATGGGTGGCCGCAGCGGCAGCGTCGGCCTGCGCGTTACCGGTGGTGGCGCAGCAGGCTCCGCGACCCGACGCGGGCATCCTGCTGCAGCAGGAGCGCCAGGCCCCCTCCGCGCCCGCTGCGGGAACGGCCCCCATCATCGTGCCGCAGCCGCCGACGGTCGCTCCGTTCAGCGAGTCCGTGCGGCTGATCCCCGCGGCCTTCCGCGTGCGCGGCAGCACCTTGTTCCCGGAGAAGACCCTGGTCGCGCTGCTCGACGACCTGGTGGACAAGGAAATGGACATGGAAGGCCTGGTGCAGGCCGCCGCCCGCGTGCGCCGCTACTACCGCGAACGCGGCTACCTCCTGACCGAGGCCTATCTTCCCGAGCAGTTGTTCCCGGCGCGCAACGGCGCCATCCAGATCCACGTGGTCGAAGCGCGCGTGGGGCGCGTCGCGGTGCGGCGCGAAGACGATGCCGTCTCCGAGTCGCTGGCCAACGACATCGTCCGCAAGCACCTGCAGCCCGGCGAGCACATCACGGAATACATGCTGGAGAAGCCGATCCTGCTGCTGCGGGACCTGGTCGGCTTCGACGCGACGGCGGCCGTGACGCCGGGCGCCAACACCGGCGAGGCGGACATCACCGTGTCCGTCAAGCCGCAGGGCGCGCGGGCCGATGGCGTGGTCGGCTTCGACAACTTCGGGGCGCGCAGCGCGGGCGCGGTGCGCATCGGCGGCACGGCCAACCTGAACAACCCGACCGGTCGCGGCGACGTGCTCAGCGCCAACGTGCAGGTCTCGGAACATTCCGGCGCGCAGCTGTACCGCATCGGCTACTCCACGCCGGTGACGGGCTACGCCACGAAGGTCGGGGTTTCGGTCACGCGCACCGAGTACGCGCTGGGCAAGCAGTTCGAAGCGCTCGGCGCCACCGGAACGGGGGATATCTACAGCGTCACGGCCACGCATCCCATCATCCGCTCGCGCACCCGCAACGTGATCGGCGCGTTGACGTACGACCACAAGCGGCTGGACGACGAGACCACCACGCCGCCGACGGACAGCGGACGCCGCGTCGATTCCATTCGCGCCAGCCTGCTGGGCAACTTCGTCGACGAGGCCATCGGGTCGTCGTTCAACAGCTACTCGGTCAACTACACCAGCGGCGAGCTGAAGCTGGACCCGGCGACGCGGGCTTCCGACACCGGCCCGACCGGGCTGCGCACGTCCGGCTCGTTCAGCAAGGTCAACCTCGATTTCCTGCGGACCACGTTCCTGTCCGCGATCAGCCGGGTCTCGATCGGACTGCAGGCGCAGCTCGCCTCCAAGAACCTGACGTCGGCCGAGAAGGTCGGCCTGGGCGGACCCAACGGCGTGCGCGGCTACCCGGTGGGCGAGGCGGTGGGCGACACCGGCGCGATCGTCAGCCTGGAGTACCGCCGTCAATTGCCCGACCTGGCGAAGGTGCCGCTCTCGGCCGGCGTGTTCTACGACTGGGGCTACGTGAAATACAACGAGGCGGGCGCGCCTTTCCCCGTCACGACGCCGAGCGAGTCGATCAGCTCGGCCGGCCTGGGCCTGACCGCCGGCCGCTACGGCGACTGGCTCCTGACCTCCCAGCTCGCATGGCGCACCGACCGCGCCGCGCTCTCCGATCCCGACCGGCGCCCGCGCCTGTGGCTGTCGCTGCAGAAGTGGCTCTGACCGCCTGACCGCACGACCGCCTGTTCAAAGGAGCATCCCATGAACACCGTCATCCCCGAGGACCGGCCCGCGAACCGCACGCTGGTCGTGCGGCTCTCGCGCAAGCTCAAGGCGGTCTACCGCATCCGCCAGGGTGCGGGGCGCGTTCCGCGGCTGCTGGCACGGTTGCTCGCGGGCCTGTTCGCGGCGCAGGTGATGCAGGTGGCGCATGCGCTGCCGCAGGGCCTGCAGGTGCAGGCCGGCACGGTGACGGTGCAGAACCCGAATGCCAATTCGATGGTGCTGAACCAGGGGACGAACAAGGCCATCCTCGACTGGCAGAGCTTCTCGATCGGGTCGGGCCAGTCGGTGCGGTTCCTGCAGCCGGGCGCCGGCGCGGTGGCGCTCAACCGGGTGCTGGGCGGCGACGTCTCGTCCATCTTCGGCACGCTCTCGGCCAACGGGCAGGTCTTCCTGGTCAACCCCGCCGGCGTGCTGTTCGCGCCGGGCGCGCAGGTCAACGTCGGCGGCCTGGTGGCTTCCACGCTGAACATGAGCAACGCCGACTTCCTGGCCGGCAAGTACACCTTCAGCGGCGGCAGCGGCTCGGGCGTGGTCAACCACGGCGCGATCAAGGGCGGTTATGTCGTGCTCGCCGGCGCGCAGGTGACGAACAACGGCACGATCGAGGCGACGCCCGGCGGCTCGGTGGGCCTTCTCGCCGGATCCCGCGTCACCGTGGACCCCAGCGGCCAGGGCCTCGTGAAGTTCTCGGTCGAAGCCGCGGCCGTCAATGCGGCCGCCGCGAACACCGGAACGATCACCGCCGACGGCGGCCAGGTCGCGATGCTGGCCAGCGCCGTCGGCGACACGCTGCCGACTGTGATCAACCAGGCCGGCGTGATCCGCGCCAACTCCATCGCGGAGCAGGGCGCCTACATCAACCTCAGTGGCGGTTCGACGGGCGTCGTCAAGGTGAGCGGCACGATCGAGGCCCGCGGCGACGACGCCGGCGAGAAGGGCGGCACCGTCAGGATCCTGGGCGACCGCGTCGGCCTGATGGCGGGCGCGAAGGTCGATGCCAGCGGGGACGCCGGCGGCGGCACCGTGCTGGTCGGTGGCAACTACCAGGGGCAGGGCGCGGAGCAGAGGGCCGCCGTCACCGTGGTGCAGCAGGGCGCCACGATCGATGCGAGCGCCACCCGCGCAGGCGACGGCGGCAAGGTCATCGTCTGGGCCGATGGGTCGACCCACTTCGCGGGCCAGGTGAGCATTCGAGGCGCGGGCGCCGGCGGGAACGGCGGCTTCGCGGAGGTCTCCGGCCGCCGGCATCTGGCCTTCAGCGGCAGCGTCGACGCACGTGCGGGCGCCGGCGGGCAGAAGGGAACGCTGCTGCTCGACCCCGAGCACATCGAAGTGGTCGACGATCCCGCCACGGCGGACATCGACGGCGATTTCGATCCGCTCGACCCCGCCACGGAGCAGGGCGACGACCATGTGCCGGCCCTCGCGTCCGGAACCATCAGCGCACCCGGCGCGGATGGACTGACCAGCAGGATCTCCAACGACGCGCTGGTGGCGCAGCTCGACCTGTCGAACGTGGTGCTGCAGGCCACGAGCAACATCACCGTGTCCGCGGCCGTGGACGCATCCGCGAATGCGAATTTCGGGGGCAGCCTGTCGCTGCTTTCGACCGGCGGCGCGGGAACGATCGCGATCAATGCGCCGATCACGTTGACGACCGCCGCCACCGCCGGTACGGCCGCGGGCGTCTCGACGTTCACGGCGAATGCGACGGGCAGCGGCAACGTCGTGCTGGCCGCGGATGTCGTGAGCGGAGCTTCGCAGTCGTATATCGGCTCGGTGGCGGTCGATGGCGCGCGGACGCTGACCGGCTCGGCGGTGAACTTCGGCGGCACAGTTGGTGGGAACGCAGCCGGTGGCGCGGACAGCCTCACCGTGAACGGCAATGCTGCCTTCGCCGGCAACGTGGGCGCGGTGGCGCTGGACCGCCTGAGCGTCTCGGGGACGAGCAGCATCGGCGGGAACGTGTCGACCACGAACGGCCAGACCTACTCGGGCGCCGTCACGATCGGCGCTGCCGCCACGATCTTGAACGCCGGCGCAGGGAACCTCGCTTTCGGCTCCACGGTGTCGGGCGCCGCCGGCACGGAGTCGCTGACCACCCTCAACGGCGGCACCCTCGGTTTCGCCGGCCCGATCGGCAACCTGGCGAACTTGACGATCGCAGGCGGTCCGACGTCGGTGAGCTTGCCGGCCACTACGATCACGGGCGCACTGGACGTCGCCGCAGGCGGACTCATCGTCGGCGGCTCGATCACAGCGGGCGGCAATGTCTCGATCTCCACGGCCGGCGGCGGGCTCGCGGTCGGCGGCAATGCCGTGCAAGGCGGCAGCGTGACACTGACCGCGGGTGGCGCTTCGTCCGACATCACCTCCGCCGCAGCGGGGACGATCACCGCCACTGCTGGTAGCGCGACGTTGACCGCCGGACGCAACGTCACGCTCGGCGCGAACCTGAGCGCCACGGCAACGGTGGCCGTCAACATCGGCCAGGCAGGCACGGCCGGCAACCCCGGCGGCAGCTTCAGCACGACGGCGGGCGTGACGTCCAGCGGCGCGACCTTCACGGGCGGCGCAGGTGACGACACCTTCGATTTCAGCGGCGCCTCCGGCTCGATCGCAGCCTCCGTCGCCGGCGCGGGTGGCGCGAACACGCTGAAGGGCCGCAACGTGGCGACGACCTACACGCTCGACCCGACCGCGAACACCGGAAGGACGAGCGACGGGATCAGCGCCTTCAGCGGCATCCAGACCATCGTGGCCGGATCGTTGGGGGACACCGTCGCCGGGCCGGCGGGAGCGACTTACAGCCTGACCGGAACGGACAACCAAGTCTCGGTCCAAGGCATCACAGCGAGCGGCATCGAGCAGATCAGCGGCAGCGGCAGCGGCAACACGCTGGCGGGCTCCAGCACCAGCACGACCTTCGAGCTGACGGCAGCGAATGCCGTCACGGCCGCCAACATCGCGGCAACCGGCATCGGAGCGATCGCCGGCAATGGCGCAGCCGACGTGCTGACCGGGCCGGCGAGCACCACGTACGCCCTGACGGGCACCACCAACCAGGTCCAGGCGCTGGCGGTCACCGCCAGCGGCATCGAGCAGGTCACGGGCATTGGCTCGGCCAACGCGCTTCTGGGAACGAACACCGGCACCACCTACACGATCACGGCGGGCAATGCCGTCACGGCGGCCGGCGTGGCGTTCAGCGGCATCGGCACGATCACCGCGGGCAGCGGCTCGGACACGTTGGCGGGTTCGACCGCCGGCCGCAGCTGGACCCTCAACAGCAGCAACAACGTGAGTTCGCTCGGCATCACGGCCACTGGCGTGGAAGCGATCGCCGGCGCGGGCGCGAGCGACACGCTGCTCTCGCCCGGCGCGACCACGTTCACCCTCAATGGCACCGACCACCAGGTCTCCGCGCTGGGCGTGGCGGCCACCGGCATCGGCACGATCACGGGCAGTGGCGCGGCCAACGTGCTGGTGGGTTCCACTTCGGCCACCAGCTTCGGCCTGACCGGCCCGAACGCCGTGACCGTGTCCGGCATCGCCGCGACGGGCATCGGCTCGATCTCCGGCAACAGCACGGCGGACGCGCTCAGCGCGCCCGCGGGCACGGCGTTCACGTTGAACGGCACCGCGGGCCAGGTCTCTGCCCTGGGCGTGGCGGCGACAGGTATCGAGTCGGTCGCGGGCGGCACGTCGAGCGTGCTGGTCGGATCGAACAACGACACGACCTACACGATCGAGGGCGCCAATACGGTCAAGGTCGACGGGATGACCTTCACGGGCGTGGCGACGATCGATGCAGGCACCGGCAGGGACGCCCTGGCCGGCTCGACGGCGGGGCGCAGCTGGACGCTGACGGGCCTGAACAGCGTCAGCTCTCTGGGCATCGCAACGAATGCGGTGGAAGCGATTTCCGGCGCCGGCACCACCGACATCCTGCTCGCGCCTGCCTCGACGACGTTCACGCTCGACGGGACGAACAACCATGTGTCGGCCCTGGGCGTGGCCGCCACCGGCATCGGCGCCATCGCGGGCACGGGCACGGCCAATGTGCTGGCCGGCTCGGGCTTGCCCACCAACTTCAGCCTGACGGCGGCGAATGCGGTCACGGCGGCGGGGATCGCCGCCAGCGGCATCGGCACGATCAGCGGCAGCAGCGCGGCCGACACGCTGACGAGTCCCGCGGCCGGCGCGACCTACACGCTCACCGGCGCAGCCGGTCAGGTGCAGGTGCTGGGCATGCAGGCGAACGGCATCGACACCGTCGCGGGCATCGGTACGACGGACGTCCTCACGGGCCCGGCGGCGACCACCTACACGCTGAACGGCGCGACCCAGCAGGTGTCCGCCTACGGCGTCCAGGCCACCGGCGTGGAGCGGATCACCGGCAGCGGCACGGCCAACGTGCTGGCCGGCTCGAACCTGGCCACGACCTACACGCTGACCGGGGCCAACGCCGTCACAGTCGCCGGCATCTCCTCCACCGGCATCGGCTCGATCACCGCGGGTTCGGGAGCGGACACGCTGGCCGGCGGCTCGGCCGGCATCGGCTGGACTCTTGCCAGCGCGAACACCGTCACCGCCCTGGGCATCACGGCGAGCTCGATCGAGTCGATCGCCGGCGCGGGCACGACCGACACCCTGATGGCTCCGGCGGCGACGACGTTCACGCTGGGCGTGTCCAACAACACCGTCTCCGCATTGGGCGTCTCTGCCAGCGGCATCGGCACCATCGCCGGAACCGGCGCCTCGAATGCGCTGGTGGGCTCGACGGCCGGCACACGCTTCGTGCTGAACGGTGTCAACGACGTCACCGTGACGGGCATCCATGCGATCGGCATCGGCACGATCAGCGGCAACGGGACGGCGGACGTCCTGACCGGTCCTGCGGCTACGGCCTACACCCTCACCGGCACCGACAAGCAAGTGCAGGCGCTGGGCGTCACCTCCAGCGGGATCGACCTGATCGACGGCAATGGCTCGGCCAACGCGCTGGTGGGCTCGAGCGCTCCGACCACGTTCATCCTCACCGGCATCAACGAGGTCAACGCCGCCAACATCGATGTCAGGGGCGTGGGGACGATCACAGGCAACAGCGCCGCGGACGTGATGGCCGGCGGCGCCGCCGGTACCGTCTGGACGGTTTCGGCGCCCAACACGGTCGCCGCCAAGGGAGTGACCGGCACGGGCATCGAGAGCATCGCGGGCGCGGGAACCACCGACACCATCACCGGCGCACCGGGCGGAACGACCTACGCACTTACCGGCGTGGCGAATGCCGTGGCCCTGCCGGGGCTCGGCGTGAATGCGACGGGCATCGGCACGATCACGGGCACCGGCACCGCCAACCTGCTGGCCGGCACCAATGCGAGCACGGCCTACACCCTCAACGGGCCGAACAGCGTCACGGCTGCGGGCATCACGGCCGGCGGCATCGGCACAGTGAACGCCGGCGCGGGCAACGACAGCTTCACCCTCGCGGCGGGCCAGTCCACGTTCGCCGCAACGATCAACGCGGGCGGCGGCACGAACACGCTGGCCGCAGCCGACGGCGCCAACACCTGGTCCATCACGGGCAACAACGCGGGAACGCTGAACGGAACGACCACATTCAGCAGCGTCCAGAACCTTGCCGGCGGTTCCGGGGCCGACACCTTCCGCCTGGCCGACGCCGGCTCGGTGGCCGGCTCGATCGCCGGGGGAGCCGGCACCGACACGCTGGACTTCAGCGCAAAGACCGGGGCCATCACGATCGCCCAGTCCGGCAGCACGGGCGTCGGCGGCGGCTTCAGCAGCATCGAAGCGGTCATCGGCAACAACAACGCCACGCTGGTGGGCAGCACATTCGCGCTGACCGGCAGCGGCAGCGGCGCCGCGGACGGCATGGCCTACAGCCAGGTCAGCAGCCTCCAGGGCAGCGGCGCTTCCAGCTTCACGGGCGCGGGGGGCAGCGTCAGCGGCTCCATCACCGGCGGCTCCAGCAGCAGCTTGAGCGGCACCATCGCGAGCGGCGGGTCGCAGGCGTACACGTCGGCCACCGTCGCCAATGGCACAACGCTCTCGGCCGGCAGCGGCTCGGTGGCGGTCACGGGCGACATGCAGGGCAGCATCGGCCTGGCGGGCGGCGCGACCAGCATCAGCCTGCAGGACACCAGCGCCGCAACGCCCATGGTGGTCACGCAGCTGCAGGGCGCGCCCAACGCGAACGTCACCGTCACCTCACCGTCGTCGCTGACGATCGACGGCTCGCAGATGTCGCCGTTCTACCCGTCGGGCGTGCTCACGCTCGCGGCCAACAACGGCAGCCTGCTGATCAACAACACGGCGGACCCGGGCCACTGGGTCAGTGCGGGGACGCTCAACCTCACGGCCGTCGAAGGCGGCATCGGCCAGGCGAACAATCCGATCTACCTGAGCAACAACATCGGACCGGTCAACGTGACGATCGGAAGGCTGTTCGCGAGCTACTTCGCCGGCAACGCCAACGCCGACGTCACGACCCGCGCGATCCTGACGGCCTCGTCCAACCAGACCGGCGCGACCCAGGCCGAGATGGTGCGGTTCTTCCTGCAGGAGATGAAGCGCAACGTGGGCATCGGCATCATCGAGGAGCTGGTGCTGTTCGGCCGGACCAACACCGAAGGCATCACCGCGCCGCTGACGTTCCGTACCCTGCAGGCCAACATGCCCCGCTGCACGCAGGAGCAGTTGCAGGGCATGCATTGCGTCGACGTGAAACGACAGTGACCGTCGCCAAGAAACTCGGCCGCTACGACATCGTCCGCACCCTGGGCAAGGGCGCCATGGGCATGGTGTACGAGGGCCGGGATTCGGTGCTGCAGCGCCGGGTGGCGATCAAGACCATCATCGTCGACAACCTCGACTCCAAGTCCGCAGAGGAATACGAGGCGCGGTTCCGCACCGAGGCGCTGGCCGCCGCGCGGCTGCTGCACCCCAACATCGTGCCGGTGTTCGACTTCGGCCGGCACGAGGACATCGCCTTCCTGGTGATGCAATTCATCGAGGGCGACGACCTCAAGCAGCACCTCGACCGCGGCGAGCGGTTCTCCGGCCAGCAGGCCGTGGCCATGGTGCTGGACCTGCTCTCGGCGCTGGACCACGCGCACGAGAACAACATCGTGCACCGCGACATCAAGCCGGCCAACATGCTGATCGAGAGGGGCCGCGTCAAGCTCACCGACTTCGGCGTGGCCCGCATCCAGGATCCGGACGCGGCCAACAAGACCCAGGTGGGCGGCGCCGGCATCGGCACGCCGCGCTACATGTCGCCCGAGCAGGCGCAGGGCCAGCGGGTCGATGCGCGGTCGGACCTGTTCTCCGCGGGCATCGTGCTGTACGAGCTGCTCACCGGCGTGCGGCCTTTCGACGGCGACAACCCGTTCGCGATCATCCACCAGATCGTCAGCTCGGTTCCGCCGCCGCCGACGTACCACAACCCGCGGCTGCCCAAGGCCATCGACCCGGTGGTCGCGAAGGCTCTGGCCAAGGACCGGGAAGAGCGCTATGCCACCGCGCGCGAGTTCGCCATCGCGCTCAAGACGGCCGCGCAGCGCGTGAACTGGAGCGGCGCGACGCCGCCGGCCCCTTCCAGCGGCGGCGCGGCCACGGCACCGGGTGTGTCGGTTCCGGGCCAATCCCGTTCCACTGCTGCGACGCTCCCCTCGTCACCCGCGGACGACGACGAGGCCACGCGGCTGCCCGGCCAGCTGGGTTCCGACACCTCCGGCATCGTCGGCGGGCCGGGGGCGTCCGACATCGGCGGAGCGCTGTCGAGGGACGGTGTGGTCGTCCCGCAGGACCAGACGATCGTCGCGCGCTACGCCGCTCGCGGCACGGAGCCGGCGGACGAAGACGCGACGCTGCTCACGTCCGATGCGATGGCGGCGCGGCTCGAAGCGGACCGGCAGGCCCGCGCCGCCGAGGAGGCCGCGGCGGTCCAGGCCCGGGCCGCGGCGGCCGCCAAGGAAGTGGAGCGGCTGGAGGCGGAAAAACAGTTCTTCGCGGCCAAGGCCGACGCCGAGTCCCGGGCCCGCCTGAAGGCCGAAGAGGCGGCTCGTCATGCGGGCGGCGCGCCCGATCCGCAGCCTGTTGCCCGCGGCAAGAAGTCGAGGATCGTGCCGGTGGCGATTGCAGGCGTCGTGGCGCTCGGCGCGATCGGAGCCGCCGTGAAGTTCATGGGGGTGGAGCGGTCCAGCACTCAAGCCGCCGCGCCTGTGCCCGCAGCGGCAGGCGAGCAGCAGGCCAAGCTGACTTCTCCTGCAAAACCGGAGACGGTTCGACCGGCAGGGCAGGCGCCCGCGGCAGCGCCTGCGCCCGCTCCGTTCAAAGCAGAACCGGCCGCGCCGGCCAAGGCAGCGCCCGCGCCTGCCCCGATGTCCGCCCCCAGGAGCGCCGTGCCGACACCCTCACTGAGTGTGGCGCCGTCACCCGCGCCCGCTCGGCCGACCACACCCGTGCAGGCACCGGCACCCGCCGCCGCGCCCGTGACTGCAGCGCCCCCGCCGCCCGCCGCCGTGGCCGCCCCCGCGCCGGTGCCGACGCCGGCCCCCGCCGCAGCACCCGCTGCTCCGGCCGAAGCACCGGTGCCGGCCCCACTGCCCAACCCGGCCGTCCTGCTCGCGCAGGCGCAGGACGCCGAGCGCGCCGGCAACATGGGCCAGGCCGTCAGCGCGTACCGCCGTGCCGCCAACGCGGGCAGCGGTGTCGCTGCCAGGCGACTGGGCGAGCTCTACACCAAGGGCGAGGGCGGCGTCGAGCGCGACATGCAGCAGGCGACCTTCTGGAACAACCGGGCGCGCGGGCTGGGGGAGCAGGTGCAGCAGAGCGCCGGACCTTGCGCGCTCAAGGTCGGCACGACCTGCTGATGGCGCTGCCTGGCTGACGACTGAAGAACTCCGGTACGCAGAGAACGCAGAAAGCGCGCAGAAAGCGCAAAGAATTCATTGGGATTCTTTCGGCGTTCTCTGCGCGCTTTCTGCGCTTTCTGCGTACGGATGTTCTGGCCCACCGGGCCGCTGCCCATTCAGCGCCGCTTGCCGCCGAGCAGCCCGCCCAGCACGCCGCGCACGATCTCGCGTCCCACGCTGCTGCCGATGGTGCGCACGGCCGACTTCGCCATCGCTTCCACCATGCCTTCGCGGCGACCGCCGCGCGGGCCGGTGGAGCCGAACAGGATGTCGCCCAGCCCGCCCATGGACGGGCCGGTGGCCTTGTCGGTGGCACCACCGCCGCCCGACGAGGCGGGCGAGGGCGCCTGCTCGGCGCGCTCCTTGAGCTTCTCGTAGGCGGATTCGCGGTCCTGCGTCTTCTCGTATGCGCCCGCCACCAGCGAGCCCGCGATCAGCGCCTGCCGCTGCTCGGCCGTGATCGGACCGATCTGGCTGCCGGGCGGCAGCACGTAGACCCGCTCGGTCACGCTCGGCCGGCCCTTGTCGTCGAGCAGGCTGACCAGCGCCTCGCCGACGGCAAGTTCGGTGATCGCCGCCTCGATGTCCAGGCCGGGCTTCTGCCGCATCGTCTGCGCCGTCGCCTTCACGGCCTTCTGGTCGCGCGGGGTGAAGGCGCGCAGCGCATGCTGCACGCGATTGCCGAGCTGGGCGAGCACCGTGTCGGGGATGTCCAGCGGGTTCTGGGTGACGAAGTAGACGCCGACGCCCTTGGAGCGCACGAGGCGCACGACCAGCTCGATGCGCTCGACCAGAACCGTGGGCGCGTCCTTGAAGAGCAGGTGCGCCTCGTCGAAGAAGAACACCAGCTTGGGCTTGTCCAGGTCGCCCACTTCGGGCAGCTGCTCGAAGAGCTCCGAGAGCATCCACAGCAGGAAGGTGGCGTACAGCCGCGGCGAGGCCATCAGCTTGTCGGCCGCGAGGATGTTGACGACTCCCGCGCCGCCGGACGTCTGCATCAGGTCGCCGATGTCGAGCATGGGCTCGCCGAAGAAGCGCTCGCCGCCCTGCGATTCGATCTGCAGCAGCCCGCGCTGGATGGCGCCCACGCTGGCCGTGCTGATGTTGCCGTACTGCGTTCGGACCTGGCTCGCGTTGTCGCCGGCGTACTGCAGCATCGCGCGCAGGTCCTTGAGGTCCAGGAGCAGCAGGCCGTTGTCATCGGCGATCTTGAAGACGATGTTGAGCACGCCCGACTGTGTCTCGTTCAGGTCGAGCATGCGGGCGAGCAGCAGCGGCCCCATGTCGGACACGGTGGCGCGCACCGGATGGCCCTGCTCGCCGAACACGTCCCACAGCGTCACCGGGCAGGCGCGCGATTCGGGCGGGGTCAGGCCGCGGTCCTTCAGCACCTGGGCCAGCTTCGGCGGCACGGTGCCGGCCTGGCTGATGCCGGTGAGGTCGCCCTTGATGTCGGCCATGAACACCGGCACGCCGATGCGCGAGAAGTTCTCGGCCAGCGTCTGCAGGGTCACCGTCTTGCCGGTGCCGGTGGCGCCGGTGATCAGCCCATGCCGGTTGGCGAGCCCCGGCAGGAGGAAGCATTCGGTGTCGCCCTTGCGGGCGATCAGCAAGGGATCGGCCATAGGTCAAAAGTAAAATGAGGTCCCGAGCAATATAGCAACGCACACCGCGTTGGCGGGGCGAAAAGAAGGAAAGCAAGTGGCCGGACACAGCAAATGGGCGAACATCCAGCACCGCAAGGGCCGGCAGGATGAGAAGCGCGGGAAGATCTGGACGCGCGTGATCCGCGAGATCATGGTCGCAGCACGACAGGGCGGCGGCGACCTGGCGGCCAACCCGCGGCTGCGGCTGGCGGTGGACAAGGCCAAGGCGGCCAACATGCCGGCCGACACGATCAAGCGCAACATCGACAAGGCCACCGGCAACCTCGAGGGCGTGAACTACGAAGAGATCCGCTACGAGGGCTACGGCATCGGCGGCGCCGCCGTCATCGTCGACACGATGACCGACAACAAGGTGCGCACCGTTGCCGAAGTGCGCCACGTCTTCAGCAAGTACGGGGGCAACCTGGGCTCCGAAGGCTCGGTCGCGTTCCAGTTCAAGCATTGCGGGCAGCTCATCCTGGCGCCGGGCACCAGCGAGGACAAGGTGATGGAAGTCGCGCTGGAAGCCGGCGCCGAGGATGTGGTCACCGACGACGACGGCGCCATCGAGGTGCTCACCGCGCCGGGAGACTTCGAGAAAGTGAAGAACGCGCTCGACGCCGCGGGCCTGAAGCCCGAGATCGCCGAAGTGTCCATGCGGCCGGAGAACACGGTCGAGCTTGCCGGCGACGAGGCAGTGCGCATGCAGAAGCTGCTGGACATGCTGGAGGACCTGGACGACGTGCAGGACGTGTTCCACAACGCGTCGCTGCCGGACCTCTGACATGAAGGTCCTCGTCATCGGCGGCGGCGGCCGCGAACATGCGCTGGCCTGGAAGCTGGCGCAATCGAAGAAGATCCAGAAGATCTACGTGGCGCCCGGCAACGGCGGCACGGACCTGGACCCCCGGCTGGAGAACGTGCCGATCACCGAGATCGCGGCGCTGCGCGACTGGGCGCTCGCGCAGAAGATCGCGCTGACCGTCGTCGGCCCCGAGGCGCCTTTGGCCGCCGGCGTGGTGGACGACTTCCGCGCGCACGGCCTGCGCGTGTTCGGCCCCACCAAGGCCGCGGCGCAGCTGGAAAGTTCCAAGGCCTTCTCCAAGGCGTTCATGCAGCGGCACGGCATCCCGACCGCCGCCTGGCAGACCTTCTCCGATCCCGGGGAGGCGCACGCGTACGTCGACCGCCAGGGCGCGCCCATCGTGGTCAAGGCCGACGGCCTGGCGGCCGGCAAGGGTGTGGTGGTCGCGATGACCGCGGCCGAGGCGCACGAGGCCATCGACTTCATGCTTCTGGACAACCGGCTGGGCGTGGCGCACAACGAAGGCGGCGCGCGCGTGGTGATCGAGGAGTTCCTGCAGGGCGAGGAAGCGAGCTTCATCGTCCTGTGCGACGGCCGCAACGTCACGCCGCTGGCCACCAGCCAGGACCACAAGCGCCTGCAGGACGGCGATGCCGGCCCCAACACGGGCGGCATGGGCGCGTACTCGCCGGCGCCGGTGGTGACGCCCGCCGTTCATGCGCGCGCGATGCGAGAGGTGATCCTGCCCACCGTGCGAGGCATGGAGAAGGACGGCATCCCGTACACCGGCTTCCTCTACGCCGGCCTGATGGTCGACCGCAAGGGCCAGGTCAAGACGCTGGAATTCAACTGCCGCATGGGCGACCCCGAGACGCAGCCCATCCTGCTGCGGCTGAAGTCCGACCTGTACGACGTGCTCATGTGTGCAACCTCGGGATCGCTGAACCAGGTGGAGCTGGACTGGGACCGCCGCACCGCGCTCGGTGTCGTGATGGCCGCCGCCGGCTATCCGCTCAACCCGCGCAAGGGCGACGCGATCAGCGGGCTGCCGCGCGAGACCGAGGACGCAGTGGTGTTCCATGCGGGCACCGCCACGCGCGGCAAGGACCTCGTCACCTCGGGCGGCCGCGTGCTGTGCGTCACGGCGCTCGCCGACACGGTCAAGGCCGCACAGCAGCGAGTCTATGAAGTGGTCAAGGGCATCCGCTTCGACGGTGCCCAGTACCGCAGGGACATCGGCCACCGGGCCGTGCGCGGGTGATGCAGCAGGTCGACGCCGTCCGCGCGTACCTGCTGGACCTGCAGGAGCGCATCACCTCGGCCTGCACGGCCATCGACGGCACGCCGTTCCTGCGCGACGCCTGGGAGAAGGCGCCCGGGGAGCCCCTGCAGGGCAACGGCATCACCATGATCCTGGAGCAGGGGCCGGTGCTCGAGCGGGCCGGCTGCGGCTTCTCGCACGTGCGCGGGCCGCGCCTGCCGCCCTCGGCCACGCAGCACCGGCCGGAACTCGCGGGGGCGCCGTTCGAGGCGCTGGGCGTCTCGCTGGTCTTCCATCCGCGCAACCCGTATGCGCCGACGGTGCACATGAACGTCCGCATGATCTCGGCCGCGCCCGCGGGCGGCGAGCCCGCGTTCTGGTTCGGCGGCGGCATGGACCTCACGCCCTGCTACGGCTTCGACGAGGACGCCATCCACTTCCACGCGGCCTGCAAGCAGGCGCTGGAGCCCTTCGGCCCCGACAAGCATCCGCGCTTCAAGAAGTGGTGCGACGACTACTTCTGCCTCAAGCACCGCAACGAGCAGCGCGGCGTCGGCGGCATCTTCTTCGACGACGTGTCGGAGCTCGGCTTCGAGGGCGGCTTCGCGCTGATCCGCTCGGTCGGTGACGGCTTCCCCGGCGCGTACCTGCCGATCCTGGAGCGGCGCAAGGACACGGCCCATGGCGAGCGCGAACGCAGCTTCCAGCTCTACCGGCGCGGCCGCTACGTCGAGTTCAATTTGGTGTGGGACCGCGGCACGCACTTCGGCCTGCAGTCGGGCGGCCGCACCGAATCCATCCTGCTCTCGATGCCGCCGGTATGCAGCTGGGCCTACCGGCAGGAGCCGGCGCCCGGCACGCCGGAGGCGCAGCTCTACGCCCGGTACCTGCAGCCGCGGGAGTGGGTTTGAACACCGCCGCCGCGCAACCGTCACGCCTGGGCATCTTCGGCGGCGCCTTCGATCCGCCGCACCTGGCGCACGTCGCGCTCGCGCGCGCGGCCGTCGAGCAACTTCGGCTCGACCAGCTCCGCGTGCTGCCCACCGGGCAGGCCTGGCACAAGTCGCGCGCGCTCACCGAAGGCGCGCACCGCCTCGCGATGGCGCGTGAAGCGTTCGCGCAAGTGCCGCACGCCGTGGTCGATGACCGCGAACTGCGCCGGGCCGGCCCCACCTACACCATCGACACCCTGCGCCAGCTCCACGCCGAATTCCCGCGTGCCGAGCTGCTGCTCGTGATCGGCGCCGACCAGGCGGAGGCGCTCCACAGCTGGCGCGAGAGCGGCGAGATCCTGAAGCTGGCCACCATCGCGGTCGCCGCGCGTGCGCGGCCCGACCCGGATGCGCCACCCTTCGACACCACCACGCTGCCGGGCGCGCGCGTGGCGGCTGTCGAGCTGCCGAACATGCCCGTCAGCGCGACGCAGGTGCGCGCGCTGGCCGCGGCCGGGCAGGGGATCGATCATCTGGTTCCCCCCGGCGTCGCACGTTATATTGCCCAGAACCATCTCTATCCGAAGACCTGATGACCCAAGAAAGCAGCGCGAAGAAGGACACCCAGCGGCTCCAGCGAGCCATCGTCGATGGACTGGAGGACGTCAAAGCGCAGGACATCCAGGTTTTCAACACGGAGCACCTCTCGCCGCTGTTCGAGCGGGTGATCGTGGCCTCCGGCACGTCGAACCGCCAGACCAAGGCGCTGGCGGCCAGCGTGCGCGACGCGGTGCGTGAAGCGGGCTTTCCGAAGCCCCGTGTCGAGGGCGAGGACAACGGCGAATGGATCATCGTCGACTGCGGCGCCGCGGTCGCGCACATCATGCAGCCGGCCATCCGCAACTACTACCACCTGGAAGAGATCTGGGGCGACAAGCCGGTGCGCGTGAAGTTCGGCGCGCCCAGGCCGTTCAATGCCTCGCCCGCTCCGGCCGCCGCGAAGAAGGTCCCCGCCAAGACGAGCCTGAGGCGCAGCAGTGCGGCCCGGTCGGCGGCGCTGCACGCCGAGAGGGCGGAGAAGCCCAAGGCACCAGCGAAGAAGGCTGCTGCGAAGGCGCCGGCCAGGCCGCCGGCCAAGTCGCCCGCGAAGAAGGCCGCGGCTCGTCCCGCCTCGAAGACCGCAGCGAAGGCGCCTGCGAAGACGGCGGCGAAGAAGACTGCCGCGAAGAAAACCACCGCCAAGAGCCCCGCGCGCAAGGCATGAGGCTGGTCGTGGTCGCGGTGGGGCAGCGCGTGCCCGACTGGGCGGCCACGGCCTGGGACGACTACGCCAAGCGCTTCCCGCCCGAGCTGCGTCTGGAACTCAAGGCCGTGAAGACCGAGCCGCGCGGCTCGCGCACCACCGAACAGCTGCTGGCCGCCGAACGCGAGCGCATCGAGGCGGCGATCCCGCGCGGCGCGCGCATCGTCGCCCTCGATGAACGCGGTGCTTCGCTGAACACCACGGCGCTCGCAGCCAAGCTCAAGGCCTGGCAACTGGACGCGGCCGACGTGGCGCTGGTGATCGGCGGCCCGGACGGGCTCGATCCGGCTTTCCGCGCGGCGGCGCACGAGCGCATCCGCCTGTCGGACCTCACGCTGCCGCACGCGATGGTCCGGGTGCTGCTCGCCGAGCAGCTCTACCGGGCATGGTCGGTCAACGCGGGGCATCCGTACCACCGTGAGTGACTTCATCTACCTCGCGTCCCAGAGCCCGCGGCGTCGGCAACTGCTCGAGCAGCTCGGCGTGCGCTACGAACTGCTGCTGCCCGACGACGATGAGGACACGGAGGCGATCGAAGCGGTGCTCCCCGGCGAGGCGCCCGCGCGCTACGTCAGGCGCGTGACCGGGCTCAAGCTCGATGCGGCGGCGCAGCGCCTGCGGCGTCGCGGCCTGCCGCGCGCGCCGGTGCTCTGCTCCGACACCACGGTGGCGCTGGGCCGGACGATCTACGGCAAGCCCGAAGACGAGCGCGATGCCGCCCGCATGCTGCGCGAGCTCTCCGGGTCCACGCACCGGGTGCTCACCGCGGTCGCGCTGCAGAACGGCTCGCGGCGTCATGAAGCCTTGAGCGATTCGCGCGTGACGTTCGCGGCCCTCTCGCCGCGGCAGATCCGCGAGTACGTCGCCACGGGCGAGCCGATGGGCAAGGCCGGCGCGTATGCGGTGCAAGGCCGCGCCGCGGCCTTCATCACGCGCATCAACGGCTCCTACCCCGGGATCATGGGACTGCCGCTGCACGAGACCGCGCAATTGCTGCGCGCGTGCGGTATCGCGGCTTAACCGGCCGGCGCACGCCCGCATGCGCTCGCCCATGGCGCCGCCGCCCTGGAGGAATTCGAGGTCGGGGCGCGAAAGGGGATCCAAGGCGGGGCGGGAGGGCGCCCGGGTGTAATGGCCTGAGGTATCCTGTCCCCGCCCCGAGGAGCTCAGCAAGAATGCAGCAGGACATCCTGATCAACTGGTCGCCGCAGGAGACACGGGTGGCCATCATCGAGAGCGGCGCGGTGCAGGAGTTGCACGTCGAACGCACGCTGGAGCGGGGGCTGGTGGGCAACGTCTACCTCGGCAAGGTCGCCCGCGTGCTGCCGGGCATGCAGTCGGCCTTCATCGACATCGGCCTGGAGCGCGCGGCCTTCCTGCACGTGGCCGACCTGCACGGCGCCCGCGCCGAAGAGCAGGTCAACCACCGCCACGGCCAGCCGCCGGTGCCGATCGAGAAGCGCGTGTTCGAGGGCCAGCCGCTGATGGTGCAGGTCATCAAGGACCCGATCGGCACCAAGGGTGCGCGGCTATCGACCCAGATCAGCGTCGCGGGCCGCCTGCTGGTGTTCCTGCCGCAGGACGACCACGTGGGCGTCTCGCAGAAGATCCCGGGCGAGCAGCGCGAGGCGCTGCGCTCGCGGCTGCAGCAGCTGGTCGGCACGGCCGAGACCGGCGGCGGGGGCGGCTTCATCCTGCGCACCAACGGCGAGGACGCGAGCGACGCCGAGCTGGCCGAGGACATCGCATACCTGCGCAAGACCTGGGCCCGCATCCGCGATGCGGCCGTGCGGTTGCCGCCGGGCTCGCTGCTGCACCAGGACCTGAGCCTGCTGCAGCGCGTGCTGCGCGACCTGGTGACCGAGGAAACGCAGACCATCCGCATCGACTCGCGCGAGCAGTTCGCGGTGCTGCAGGCGTTCGGCCGCGAGTTCATGCCGCAGGCCGCGGAACGGCTGCAGCTGTACAAGGGCGAGCGGCCGATCTTCGACCTGTTCAACGTCGACGAGGAGATCGCCAAGGCGCTCGGCCGCCGCGTCGAGCTCAAGTCCGGCGGCTACCTGATCGTCGACCAGACCGAGGCGCTGACCACGATCGACGTCAACACCGGCGGCTTCGTCGGCGCACGCAACTTCGACGACACCATCTTCAAGACCAACCTCGAGGCCGCCCACGCCATCGCGCGGCAGCTGCGGCTGCGCAACCTGGGCGGGATCATCATCGTCGACTTCATCGACATGCAGCGCGAGGACCACCGCGAGGCGGTGCTCGGCGAATTCCGCAAGCAGCTGGGGCGCGACCGCGTCAAGACCATGGCCGGCGGCTTCTCCCAGCTGGGCCTGGTGGAGATGACGCGCAAGCGCACGCGCGAGTCGCTGGCGCACATGCTGTGCGAGCCGTGTTCGTGGTGCCAGGGCGCCGGGCAGGTGCGCACCGCCCGCACCGTGGCCTACGACATCCTGCGCGAGATCCTGCGCGAGGCGCGCCAGTTCAACCCGCGCGAGTACCGCGTCGTGGCCTCGCCGAAAGTGGTGGAGCTGTTCCTCGACGAGGAGAGTCAGCACCTGGCCGGGCTGTCGGATTTCATCGGCAAGCCGATCTCGCTGCAGAGCGAGAGTGCGATGGGGCAGGAGCAGTACGACATCGTGCTGCTCTGACCGGCTGCGTCATCCCCGCGCGGGCGCGGATCCAGGGCTTGCCTTCTCCCCCAGCATCCTGAGCGCCGCTTCGGTCACCCGCTCCGGCGTGATCGCGATCAGGCAATCGCTGCGGCTTTGCCGGTGGTCCTCGCAACCCGCCTTGCTGCAGGGCACGCAGGGAAGTTCCGCCTGGAGCAGGGTGACGTTGCCCACCGACTGCTCGAGCGCGCGGCGCTGGAAATGCACCGGCTGTTCGCCCGGCCGCCCGGGCCACGGCGCCCAGCGCTGCGGATTGGTGGGGCCGAAGATCGCCAGTGTCGGCGTGCCGGCCGCGGCGGCCAGGTGCGACACGGAAGTGTCCGGTCCGATGTAGAGCGAAGCGCGCTGCAGCAGGGTGACGAGCTGGTTGAAGTCCAGCCGGCCCGATGCGTCCAGCAGTGCGGGAGCCGCCGCGATCGAGCGAACCGGCCCGATGCATTCACGGTCGCGCGCTCCCGGCCCGCCGGTCAGCACCACCTGGTGCCCGCGGTCGAGCAATGTCCTGACGACCTGCGCGTACTTCTCCGGCGCCCATTGCTTGTAGGGCCACATCGAGGGCACGTGGACGACGACGGGCCGCTCGCGCAATGCCGCTTGAAGATCAGCGGGCAGCGGGGCGCCGGCAGGCGCGGAAACCGCAGGTGTTTCAGGCCGCTCGACCCAGGGCGCCAGCAGTTCGAGCTTCTCCTGCACCGCGTGCCGGCTGCCTTCGTCGCCGGTGCCGACGACCGCGTGGTCCAGCAGCAGGCGCTTCCACCAGTTGCTGCCGCCGTGTTCCGGCAGCACGCCGCTGCGTTGCCGTGCCGCGATCCACGCGATCAGGTGGGCGCGGTCGCTCGGCAGCGTCACCAGGGCCAGGTCGTAGCGCCGCCACAGGCGCCTTGCGAACGCGTACAGCCCGGACAAGCCGGGGCGGGCCGGCATTTCGATCAGCTCGTGGATGTCTGCATTGCCGCGCAGCATGCCCAGCGTGCCGGAGAAGCCGAGCACGTCGACCTGCGCCTGCGGCCAGCGGCGTCGCGCGGCGCGCACCAGCGGCGTGGTCAGCAGCACGTCGCCGATCTGGCGCGTACAGACGACCAGGATGCGGTTCATGACACTGGCGGCGGCGCCGCGGCGCGGCGTTCACCCGCGAGCAGCCACGCCAGCACCACCGTGTAGAAGTGGCCTTCGACGAAGTCCATCACGAGCGAGTTGAACAGGCAGCCCACCGCGAACGCGAGCACCAGGCCGGTGAGCGCGGGCGGCGCGCGGCCCGACGCGTCGCGGCGGAACGCGGCCGCCGCGATCCAGGCCAGCAGCAGCGCCAGCGCCGGGACGCCGCCGCAGGCCAGCTGCATCAGGTATTCGTTGTGCGGGTTGTTCGCGAACACCTCCCAGGAGGCCTTCTGCGGATTCCAGTCCGGTTCCTGCGCCAGCCTCCGGCGAGCGACAGGCTCATGGAACTCGGCGTAGCGGCTGAAGCCGACCCCCAGCGGCTGGTGTGCGGCGGCAATCGTCCAGCCGTTGGCCAGCAGCGCCAGGCGGATGCTCGTCGAGGTCTCGGCGCCCATGCGCATGGTCGACAGCCCCGACAGCGTCTCCTTCATGCGCGTTTGCACTGGAGGCGCGTTGAAGGCCACCAGCACGAGCGCGACGCAGGCCCCCACGGCCGCAGGCATCCGCCAGCGGCCCGGCCGCAGGTTCCACACCGAAGCGATGGCCAGGAGCATCAAGACGACGTGACCGGTGCGCCCTTCGATGCGGAACAGCACCGTCGCCGCGAGCACGGCCGCGATGCCGCGCCACATCCAGGCGAAGCGGCCGCCCTGGTGCAGCATCAGGTAGGCCGCCAGGGCCAGGCAGAAACCCGCCGAGATCCTCTTGGGCGCCAGCTCCTGCGAGAGCGCGGGGAACCACGGCGCGACCCAATGCGCCAGCGCGTAGGCCAGCGTGCCGGCGCCCAGGCCCCACAGGAAGGCTCGCGGACGCGACGTGGCGGCGAACAACGCCAGCAGCACCGGGAAGAACAGCAGCTCGTGGTACTTGTTGACGCTTCCCACGCTCGCCAGAGTCCACGGGCCCGCGACGGCCGTGTGCAGCGCGATGTAGGCGAACAGCAGCAGGCCGATGGCGGCTGTCGGCTCGCGCCAGGCGGCGGTGCGCGAGACATGACGCAGCGAACACAGCGCGACCACGAGCAGCGCCGCCATGAACCAGGCCACTCCTGCGGGCGAGAAAGGCAGCACGAACCCCAGTCCCGCCATCGCGGCTTGCATGGCAGCGTCGCGCCAACCGCCCACCCGCACCACGGCAGGTGCCGGCGGGCGGCGCAGCGTCTGAAGCCACTGCGGGGACCGCGCCCCGGTTGGCGCTTGCGCGATCATCCCGCCCCCTGCTGCAGCGCGTGCAGGTGGGCGTACAGCCCGCCGCGCGCCAGAAGTTCCTGGTGCGTGCCGGTCTCCGCGACACGGCCTTGCTCGAGCACCACGACCTGGTCGGCGTGCTCGATCGTCGAGAGCCGGTGCGCGATGACGACCGTCGTGCGGCCGGCCATCAGCCGCTGGAGCGCTTCCTGCACCAGGCGTTCCGACGCGGCGTCCAGCGCCGACGTGGCCTCGTCGAGGATCAGGATGGGCGCATCCTTGTACAGCGCGCGGGCGATGGCCAGGCGCTGCCGCTGGCCACCTGAGAGTTGCGTCGCGTTGTGGCCGGTGACGGTGTCCAGGCCATCCGGCAGCGACTCCACCAGGTCCCGGAGATTGGCCGCCGCGACGCAGCGCTGCAGCTTCTCGGGATCGATCGGCGCGTCCATGGTGATGTTGGTGGCCAGGCTGCCGTTGAACATCACCACGTCCTGGCTGACCAGCGCGAACTGGTCGCGCAGCGCCTGCAGGTCCCAGTCCGCCACGTCGTGTCCGTCCAGCAGCACCGCGCCGTCGTCCGGCACGACGAACCGCGGCAGCAGGTTGGCCAGCGTGGTCTTGCCCGAGCCGGAAGGCCCGACCAGGGCCACCGTGTGCCCGGGTTCGAGCACCAGGCTGACGCGGTCCAGCGCCGGCGCGGCGTCGCCGCGATAACGCACCGTCACCTCGCGCAGTTCGATGTGGCCGCGGGAGTGGCCCGGCGCATGCCGACCGCCCGACTCGGCCGGCGTGTGCTCGATCAGGTCGATGGCGCGCTGCACCGCCGCGAGGCCGCGCGCGATCGGGCTGGCCGCCTCCGACAGCCGCTTGATCGGTGCGATCAGCATCAGCATGGCCGTGATGAAGGACGCGAAGGTGCCGATCGTCAGCCCCTCCCGCGTCTGCCACAGGGCGACGCAGATCACCGCGGAGAGCGCGCCGGCGGCGAGCATGTGGGTGAGCGGCGTGATGGCGGCGGATGCGACAGCAGATTTCAGGGCGAGCCGGCGCAGCGCCGTGCTGAAGCCGGTGAAGCGGCCGGCCTGCGCCTCCTGCGCGCCGTGCAGGCGCACCACGCGCACGGCGAGCACGTTCTCCTCGACGACGTAGGCCAGGTCGTTGGTGGCCGTCTGCGTGCTGCGCGCGATGCGGTACAGGCGCCGCGACAGCGTGCGCATGATGAACGCCACGCCCGGCACGATCGCGAAGACGATCAGCGTGAGCTTCCAGTTCAGGTACAGCAGGTACACCAGCAGGGCCAGCAGTGCGAGGCTGTCCTTGACCAGCGCCATCACCGAGTTGACCAGCAGCATGGCGCCGTTCTGCACCTCGAAGACGACGGTGTTCGACAGCGTGGTGGCGTTCTGCTGCGAGAACAGAGACAGCCGCGCGTCCAGCACGCGCGCGAACATGGCCTTGCGCAGCGCGAGCAGGCCGTCCTGCGTGATGCGGGCCAGCGCCAGGTCGGCGATGAAACCGGCGGTGCCGCGAACCGCGAACAGCAGCAAGAGGCTGGCCGGCACCATCCACAGGTCGATGCCGCCCGGACGGAAGCCTCGGTCGAGCAAGGGCTTGATCAACGCCGGCACCAGCGGCTCGGTGGCCGACGACACCACCGTCGCCAGCGCCGCGATGGCCCAGAAGCGGCGGCTCGCGCCGCCGAAGTAGGGCGCGAGCCAGCGAACCGCGCTGAAATCTATCTGGGTCACGCCTTCCCGGCCTGGTGGAGCTTGCGCTCCCATTGCCAGGCGTGGGCGATGATGGTGTCCAGGTCTTCGTACTGCGGTGTCCAGCCCAGCTCGGCCCTCGCCCGCGCGGCATCGGCCACCAGCACCGGCGGGTCGCCGGGGCGCGGTGGGTCGTCGCGCACCGGGATCGGGTGTCCCGTCACGCGGCGCGCCGCCTCGATCACTTCGTTGACGGAATGGCCGCGGCCGTTGCCCAGGTTGTAGACCGTGGTCTCGGCGCCGCCTTCCAGCTTGCGCAGCGCTGCGAGGTGCGCCGCGCACAGGTCCTGCACGTGGATGTAGTCACGCAGGCACGAACCGTCCGGCGTGGCGTGCTTGGAGCCGAAGCGCGAGATGAACTCGCGCCGGCCGGAAGCGACCTGCAGCACTAGTGGGATCAGGTGCGTCTCGGGCTCATGCCGCTCGCCGATCGAGGCGTCCGGGTGCGCGCCGGCGGCATTGAAGTAGCGCAGGGAGATCGAGCGCAGGCCGTGGGCCACGCTGTAGTCCTCCAGCGCGTATTCCACCGCGAGCTTGCTGTGGCCGTAGGGATTGATCGGCCGCGTCGGGTGCCGCTCGGGGATCGGCACCTCCTGCGGGTTGCCGTAGGTGGCCGCGGTCGACGAGAAGATGAACTGCCGCACGCCGTGCTCCAGCATCGTGTCCAGCAGGTTCAGCGTCTGCACCAGGTTGTTGCGCCAGTACTTGCCCGGCTTCGTCATGGACTCGCCGACCAGGCTGGAGGCGGCGAAATGCATCACGCACTGCGGCTGGTATTCGCGCAGGATGGCGCCCATGAATTCACGGTCGCCGATGTCGCCGACCTTGAGCAGTTCCTGGCCTGCGGCTTCGCGGTGGCCGGTGGCCAGGTTGTCGACGACGATCGGGCGAAAGCCGCTTTCGCGCAGCATCCGCACCATGTGCGAGCCGATGTAGCCGGCGCCTCCCGCGACGACGACGTTGGGCGTTGGGGGCATGGATGAGGGTGGGATAATGGGTCGATCCGAGAAGGACGGGATTATGCCTTCGGGCATTGCTCTTCCTTTTGCCGCTTGATGCCCACGCTCTCCGTCATCGTCATCGCCCGCAACGAGGCCCGCAACATCACCGAATGCGTCCGCAGCGCGTCCTTCGCCGACGAAGTGATCGTGCTGGATTCCGGCAGCAGCGACGACACGGTCGAACGTGCCCGGGCCGCAGGCGCCCGGGTCGGCGTGGCGGCCGACTGGCAGGGTTTCGGCGTGCAGAAGAACCGGGCGCTGGCCCTGGCCACGGGCGAATGGGTGTTCTCGCTGGACTGCGACGAGCGCATCACGCCGCAGCTGCAGCAGCAGATCCGGCAGGCGATCGCGGCGCCGGGCGGCCACGTGGCCTTCTCCGTCAACCGCAGCTCCAGCTTCTGCGGCCAGTACATGCGCCATTCGGGCTGGTCGCCCGACCGGGTGGTGCGCCTGTTCCGCCGCGATGCGGCTCGCTTCTCCGATGACCTGGTGCACGAACGCGTGGTCGCGCAGGGCCCGGTGGGCCGCCTGCCGGGCGAGCTGCTGCACGAAAGCATGCGCGACCTGGAGTCGGCGCTGGTCAAGCTCGATCGCTATTCCACGGCGGGCGCGAGGGACCTGCAGCGGCGCGGCAAGCGCGGCTCGCTCGCGACGGCCCTCGGCCACGGCGTGTGGGCGTTCTTCCGCACCTACGTGCTGCGGCGCGGCTTCCTGGATGGCGCGCTCGGCTTCGTGCTGGCCGTCTCGATCGCCGAGGGCACGTACTACCGCTACCTGAAACTGTGGCTTCTGCAACGCACGCCTCCCGTAGAACCGCCGCGCTGATGCGCAAGAATGCGGTCCTCGCCACACGGCCGAACAAAAACCTCACGGCATGACTGAACCGAAACGCTCCATGGAGACACTAAGCGCCATGACCTCTCCCGCACCCTGGCGCCGGCGCCACCTGATCGGACTGCTCGGCGCCGCCGCCTTGCCCGCGTGGGCCCAGTTCCGGGTCGAGGTGACGGGCGTGGGCCTCACCCAGCTGCCCATCGCCATCCTGCCGTTCCGCGGCGAGGACCAGTCCCCGCAGAAGATCGCCGCGATCCTGCGCGCCGACCTCGAACGCAGCGGCCAGTTCCGCGCCATCGCGCCGCCCGGCATCGTGGTGATGGACGAGACCTCGCGCCCCGACGTCACGCCGTGGCGGCAGGCCGGCGCCGATTCGCTCACGGCCGGCAGCGTCACGCGGCTGGCCGACGGCCGCTACGACGTGCGGTTCCGCCTGTGGGACGTGGTGCGCGGGCAGGACCTCGGCGGCCAGAGCTACGCGGTCACGGTGGGCGACCTGCGCCTTGCCGCGCACCGCATCGCCGACTTCATCTACGAGAAGCTCACGGGCGACAAGGGCGTGTTCTCCACGCGCATCGCCTACGTCACGCGCGAAGGCAGCCGCCACAACCTGTGGGTGGCCGACGCCGACGGCGAGAACGCCCAGTCCGCGCTGGCCAGCCCCGAGCCGATCATCTCGCCGGCCTGGTCCGCCAGCGGCACCCAGCTCGCGTACGTGTCGTTCGAATCGCGCAAACCTGTGGTTTACGTGCACGAAGTCGCAACGGGTCGTCGCCGCCTGCTGGCCAATTTCCGCGGCTCCAACAGCGCGCCCGCGTGGGCGCCGGACGGCCGCACGCTCGCCGTGACCCTGAGCCGCGAGGGCGGCTCGCAGCTGTTCGTGATGGACTCGGGCGGCGGCGAACCGCGCCGGATCACGCAATCCGCCGGCATCGACACCGAGCCGGTGTATTCGCCCGACGGCCGCAGCATCTACTTCGTCAGCGACCGCGGCGGCGCCCCGCAGATCTACCGCATGCCCGCCAGCGGCGGCAATCCGGAGCGAGTCACCTTTACGGGGGGTTACAACATTTCCCCATCAGTCAGCCCGGATGGCCGCTGGCTCGCTTACATATCCCGCGTCCAGGGCAATTTCAAGCTGCATGTGATGGAGCTGCCCTCGGGCAACGCGGTGGCGATCACCGATACGACGGCCGACGAGAGCCCGAGCTTCGCGCCCAACGGCCGGTTGATCGTGTACGCCACGCGCCAGGGGGGGCGCGAGTCGCTGATGACCACCACGCTGGACGGGAAGATCAAGGCCCGTCTGGCGGGGCAGGGCGGCGACATCCGCGAACCCGACTGGGGTCCGTACCACAGATGAAATCGAAGTTTGTTCCAGAGAAGGAGGAATTGAAGATGAACCGACGCATCCTGACGAGCCTGCTGATTGCCGCCACGCTGGCCGGCTGCAGCTCCGGCGTCAAGCTGAGCGACGTCCCCGTCGAAGACAAGAGCGCCACCGCGGTCACCCCCGGCGGCCCGGGCGGCGGATCGACCGGCGGCGCCACGCAGAGCCGTGTGGCCCCGGTGGACGCGGTACCCACGCCCAGCAGCATCGCCGGACCGAACAACGTGGCGCGCCTCGTGTTCTTCGACTACGACAGCTACGTGATCAAGCCGGAAGCGCAGCCGATCATCGAGGCGCATGCGCGCTTCCTGCGTTCCAACGGCGGTCGGAAGGTGGCGCTCGAAGGCCACACCGACGAGCGCGGCGGCCGCGAGTACAACCTGGCGCTCGGCCAGCGCCGCGCCGAAGCCGTGCGCCGCGCGCTCGGCCTGCTGGGCGTGAACGACCAGCAGCTCGAGGCCGTGAGCTTCGGCAAGGAGAAGCCTGCCGCCAACGGCAACGACGAGTCCGCCTGGTCGCAGAACCGCCGGGTCGAGATCTCCTACCGATGATGCGCGCCACCTCCCTCGCGCGCGCGCTGGCCGTGGCGGCCCTGCTGTCGCCGCTGGCCGGCCAGGCGCAGTTCTTCTCGGACGACGAGGCGCGCCGCGCCATCCTGGAGCTGCGCCAGCGCATGGAGGTGCAGCGTCAGTTCGACGAGCGCCTGCAGGGCGACCTGCAGCGCGCCACCGAGGAGAACGCGCAGCTTCGCCGCAGCATCCTGGAGCTGAACACCCAGCTCGACGCGCTGCGCGGCGAACTCGCACGCCTGCGCGGCACCGACGAGCAGCTCACACGCGATGTGTCGGACCTGCAGCGCCGGCAGAAGGACGTGGCCGTGGCGGTCGAGGAGCGGCTGCGCCGCATCGAGCCCATCACGGTCAACGTCGATGGCCGCGAGTTCGTGGCCGACCCCAACGAGCAGCGCGAGTTCGAGGCGGCGCTGGCGGTGTTCCGCCGGTCCGACTTCGCGGCCTCGCAGAACGCTTTCACCGAGTTCCTGCGCCGCCATCCGCAGAGCGGCTACCGTCCCTCGGCCCTGTTCTGGCTGGGGAATGCGCAGTACGCCAATCGCGATTACCGCGGCGCGTTGGGCAGCTTCCGGACGCTGATCCAGACGGCGCCCGACCATTCGCGCGCGCCCGAGGCGGTGCTCTCCATCGCCAACTGCCAGATCGAGCTGAAGGAGAACGCCGCCGCGCGCCGCACGCTCGAGGACCTGGTCAAGGCCTATCCCCAATCCGAAGCGGCGCTGGCCGCGCGCGAGCGCCTCGCCCGCCTGCGCTGATGCAGCACGCGCTGGACGCGCCCACGGCGGACCTCGAGCGTCGCTTCTCGGGCCTGGAGCGGCTGTACGGCGTATCCGGCGCGGCCGCGCTGCGGCGGGCCTGCGTGGCCGTCGTGGGCATCGGCGGCGTGGGGTCCTGGGCCGCCGAGGCGCTGGCCCGCAGCGGCATCGGCTCGCTCGTGCTGGTGGACCTGGACCACGTCGCCGAATCCAACATCAACCGCCAGGTGCACGCGCTCGACGCCACGCTCGGCCAGGCCAAGGTGATCGCAATGCGCGAGCGCATCGCGCAGATCCATCCCGGCTGCCAGGTGCACGGCGTGGAGGAATTCGCCGAGCCGGACAACTGGCCCGCGCTGCTGCCGCGCGGGGTCGACGCCGTCATCGACGCGTGCGACGAGGCCCGCGCCAAGGTCGCGATGGCCGCGTGGGCGCTGCGCGAAGGCACGCCCTTCATCGCCTGCGGCGCGGCGGGCGGCAAGCGGCTCGCCCACAAGGTCGACATCGACGACCTCTCGCGCACCACGCACGACCCGCTGCTGGCCCAGGTGCGCTACCGCCTGCGCAAGTTCCATGGCGCGCCACGCGAGGGCAAGCGCATCGGCGTGGCCTGTGTCTTCAGCCGCGAGGCCGTCGCGCCGCCCGATGCGTCATGCGCGATCGAGGGCGACGGCTCGCTCAATTGCAGCGGCTACGGTTCCGTCGTCGCCGTGACGGCGACGTTCGGCCAGTGTGCGGCGGGTTGGGTGCTCGACACGCTCGTGCGCCGGAAGACGTCCTTGCTCCCGCTATAATCGCGGGCTTTGCTGCGAGCGACGTTCGCGGCAAGAGCGGGGGACGTTAGCTCAGTTGGTAGAGCAGCGGACTTTTAATCCGTTGGTCGCAGGTTCGAATCCTGCACGTCCTACCAAAACCCCTGATGCAGCACAACAAAGGCCCGCTATTAATAACGCAGCGGGCCTTTTCTGTTTCTGCGCCCGGTGACAGTTTGGTGACAGTGGGGCAGGATGATCACCAACAGGATTCGAGCTTTCTTCCGACCGTTCGTGGCTGCGCTGTGCGCCGTCATAGTTGTTACCTTGCTTGTGGTCTGCGCAGGCAGCAGGTGGACTGTGGCGTGGGCTGCCGTCTTGCAGCTCATCGCCATCTACATCGTGGCGCAAGAGCTGCAGACCCGTCTGGAGGTGTTTACCCCCGGCAAGTTCCGCGGCGATGTGCGAGCCTGGTTTTCTGCTGTTTTTGGGCGCCGCCGGACTCACGTAACGACAGGTGCTCTGGAAGGCGCAGAAGCGCGCGTCGATGCATTTGCGAGTATCGGGTGGCAGTCTCTGCCCAACATCGGCCCGCTAGAACAGCAAGTCGACGCGCTGCGAGTCCGCGTTGAGGGGCTGCAGCACCATTTGGCGGTCGTGCAGGAGAATATCGCTGCCATGCGGAGGGACGCTGCAGCCGCCCTCGAACAGGAGCGCGGTAAGCAATCAGCTGCGCTCAAGTCCCTGCGCAGCGACGTTGAGAGAGCCTCAGCGTCAGGCGCTTGGGTTTCTCTCTTCGGAGTACTCTGCTTGGCTCTCGGTGTAGCGCTGGGAGGTGTCAGTTCCGCGTTCACGTGGGGACCAGTACGCGTGGCGTCCACATGATCGCTACTTCAGCGATCGTGAAGGCCCGTCAGTTTTCAACGGCCTCTACGTTGAAATGCAGATCCGCACGCGCCTACAGCACACCTGGGCGACGGCCGTGGAAACCGTCGGAACCTTCCTCAGCCAGGCTCTGAAGTCCAGCTTGGGCGAGGCCGACTGGCTTCGCTTCTTCGCTCTAATGGGCAGCGTGTTCGCCGCGAAGGAAGATTGCCCTCCAGTGCCTAATACGCCGGTCCACTTTCGAGAGCTGACCGACGAAATCCAAGACATTGAGGCGCGCCTCAACGTGCGATATGCGCTCGCGATGTACCAGCACGCTATCCAGGTCGTGCGCAAAGGGAAGAAGTCCGACCACTATCACCTGCTGACCCTCGAGCCCGCGAAGGGAATGATGACCGTTCGCGGATTTCCACGAAGCCAACTAGTGGAAGCTTCCGAGGAATACCTAAAGGCTGAGGCGGAGACAGCCAAGACACCCGGCTCGGAGGCTGTGCTTGTCTCCGTCGACGCCTTCACCTCGCTTGAGCGCGCGTATCCGAACTACTTCCTCGACACGACGGTGTTCCTCCGAGAGCTAGAGCAAGCTGTCACAAGCCGCTGAGTCACAGCGCCTCCGGCTGGCGCCATCTCACCTTGACGGATGGCTGCGTGCCTCCAGTAGCCCACCCCGGAGGCCGCCGCTGTGGCCGGCTTGTTGGCGATAGCGCCTGCTGTTTGCGGCACCGGTGGTCCCCGGACGAGGAACACTGCCACTTAGGTGCCGCTGGATAGTCGTGCGTGACGTGCTGGGCGATCCTGTTCAAGATGCCCCCGACCATGTGAGCTGGCGGAGACTGCCTCCGCTCCAAAAGAGCTTGGTGGTTGGGCGAGAGCAGGCGCCGGTGCGTGTCGCCATCTTCTTACCCCTCGTGGAAGGTCCATGCGCGCACAGCCTGGTCGCGCTAGTCCTAATAAGGCTGCGCGAAGTTGTGCGGCCCTGTCTTCCGTAGCTGGCGGCAGGGGTGGAGTCGCAGTCGGCGTGTGAACAACGGTGAGCTGATTCGAACTCTCCGTGGTAGCTCGAACTGGACACACTGCGCCCCCAGTAAGCGGGTGAGCAGAGTAGGGGAGTACCGCGAGCGTTCCCCCTGCTGTTCCCCTGAGTTGGCCGCGTCGCAGGTCCTGAACGAGGAGACCTACGGATTGCGAGTCCGGAGCTGGCAGAGCGCGCCGCTTTGCGCGGAATCTTGGAGCAGCGACTTCGTGCTGTCCTCACAGACGCCGAGCGAACCGACATTGAACACGTCATTGGGCTTATCGATCGCGAAGTGGCCGACGTGCTGAAGCGGCTAGAAGCTTTGCAGCCCGGCGCGGGCGGTATTGGCTGAACCCCGGCGAAAACGGCATCTGGGGTGGGGGGCCTATCCGTCCCCCGGAATTCCAAAGGTTGGCCTTTCAGATCGATGTGGCGGCGCGACGTCTACGAAGCCACTTGGTAACAGATTGCGACCGGCCATCGGAATGCCCGTGCCGCGTTCACAGGACGCAACTAAGGTAGCTCGTCGAGGAGGACGGCATAGTCGGGGCAGTTGCCGAGCGCGACGGGAACTCGGCCGCATCGAACTCGCCAGCGCGAAGGAGGGTGAGCACGGCCGTGTGTTGAGGTGCCGGCGTGTATGCCTTAGACGCAACTGTGCCTTCCGCCCTTCTGGAGGAAAACGACGATGAAGATTCGCGCGCGCTGCAGCCCCCTGCGGGTTCTGGCGTTCTCAGGCCTGTCCATGCTGCTGGCCACGTCGGCGGTTCGCGCCGAGGACGTGGACCTGTTCCTGAGGAACCCGCTGGGCGATGCCACCCGTCCGAACCTGCTGCTGATCGTCGACAACGCGGCGTCCAACAACAGCAGCATCACGCCGTTGCCCAACGGCTCCGGCAACAAGAAGCTGGACCTGATCAAGGACGTGCTGCACATCCTGACCAATCCGTTGACGTCGCCGTATTTCCCGACCTGCACGGTCCCCTCCGATCCCGAGCTGCCGCGCGTGCCCGACGGCTGCTACACGCGCGCGGAGGTCGACGACATGGTGAAGAACATCAACATGGGCCTGATGTTGATGAACCCGTCGAGCGGCACGAAGGGCGGCTACGTGCGGTCCCACATCCGGCCGATGAACGTCACGGAGAACCGGACGAAGCTCTGGAACACGGTCAAGGACGGCATCCCGACAGCGAACAACGCCCCGTATGCCAAGACGATGCACGAGGCGTACCTGTATTTCGGCGGCAAGGTGGCATACGCGGGGTTCAGTTCCAGCGTCTATGACCCGGATGCGAAGAACGGCTCGAACTACCGCAGCCCGATCGGCGACGTCTGCCAGCCCAACTACATCATCTACGTCGGCAACGGCGGGCCGGACTCCAGCGAGGACGGCGACTCCCGCACGCTGCTCAGCGACATCGGCGGCGTGCTCAGCAGCGACCCGATCAAGTTCACGCCCAGCAACTACCAGTCCAACTGGCTGGACGAGTACGCCCGCACGATGAACCGGGTCGACCTCGTCTCGAGCCTGACGGGTGACCAGAAGGCGACCACCTACACCGTCGCCATCCAGAACCCGCAGGACAACAACTTCAATACGCAAAACCAGAAAAGCGCCCGCGCTTTGCTCCAGAGCGCGGCGCTCGCGGGCGGCGGCGAGTACGCCCTCGGCGAGGACGGGCAGTCCGTGCTGAAGGCGATCCTGAGCGCGCTGCGCAAGATGCAGCCGGTGAACTCCGTGTTTGCCGCGGTGACGCTGCCGGTGAGCGTGAACGTGCGGGGCACGTTCCTGAACCAGGTGTACATGGGCCAGTTCCGGCCGGACCCGAATGCGAAACCGCGCTGGCCGGGCAACCTGAAGCAGTACCAGATCGGCCTGGACGCCAAGCTCGACCCCGTGCTGGTCGACCGCAACAAGAAGCCGGTCGAGGACACGGCCAAGGGCTTCCTGCTGCCGGACATCACCAGCTTCTGGACCAAGAACTCCAACTACTGGGCGTTCGCTTCGGGTTCCAGCAGCGATGCACCCGACGGCGCAGTCGTGGAGAAGGGCGGGGCGGCCCAGCGCATGCGCGCCGACCTGGCGACTTCGACCCTGCGAACCAACCGCAAGCTGTACACCTGCGACGGCACCTGCGTCGCCGGTGCCGCGCTGTCGACGGTGAGCTTCGCCACGGGCAACTCGAGCTCGAGCGGGCCTTCGGCGGCCAACCTCGGAGCCGCCGACGCGACGGAGCGCGACGCGCTGATCGAATGGATCCGCGGGGCCGACAACCTGGAGGATGAGAACACCGACGAGTCCAACACCGACAGCCGCGCCTACATCCACGGCGACCTGCTGCATTCGCGGCCGGCGGTGGTGAACTACAACCGCACCGCGGGTGACCGGGACGTGGTGGTGTACTACGGCTCGAACGACGGCATCTTCCGCGCGGTCAAGGGCGGCCAGGACGACACCGACGGCTACGAGAAGTGGGGCATGGTCTTCCCGGAGTTCTTCAAGAAGCTCAAGCGACTGCGGGACAACGACGAGCTGATCGATGCTGCGAAGCCCAAGCCCTACTTCGCCGACGGCGCCGTGTCCGTCTACCAGAACGACGTCAACGGCGACGGCAAGCTGGTCGCCGCGGACGGCGACAAGGTGTACCTGTACGTCGGCATGCGCCGGGGCGGGCAGTTGATCTATGCGCTCGACGTGAGCGACCCCGACACTC